>CALHUA010000165.1 GCA_938039915.1 uncultured Anderseniella sp.
TCCGGTCGTGCTGCTGGCGTCTGCGCCGAAGGTGATGGCGCCCGGCGACACGTCGCGCCTGCGCCTCGACATAGCCAACACTGATGGCCCGGCTGGAGATTACGTCGTCGAGATCATTGCGGAAGACGGATTGTCATCGGATCAGGGGCTTCTGCCCAACATCGTCAAGCTGGCAGAAGGCGAAAAGGTCTCCCTGTCTGTTCCTGTTTCCGCCACAGGCGTCGGGTCGGGTAAACTGAGTGTGCGGCTGACCCATGAATTCGATATCGATCTGGCGCAGACGCTTTATGTGCCTGTCCGGCCTGCGGCATTACCGGTCTCCCGGCGCAGGGAAATGACGCTTGCGGCAAACGGCGGGGCCGTTGCACTGGATGAGACACTGCTGGTGGGCAGTCAGCTGGATGGGGCTCTGGTGACAGTCGATGTATCCAGGACACGAGGCATCAATACCGCGTCGGTGCTGGCGTCCCTGGATCGCTATCCTTACGGGTGCACCGAGCAGACCACCAGCCGGGCATTGCCACTGCTTTATCTGAGCGACCTGCCCGGCGACCCCAAGGCCGAGGATGCCCGCGATGTCAGTGATCGGGTTCAAAAGGCAATTTACCGGGTGCTGGCCAATCAGTCTTCAGCAGGCAGCTTCGGCTTGTGGAACCCCGGTTATGGCGATTTGTGGCTTGATGCCTATGTGACCGATTTCCTGACCCGGGCCCGGGAAAAGGGTTTCAAGGTTCGTGAGAAAGCCATGCTGGCCGCATTGGAGAACCTGCAAAACGTCCTGTCCTATGACCAGAACGTCAAGGATCGTGGTGCCGGGATTGCCTATGCACTTTACGTCCTGGCCCGCAATCGCCGTGCATCGGCGGGGGACCTGCGTTATTACGCTGACACCAAGATGGATGAGTTCAAGAGTGCGATGTCACGGGCCCAACTCGGGGCCGCGTTGGCGCTCTATGGTGATGCAAACCGCTCCGGCGTGGCGTTCCAGTCAGCTCTTGCGCGAGCGCGTGAGGACAAGGGTCTCCTGTCAAGATCAGACTATGGGTCGAGCCTGCGCGATGCATCGGCCATGCTGGCGCTGGCATCGGAGACACAGCCTCTGCCGCAGTCAATCCCGGTAATGGTGGACCTCGTCGCAGCGAAAGCGGCTCGTGACCAGCATTCAACCACCCAGGAGAATGTGTGGATGCTGCTGGCCGCCCGCGGTCTGAAACAGACCAATGCGTCAATGCGGCTTTCAGTGGGCGACGCGGACCATGCAGGTGGGTATTCCGCCACAACGTCGGGCGATGACCTTGCGGCGAACCCACTCGAGATTGTCAATCGCGGGCAGGAACAGGTGCTGGCGACAGTGAATGTGCTGGCTGCACCGCTGAGGGCATTGCCTGCCGGCGGCAAGGGTTTCACCATCGAGCGCAAATATTACACGCTTGACGGAATTGAAACCGACGTCAGTCAGGTCAAGCAGAACGATCGGTTTGTTGTTGTGCTTCACATCGTGCAGCAGAACAACTGGGCCGCGCGTGTTGTGGCCAGTGACCTGCTGCCGGGTGGATTCGAGATTGACAGCCCGAAGCTGGTGGGCAGCGCCGATCTCAAGTCGTTTGAATGGCTGGGCAATGCCAGTGCGGCACATAGCGAGTTCCGTGCCGACCGGTTTGTTGCCGCGTTTGATGTACGCGCAGGCGGCAACAGGGAGTTCACCGCAGCCTATGTGGTCCGCGCGGTATCGCCGGGCAAGTTCACCCAGCCTGCCGCCGTGGTTGAGGATATGTACCGGCCCCAGTTCACTGCCCGAACTGCAGAAGGGCAGATTGATGTGAGCCCGGCGCAACCATGAAGCGCAAGCCGGTCATTGCCGTACTGCTTGTTGCAGTCTTTATCGCACTGGTAGCAATACCGGGTCTTACGGCTCTGGATGATGCCTATCCGCCGCCGCTGCCGGATGCCTCGACACAGTCCGTCGAGGTTGTGGACCGCAATGGATATCTGTTGCGGGCGTTTGCCGCCCGCGACGGGCGCTGGCGGCTGCCTGTGCGCCTTGACGAGATCGACCCGGAATTTGTGCGCATGCTGGTCGCCTATGAGGACCGGCGTTTCTGGGACCATGGCGGTGTGGACCCGCTGGCCATGGTCCGTGCGGCCTGGCAGATGTTGCGGCACGGGCGGATCGTGTCAGGCGGATCGACTATCACCATGCAACTGGCGCGATTGCTGGAGCCGCGATCTGAACGATCCCTGCAGGCGAAACTGCGCCAGATGGCCCGGGCGCTGCAGATCGAGCGCCGTCTGGACAAGCGCCGGATCCTCGAACTTTATCTTACTCATGCGCCTTATGGCGGCAATATCGAGGGCGTAAGGGCCGCCTCGCTCGCCTGGTTTGGCAAGGAACCGAAATCTCTGAACCTGGCTCAAGGCGCGCTTCTTGTGGCCCTGCCGCAGTCGCCGGAGCGCCGCCGGCCCGACCGTTATCGCGAGCGCGCCAAAGCCGCCCGCGACCAGGTGCTGGCGCGCATGGCCGAGGGAGGCTTCATTGCACCCGGAGAGGTGGCGCGGGCATCTGATGTTCCGGTTCAGGCGCGCCGTCTGGCCCTGCCGGCTTTCGCACCTCATCTGGCACAGCAGGCCCGTCGGTTGCAGCCTGAGGTTCGCTCTCATCAAGTGACATTGTCACGACCGGTGCAGCAGGCACTTGAACTGGTGGCATCAGAGGCCGCGAAACGGCTCGGACCGAGCCTGTCGGTTGCCATGATGCTCGCTGATGCCCATTCCGGAGACGTGCTGGCAGAGGTCGGGTCGGCGGGCCTGCTGGAGGCCAGGCGGGCGGGCTGGATAGACATGACCGGCGTGCAGCGGTCGCCGGGGTCTGCGCTGAAACCCTTTATCTACGCGCTGGCACTGGAAGACGGGCTGGTGCTGCCGGAAACCCTGATCGAGGACCGCCCGGCCAGTTTCGATGGCTACCGACCGCGCAATTTCGACCTGACATACCAGGGTGATGTGAGTGTTCGCCAGGCGCTGCAACTGTCACTCAACGTGCCGGCCGTCAGGCTGTTGCAGGCAACTGTACCGTCCCGTCTGCTGGGCCGGTTGCACAGGGCAGGGGTTGTGCCGGTCCTGGCGAACGACAAGGCACCCGGGCTGGCCATTGGTCTTGGCGGCGTCGGTGTCACACTGAAGGACCTTGTGCAGGCGTATACTGTTTTTGCCAATAACGGGCGCTCTGCAGTGCTGGGAGATGGGGTTACAGAAACACCGTCTGCTGCGGGAGGCCGGGCCATGTTCTCACCCGTTGCCACCTGGCACGTGGCGGACATGTTGTCGGGTGTCGCGCCTCCGCGTGGTTCGGCCCGGCTGCCGATCGGCTACAAGACCGGCACCAGCTACGGTAATCGCGATGCCTGGTCCGTGGGATTTGACGGCCGCTACGTGCTCGGTGTTTGGGTTGGACGCGCTGATGGTGCGCCGGTGCCTGATTTGAACGGGATCACCGTGGCCGCACCCATCCTGTTCGACGGCTTTGTCCGGTCCGGACTGAAGCTTGAGGCCATGCCGCCGGTACCCGCCGGTGCAGTGAGAATAGCCGCAACCGATCTGCCCGTCGCGCTCAGGCGGTTCTCGGCGCCGGACACCGGTTTGCCGCAAGTCGGCGCATATGAGGCGGCACTGAATATCGTGTACCCGCCGGACGGGGCGCATATTGACCTCGGCCTGGCATCGGGACAGGCCGTTCAACCCCTCGTACTGAAATTGCAGGGCGGACGCGCACCGTTCCGGCTGCTGGCCAACGGTGTTCCTGTCGGCGAACCTCTGCGGTCGCGCAGCGGCATGTGGCAGGCTGGCGGTGTCGGATTTTCACGCCTGTCGGTGATTGATGCCCGGGGCCGGTCTGCTAGTATCAAGGTGTTCCTGGAATGAACGGCGATACTTCCGGGTTGTAAAACAAGGAAGGAACTGATCATGCCCACAGAAGTACTCTACAGTACCAAAGCCCGCGCGACCGGTGGACGCGATGGTACGTCCGGCACGCTTGATGGCGCATTCAAGGTAACATTGTCCACGCCGAAGGAACTGGGCGGAGACGGCAAGGACGGCAACAATCCCGAGCAATTGTTTGCTTCCGGTTATGCGGCCTGTTTTCTAGGGGCCATGAAGTTCGTCGCCGGTCATTCGGAAGACCTGAAGATGAAAATCCCGGATGATACCAGCGTGACGTCCACTGTCGGCATCGGGCCGCGGTCCGAAGGCGGTTTCGGCCTGGATGTGCAGCTGGAAGTGTCGTTGCCGGGCATTGACAAGGAACTTGCGACCAAACTGGTTGAGGAAGCGCACCAGGTGTGCCCGTACTCCAATGCAACCCGCGGATCGCTCGACATCAATCCCGTTGTTGTTTAGGCCGAAAATCTCTGTTCAGATGTCGCGCAGACGGAAGCGTTGAATCTTGCCGGATTCGTTGCGTGGCAACTGGTCCAGAAACCGGATGGCGCGCGGGTATTTGTAGGGCGCGATGGTGTTTTTGACGTGGTCCTGCAATTCGTCAGCCAGTCCAGGTCTGTCCTTTGCCGCAACCGGCGTTACCACGTATGCCACCACGATCTGACCACGCTCTTCGGATGCTTCGCCGACAACGGCACATTCGCGGACCTTCGGGTGCAGCAGCAGGGTGTTTTCAACCTCGACACCTGAAATATTGTAGCCTGATGAAATGATCATGTCGTCCAGGCGGCTGTGATAGGCGAGGTAGCCGTCGTCGGTTATTGAACAGGCATCCCCGGTGATGTTCCACCCGTCGCGCACATACGCCTGCTGGCGGTCATCATCCAGATACCGGCATCCGGTCGGACCTCTCACCGCCAGCCGCCCTATTTCGTTGGCCGGAAGTTTTCGGCCAGCATCGTCAAGTACCGCGATTTCATAGCCGGGTATCGCCGGGCCGATGAAGCCTGTGCGCACATCCTGTCCCGTTGATCCGGCAAAGGCGTGCAGCATCTCGGTTGATCCCAGCACTTCCGCCAGTTCCATGCCGGTCGCGTCTGCCCATGCTTTGCGCACAGGCAGGGGCAGGGCTTCACCGGAGGACACGGCAAGACGCAAGCTTGCCAGTGATTGGTCTGTCTTCAGTTTTACCATCTGCTGAAAGAACGTCGGGACGGTAAAGCAAACCGTTGCCCCGTAAGCCTCTATCGCATCAAGCAATTGTTCCGGCGAATAACGTGCATTGAGAACGCTGCAGGCACCGGCATATAACGGAAATACCAGCAGCCCGCCGAGTCCGAACGTAAAGGCCAGTGGCGCGGTGCCGATAAATACATCATCCGGGGCAGGTGTAATGATGTGGCGGTACATGGTTTCGCAGATGGCGATCACATCGCGATGAAAATGAACAGTGGCCTTGGGTTTTCCGGTTGTGCCGGAGGTAAACGCAATCAGGGAAATGTCATCCGACAGTGTATCGCAGGTTTCCTGTCGCGGCTGGGCGTCGGCCATCAGGTCAAACAACTCGCCCTGGCCTGCGTCAAAGCTGATGACCGGTATGTCCTTGCCTGATGAAGTGATGGCGAGTGACAGGTCCTGCATCAGGCTGGTTTCGCAGATCGCCAGTGCAGGCAGTGACATGTTGATGATGATCTGCAGTTCGTTGTCGCGCAGCAAGGACATTGTCGTGACGGCTACGGCACCGATCTTTTGTATCGCCAGCCAGACAAGCGCGACTTCCGGTGAGTTGCCGCCACGGATCAGCACCCGATTGCCCGGCCTGATGTCGTAACGATGGACCATCACTGACGCTGCCCGGCAGACATGATGGCTCAACTCGGTATAGGTCCAGGTCCTGTCACCGCCTCGAAGTGCCGGCCTGTCACCACGACCAACTGAAATGTGCCGATCGAGCAGAAAAGACACGCAATTGAGAAAGCCCACACCGGACATGCCCTCCAGAGGCAGGATCTGCGGCCACTGGTCAGGAGGCGGCAGTCGGTCATGCACAAACCGGTCTTTCTGCGGGCTGACCGGCGGCGTCATTCAGGTGTCCAATCCGGTGCAATCAGGCGGCGCTTGCCGTCTGAGGACTTGCGCACGCCGGGTTCGTCCAGTTGCACCCTGTCCCAAAGCTTGCAGGTCACCTGCTTGTGGTTCTGGTCGAGCCCTTCGCAGTAATTGGTGTATTCACACAGCCGGATGTCACTGCCGTGGCCGGTTTCAAGTTTCATGAACCAGTCAGGATCAGCGAGTGTCTGTCGCGCCGCGCCGATAATGTCGGCGGTGCCGTCATTCAAGGCAGCTTCCGCCACGTCGAAACTGTGGATGCCGCCGGCCGCAACCACCGGTGTTTCGAAGCCGGCCTTGCGCACCGCTTTGCGAATTGCGCTGGTCGCGGAGAAGTTGCGGCCAAACGGGCCTTTCTCATCGGAGATGTATTGCGGCATGCACTCGTATCCGCTGGGCCCGGTATAGGGATAGGCGGCAGCTCCCATTTTGGGTTGCTTGGCGTCGTCGAATTTCCCGCCGCGCGAGAGCGACAGGAAGTCCATGCCGGCCCCGGCAAAGGCCGCTGCAAAATGACAGACGTCGTCAAGCGTACTGCCGCCTTCAATCTCCTCCGACGCCAGGAATCTCGAGCCGACTATGAAGTCTTCCGGTACGGTTTCACGTACCGCCTGATACACTTCAAGCGGCAGGCGGACCCGCGCCTCCGCTTCTCCGCCATATCCATCATCGCGCCGGTTGGTGGCCGACAGGAACGAGGCCATGGTGTAGGCATGGGCATAGTGCAGTTCGACACCGTCAAACCCGGCCCGGCTGGCGCGGTCGGCCGCTTCGGCAAACAGGTCTGGCAGGACCTTCGGCAGGTCTTTGATGTGATCCAGGTGCATGTCATTGACCTGCTCACGGTACCCCTTTGTTAGCGCCTCGAACTCGCGCGCAGTCAGGACCGGCTCAAGCTCATCGTCGGTCATGGCGATCATCGCCCGGCGGATGTCGGCTTCTTCCGCCTCGCTCATGCAGAGCGCGTGGCGATGTGACGGCGTGATGGTGAGGAAACGCTCCAGGAACTTGACCCGGTCAGGGCGCCGCTTGATGGCCAGAAAGTCGATCAGTTGAATGAACAGCTTTGTGGTCCCGCCGCTTTCCCTGTGTACCACATCAACCAGTTGCTCAAGCCCGTCCAGGAACCGGTCATGGCCAATGCGCAGCAGGGGGCCTGACGGTACATCCCTGATGCCGGTCGCCTCTACAACAATGGCGGCGGGGCGGCCTTTTGCAAACCGTCCATACCAGTCCAGTACTTCGGGGGTTACATACCCGCTGTCCGTGGCCCGCCACGGCACCATTGCCGGCACCCATGTCCGGTTGCGCAGCGCAAGCCGTCCGGACTGCAACGGGGAGAACAGGGTTGACGATGCGCGCTCACCTGCGTCGGGCAGATGACCGGGGTCCGGGCTCCATCTTATCTTTTCAGGCGGTTTCCACATGGCAATCCGAACTCGTTGAAATGATCATTGATCGGCGGGCGGCACCACGGCCGTCGCCTCGATTTCCACCATGGCGTCGTCTTCTACCAGTGCAACCACCTGAACCACGGCCATGGCCGGGAAATGCCGGCCAATGATCTGTTTGTAGGCGGCTCCAAGGTCGCGCAGGGAGGCGAGGTACGCCTGCTTGTCGGTGACATACCAGGTCAGGCGCACGATGTGATCCGGCCGTGCTCCGGCTTCAGCCAGCACCGCAACGATGTTGCGCAGCGTCTGTTCAGCCTGGCCGGCAAAATCCCTGCTTTCAAACACTTCTTCGGCATTCCAACCGATCATGCCGCCGGTGAATACCATGCGTCCTTCTGCGGCCACGCCGTTGGCATAGCCTTTTGGTTGTTTCCAGCCTTTTGGTTGCAGAAACTCCATCATGTCATTTACCCCTCAAGCGGAAACGTTGGATCTTGCCGGTCTGCGTCTTGGGCAGTGCGTCTGTGAACACGACCGAGCGCGGATACTTGAAAGGCGCGATTGTCTGTTTCACATGGTCCTGCAGGCGTTTGATACAGTCATCATCGGCGCCGACACCGTCAGCCAGCACCACATGCGCCTGCACGATCTGGCCACGATCCTCGTCTGCCACGCCGATGACGGCACACTCGACCACCTCGGCATGGGACAACAGCGCTGCTTCCACTTCCGGGCCGGCAATGTTGTAACCTGACGAGATGATCATGTCGTCGCTGCGTGCGGCAAAGTGAAATACGCCTGTTTCATCCTGGATGAAGCTGTCACCAGTCAGGTTCCAGCCATCGCGCACATAGTTCGCCTGTCTGTTGTCATTCAGGTAGCGGCACCCGGTCGGGCCCTTGACGGCCAACTTGCCGATTGTGCCGCGTGGCACTTCGCTCATGTCTTCATCGACCACGATGGCATGGTAGCCTGTGACCGGAGTGCCGGTCTGGGCAGGCGCGGCCGATCCGAACCGATTGGAAATGAAGATGTGCAGCAATTCGGTCGATCCGATGCCGTCGAGCATTTCCTTGCCGGTCTTGGCTTTCCATTCCTCAAACACCGGGCCGGGCAGGGTTTCTCCGGCAGAAACCGCCACCCGCAGTGACGAGAGATCAGCCCCTTCGTCCATGGCTCGCATCATGGCACGATAGGCAGTCGGTGCCGTGAAGCAAACGGTCGCCTTGTAGGTCTCGATGATCTCGATCATGTTGGGCGGTGACGCGGTTTCCAGGAGGGTTGCTGTCGCGCCAAAACGCAGCGGGAACACGGCAAGTCCGCCCAGACCGAAGGTGAAGGCAAGCGGTGGCGAGCCGACAAACACGTCATCCGGTGTTACGCCGAGAACCTCCCTGGCATAGCCGTCTGCAATGACCATCAGGTCGCGATGGAAGTGCATGGTCGCCTTCGGTTCACCGGTGGTGCCGGAAGTGAAACCAAGCAGGGCCACGTCGTCGCGACTGGTCTGTACGGCGTCGAAGGAGACGGCCTTGTTCAGGCCGGCGCGATCCAGCTCCGCATCGTGATTGGCGGTGCCGTCGAAACCGATCACCTTTTCAAGGGTAGGCGATGCCTTGGCGCAGGCCACGATCTCGTCCATCATGCGGGTGTCGCACAAGGCCAGGTTCACCTGAGCCTTGTCGACGATTTTCGACAGTTCGCCGGCACGCAGCATCGGCATGGTGTTGACCACCACGGCACCGGCCTTGGTCGCCGCCAGCCAGCACGCCACCATAGCCGGATTGTTGGCGGACCGGATCAGCACACGGTTGCCGGGCCTGACGCCGTAATCCTCAACCAGCGCGTGGGCCAGGCGGTTGGTCCAATCGGACAGCTCCTTGTAGGTGCGCCGGCGCCCATTGCCGATCAGGGCCACATGGTCGCCAAAACCCTGGTCGACCATCTTGTCGGTCAGTTCCACCGCCGCATTGAGGTGATCGGGATAGTCGAACCCGTCGAGCAGGAAGTCCGGCCACTGGTCAAAGGGCGGCAGGTTGTCCCGGCTGAACGTGTCCACATGAGCGCTTGGTAACAGGTCCATCTGCTTACCCTCCTGCCAGCATCTGGCGTGCAATGACCACTTTTTGTACATCCGACGCGCCTTCATAAATGCGAAGCGCCCGGATTTCGCGGTACAGGCTTTCCACGATGTGGCCGCTGCGTACCCCGTCGCCGCCATGTAGTTGCACGGCACGATCGATCACCGCCTGCGCCCGGTCCGTTGCATGCAGCTTCGCCATGGCCGCTTCGCGGGTGACCCGGACCGCGCCCCTATCCTTGGTCCATGCGGCGCGATAGACCAGCAGGGCGCTGGCATCCACATCCAGTGCCATGTCGGCCACGTGGCCCTGGACCATCTGCAGTTCGGCCATCGGGGCGCCAAACAATTCACGTTCGCGCACGCGATCCATTGTTTCATCAAGTGCCCGGCGGGCAAACCCAAGGGCGGCGGCACCGACTGTGGAGCGAAAAACATCCAGTACTGACATGGCGACCTTGAAGCCCTGTCCCGGTTCGCCGATCAGCGCATCGGAACTCACGCGGACATTGTCAAGCTCAAGCCGCGCCAGCGGGTGAGGGGCAATGACCTCCAGACGTTCAGCAATGTTCAGGCCGTCCGTGTCGGCCGGTACCAGGAAGCACGACAACCCTTTGGCGCCCGGCGCCTCGCCGGTGCGGGCAAAAACGCAATAGAAGTCGGCGATACCGCCATTGGAAATCCAGGTTTTCTCTCCGTTCAGCACGAAGTGGTTGCCGTCGCGCTCAGCCGTCATGTCCATTGCCGCCACATCAGAACCGGAGCGGGGTTCGCTCAGCGCGAACGCCGACAGGGCGTTTCCGGCTCTGGTCTTGCGCAACCAGTCCTGTTGCTCACTCGTCCCGAACAACGAGATCGCGCCGGTGCCGAGGCCCTGCATGGCGAACGAAAAATCGGCGAGCCCGTCATGACGCGCCAGTGTCTCGCGGATCAGGCAAAGACTGCGCACGTCCAGCGCGCCAGGCTGGTCGGGATCAATGGCTGAATGTTCCAGCCAGCCGTCCTGTCCCAGCTTTGCTACCAGCGCCTTGCAGGCTGCATCAACATCCGAATGATCCACCGGCAAGTTGGCCCGGCACCACTCATCCAGCGATGCAGCCAGATCGCGATGCCTGTCTTCAAAGAACGGCCAATGGAGAAAACTTGTGTCTGCCATGATCAATTGCCCTCGAACACCGGTTTTTCCCTGGCCACAAACGCCTCGTAGGCGCGATGAAAATCCTGTGTCTGCATGCAGATGGCCTGGGCCTGTGCTTCGGCCTCGATGGCCTGTTCCGGGCTCATAGACCACTCGTGGTTGAGCTGCGTCTTGGTAATGGAGTGGGCAAAATTCGGTCCGGCGGCGATCCTGGCCGCCAGCGCAAGCGCATCCGTCTCGAGGTCCTTTGCATCCACAAGGCGGTTGTAATAGCCCCAGCGCTCGCCTTCCTCGGCCGTCATGGCGCGCCCGGTGTACAGCAGTTCCGCGGCACGTCCCTGACCAATGATGCGCGGCAGCAGGGCACACGCTCCCATGTCGCATCCTGCCAGTCCGACACGGGTGAACAGGAACGCGGTTTTTGCCTCTGGTGTCGCGAGCCGCAGGTCAGACGCCATGGTGATGATAGCACCGGCGCCCACGGCCACGCCGTCCACGGCCGAGATCACCGGCTTGCCGCAGCCCAACATGGCCTTGACCAGGTCACCGGTCATGCGGGTGAAGTTCAACAGGCCCTTCATGTCCATTTTGGTGAGCGGACCGATAATGTCATGCACATCTCCGCCGGAGCAGAAATTGCCCTCATTGGGCAGAAACACCACCGCGTCCACATCATCGGCATAGACCAGCGCGCGAAAGGTGTCGCGCAGTTCCGCATAGCTGTCGAAGGTCAGCGGGTTCTTGCGTTCCGGCCGGGCCAGGCGGATGGTTGCCACGCTGTCGTGCATCTGCCAGTGGAAGTGTTCAGGCTGAAGCCCGCTCATGTCACTCATGTTGTTCTCCCAGGGATTTATTGAGGCGGTCCATGCCGGCCATCATCGCGTCGGCTTCATCCGGCGACAGCTCCGCCAACAGCTCGTTTACCCAGCCCTCGTGCACGTTGGCCATATGGCTGAAGTCATCGCGGCCCTTCTTGGTCAGACGCACCACCATGGCGCGTCGGTCGCCCTTGACCGGCACCCGCATCACGCAACCATCAAGCACCAGGCGATCGACGATGCCGGTTACGTTGCCGTTGGAAACCTTGAGGAACGAGGACAGGGCGCTCATGCGCAGGCCCCGTTCGTGATGATGCAACGCGGCCATGACGTCAAACCGCGGCAGCGTAGTGCCGAATTCCGCCCGCAGTTTTTCCCGCAAAACCGCTTCCATGTGGCGCTGCAGTTTCAACAACCGCAACCAGAACCGCAGCCGCTGCTTCGAGACCGGGGGGTGTTCCGGTTTTTTCAGGGGCGTAGTCATCCCGCGATCCCCTCCGGCATGGCAATCGCTTCGCCATTGCGTCCAGATGCATCATCGGCGCAAAGCTGTAGTACCACGTCTGCGATCTCGGCAGGCTGAACGAACTGGCCTGTCGGCGACCCTTTCAGCAGGCTGGCTGCGGCCTCATTGCGGCTCATGCCGGTTTTCTCGATGATGTTGTCCAGTGTTCGGTCCAGCATCGGTGTGTCGGTATAGCCCGGGCATATGGCGTTGACGGTAATGCCTTTTGATCCGAGCTCTGCGGCCAGGGCACGGGTCAGGCCCACCACGCCGTGCTTGGCGGCGCAATAAGCACTGACATAGGCGCTGCCTCTCAGGCCCGCCACCGAGGCGATGGCGATCATCCGGCCCTGGCCGGCAGCCAGCATCGGGTCAAGTCCGCACTGGAACGTGTTGAAGACACCCGTCAGGTTGACGTCGATGGTGTGCTGCCACTGCTCAACCGTCAGCCGGCTGAATGGCTGGCTTTCCGCGACGCCGGCATTGGCGATCACGATTGCCACCGGACCGCGTTGTTCAGTTGCCGTTGCAAACGCAGTGCGCAACGCATCGGCATCGGTGACGTCAGCGACGGCATAGCCCATTGCCGCGTGTCCTGCTGCCGCATGCTTGAGTGGCGCTTCGCGCCGCCCGGTGATGGTGACGGCAGCACCTGCGTCGGCCAGCGCCACGGCGATGGCCAGTCCGACGCCTGTTCCGCCGCCGGTTACCAGTGCATGTTGTCCGTCAAGGTTCACTTGCATGATCACACCTTCATTGTGAGTTGTTCGGAGCGTTCCGCCAGACGGTAGGCCTGGTCACGTCCGGCCTGAGAGGGGGCCGGCCATTGCGCTTGCGTATCACCCAGCGCGACAGCGGCATGCAGCGTCCAGTACGGATCGGACAGATGAGGGCGGGCCAGGCACACCAGATCGGCACGACCTGCCATCAGGATGGAGTTGACGTGGTCCGGATCATAAATGTTGCCGACCGCCATGGTGGCGATGCCGGCTTCATTGCGGATGCGGTCGGAAAACGGTGTCTGGAACATGCGGCCATAGATCGGCTGCGCGGTCACGGATGTCTGCCCGGCAGACACGTCGCAGATATCGACGCCGGCAGCTTTGAGCATGCGGGCGATATCGACG
>CALHUA010000166.1 GCA_938039915.1 uncultured Anderseniella sp.
TTCTGATTGACGGCGTGGAGCACGGTGTCAAGGGCATGATCGTGCTGTTTGACAATCGCCGGATGGCAGCCATTACCGGTCTGCAGCACGCACAGTATGGCGAGGAATTCCGTACCAATGACCAGGTCGCGGTTGACTATGTGCAGATGGCGTCTTCGGTCGCCGGTGTGAAGGCGGTGTTTGCCGGTTTTGACCAGGACGGCTTGCGCAAGGCGCTGGACGAGGCAGGCAGGCATGACGGCCTGTCGCTGGTTCATGTACCGGTTTATGCAGGTACCGATGCTGCCGGCGGCATGGGCGCTTACGGATCATGGAATGTGGGAAACTGGGTCGACGATGTGCAGGCCCGTTATCTGAAACAGAAAATCTGACCAGGGAAAATTCAACGTGTATCAGGACTTTCAGCTTTATATCGATGGTGAGTGGGTTTCAGCCAAGGGCGGTGCGACAAAGCAGGTTTTTGATCCCGCCAATGAAGACGAGATCGGCAAGATTTCAGATGCAAGCAGTGACGATCTGGACCGGGCATTGTCTGCTGCGGAAGCAGGCTTTGCCGAATGGAAACAGACCGGGACCTGGGAACGGGCTGCAAAGATACGCAAGGTTGCCGACCTGATCCGGGAACGGCTGGATACCATTGCCACCATCATGTCCATCGAGACCGGCAAGCCGCTGGCAGAAGCCAAGGGTGAGACCAATGGCGCGGCGGACCAGTTCGAATGGTATTCGGAGGAAACCAAGCGGATTTACGGCCAGTTGATCGGCTCGCGCACCCATGACAGCCGACTTGCGGTGATTTACCAGCCGGTTGGCGTGGTGGCTGCATTTTCCGCCTGGAACTTCCCGGCCCTTTTACCGGCGCGCAAGATTGCCGCGGCACTTGCCGCGGGGTGTTCGGTGATCATCAAACCGGCCGGGGAGGCGCCCGGTTCCTGTGCGCTGATCGTCCAGGCCTGTCATGATGCGGGCATTCCGAAAGGCGTGGTGAACTTCGTCACCGGCAATTCGAGCATGATCGCGAAGCACCTGATTTCATCACCTGTGGTGCGCAAGGTCTCGGTGACCGGCTCGGTGCCGGTTGGCAAGGAAATCCTGCACCTGGCGGCAGACGGCGTCAAAAAGGTATCCATGGAACTGGGCGGGCATGGCCCGGTCATCGTGTTTGAAGATGCCGATGCGGAAAAGGCCGCGGAAGTGTGCGCCGGCACCAAATTTAGGAATTGCGGGCAGGTATGCATCTCGCCGACACGGTTTTACGTGCATGAAGCAAGATACGATGCCTTTGCCGCCAAGTTCGCCCAGGTCGCCAAGTCCATCAAGGTGGGGCGCGGCATGGACGACGGCACCCAGATGGGCCCGATGGCCAATGCGCGCGGGCTCGACACTATCAAGACCATGGTTGCCGATGCCGTCGACAAGGGAGCTGAAATTCTGGCCGGCGGCCAGCCGCCCAAGGATTTCAATCGCGGCTTCTTCTATGAGCCGACGGTGCTGGGCAGGGTGCCGGATGATGCCATGGTGATGACCGAAGAACCGTTCGGGCCGATTGCACCGCTGAGCACGTTCACCGAATATGATGATGTCATGACGCGGGCCAACTCGTTGCCGTTTGGCCTGGCCGGGTATCTGTTCACCCATGACCTGGGCACGGCAACGCGGGCATCCGAGGACATGGAAGTCGGCATGGTCGGTGTCAACGAAATGCTGCTGGCAACCGCGGAAGCGCCTTTTGGCGGTATCAAGGAAAGCGGCATGGGACGCGAAGGCGGATCGCTTGGCATTCACGACTATCTTGAGCCAAAGTATGTCAAGATGAAGCTTTAACGGGAAAACTGCCGCAACATGTCAGACAAGAAAGAGTTCGGTCTCGCCAAGGGACTGACCAACTATGGCGATCGTGATTTTTCGATTTACCTGCGCCGGTCGTTCGCCAGCTCAATGGGCTATTCCCGCGACATGCTGTCGAAGAAAATCGTCGGCATCGCCTATACGCCGTCGGGGTACAACAACTGCCATCGGCATTTCCCGGAAATGCTGGAGGCGGTCAAGCGCGGCGTGTTGACAGCCGGCGCGCTGCCGGTGGAGTTTCCGACCATTTCGCTCGGCGAGGTGTTTCTCAGCCCGACCAGCCTGAAATTCCGCAACCTGATGTCGATGGACACCGAGGAAATGATCCGCGCGCAACCGATGGATGCGGTGGTGCTGATGGGCGGGTGCGACAAGACGGTGCCGGCCCAGTTGATGGGGGCCATGTCGGCTGATTTGCCGGCCGTGCAGATTGTCGCCGGTCCGATGATGACGTCGCGCCACGGCGAGGAACGCCTCGGCGCCTGTACCGATTGTCGCCGCTTCTGGGGCAAGTACCGCGCTGGAGAGATCGATACGGGCGAAATCAATACCGTTGAAATGAAACTGGCAACAACCGCAGGGACCTGTGCCGTCATGGGCACGGCATCGACCATGGCGTGCATTGCAGAAGCACTCGGCATGTCGTTGCCTGGAACCGCGGCCATTCCGGCGGTTCATGCCGACAGGCTGCGGGCTGCAGAGGCAACCGGTGTCGCCGCGGTCAAGCTGATAGGTCAACCGATCAGGCCTTCGCAGGTCATTACACGCGACAGCGTCGAGAATGCACTGCGGGTTCTGCTGGCGCTGGGCGGATCGACAAACGCCATCGTGCATCTGACGGCCGTTGCAGGCAGGGCCGGCATCGATGTCCCGCTGACATGGTTGAACGAGCTGTCGGAAACAACGCCGGTTCTGGTCAACCTGAAGCCGGTCGGATCGCACTATATGGAGGACTTCTTCTATGCCGGCGGTCTTGGCGCGGTCTTGCGTGAATTGAAACCATTGCTGAACCTGGACTGTTTGACTGTGACCGGCGACACGCTGGGAGAGCGGCTCGACCACCCGGCAGAACCGGCAGATCGCACGGTTATTTCCAGCGCCGCAACACCGCTGGAACCCAAGGGTGGGCTGGTGGCGCTTTTCGGATCGCTGGCGCCGAGAGGGGCCATCCTGAAACGGTCTGCCGCCGATGACACGCTGTTTGAAAAGGAAGGCCGCGCGGTTGTATTCAGTTCACTGGCAGACCTGGCGGCCCGCATTGATGATCCGGACCTGGATGTCACGGCTGATGACTTTCTGGTGCTGCAGAACGCCGGCCCGACAAGCCCGTCCGGCATGCCGGAGGCAGGTTACCTGCCGATCCCCAAGAAGCTTTCTTCGCAAGGGATCAAGGACATGGTGCGGATATCCGATGCAAGGATGTCGGGTACGGCATTCGGCACCATTGTGCTGCATGTGACACCGGAAGCCGCCCAGGCCGGGCCGCTGGCCCTGGTGCGCAACGGCGACCGTATTCGCCTGTCGGTGGAAAACAAGACGATCGACCTGATGGTGGACGACGAGGAACTGGACCGGCGCAGGGCAGGGTACAAAACCAGTGCGCGTGATGCAGCGACACTGCGCGGATATGACAAGCTTTATGCCGAGCAGGTTTTGCAGGCCGATGAAGGCTGCGATTTTGCATTCATGAAACCGGTGAGCGATGAGTGATGACGGCTTCAGGTGGGTCGTTCTTTCGGGCTGCTGGTTGCTGTATTTTGTCTTCGGGTTGAGTGTCACCAGCCTAGCGCCGCTGGTTCCCGAGATCACCGCTGAGCTCGATTTGAGCCGGGCCGACATGGGTCTGGTGCTGGGTGCCTGGCAGTTCGTCTACATCTTTCTCGCCATTCCCGTCGGCTTTGCCCTGCAGCGTCTGGGTGCCGGCAGGATGCTTATACTGGCAGCGGTCATTATCGCTGTCTCCGGTATCGGCCGGTCGCTGGCTGACAGCCATTGGTCGCTGCTGGCGGCGGTTGCGGTTTTTGGCCTCGGCGGTCCGGTTGTCTCTGCCGGTGTGCCGCAGACAGTGTCAAAATGGTTTACCGGCAACCAGCGCGGCCTGGCCATGGGCATTTACATCACCGCGCCCGCGATTGCCGGTATCGTGACCTATTCCCTGACACAGGGCACGCTGCTGCCAATGCTTGGCGACTGGCGGGCTGTGCTGCAGCTATGGGCCTTCTGTTCGGTTGCCGCCGGCGTTATCTGGTTGCTGATCTGGCTGGCGGGCCGGCGCATTGCTGAACGGCGGGCCATGCAAAACGAAGCCCCGAACGGGTACAGGCTGGCTGACGCGGCAAGCCTGTTTTCCCATCGCAATACCTGGCTGTTGCTGGCCGTCGGCATGGGCGTGTTCACCATAGATCACGGACTTCGCAACTGGCTGCCCGAGATATTGCGGGCCGGCGGACTGACGGCTGCGCAGGCCGGTTACCTGGCCTCTATTGCGGTTGTCTTCGGCGTGATCGGGGCGCTGGTGTTTCCGGCGCTTGCGGTGGCGAAACGGCGACGCACGGTGCTGATCAGCCTGTTCGTGATGTCTGCTATGGGCTGTATCGCGCTGCAGGGATGGTCCTACCCCTTGCTTGTGTCCGGGTTGGTGCTGGTCGGTGCCGCGTCCGGTGCCATGATGACGATCAGTATCCTGACCCTGATCGAGCAGGACTATGTCGGCCCGGAACGTGCCGGTATTGCGGGCGGTATCTTCTTCTCATTCGCCGAGGTCGGCGGTGTCATGGGGCCGGTGATGTTCGGGCTGTTGTATGATCACACCGGCGGGTTTGACGCATCGCTGTATGTGCTGGCTGCAATTGCCCTGTTGCTGTGCGTGCTGGTGCAGGCGATCCGGCCGGCGAGATCAGGTTGATGGTCGGTCTTCATCATCCAGTATGCGTTCCGCTGCCCCGTCGAGGTCGTCATACTGGCCATTGCGCAGGCTCCAGATGAACGCGGCAAGTCCGAGGCATCCCAGAAACAGGGCGATGGGGATCAGGAACATTAGCAGGTTCATTTCATGCCTTCCTGCCTGGTGCGGGTTTGCGGTTCGTGTTCCAGGTCTGTTGGCGCAGGTGCTGCGGCTACAGGTACCTTGAGCTTCTCATTACGGCTCGCCAGATTCAGCCGCAGGCTGTTGGCGACAACCACGATGGATGAAGCGGACATGGCGACTGCCGCGATCAGCGGGGTGACGTAACCCAGCACCGCAAACGGAATGGCGATGCAGTTGTAACTGATGGCCAGGGCAAAATTCTGCCGGATGGTTCTGCCGGTTCTGCGTGCAACTGACAATGCGATCATGATCGAACCCAAACCCTTGCCGGTGAACACGAGATCGGATGAGGCGCGCCCGACATCTGATCCGGACGCCGGCGCAATCGAAACATGTGCTGCACTCAATGCGGGTGCGTCGTTGAGGCCGTCGCCGGCATACAAGACTTTGTGGCCTGCATGCTGCAGTTCTTCGATGCGCGCGACCTTGTCTGCGGGTTTCAATGCGGACCGGGCCCGGGATATACCAAGTGCCGCTGCTGCGTCCTGCACGGGTGTGTCGGCATCGCCGGACAATATTTCGAGATCGAGCCCGGTAGCACGCAAGGCGGAGACGGTGGATGCTGCATCTGCGCGCATGGTGTCGGACAAGCGGAAACTGACCAGGTCGCCACCGGCAACAGCGAAGCACACTTCGCTGAACTCATGATCGGTTGCGGGACTGCGGCTGGCGGAAATTTCCGCCACCCAGTCTCGCCGCCCGAGGCGTATCTGCTTCGATTTCCACACTGCCTCCATGCCGAAGCCTGCATGTTCGACCACATCGGACAGCAACAGGCCGGCGCGGTTTTCATGAAGTCCTGCGACAGCCTTGGCCGCGGGATGGGATGACAGGCCTGCGAGCAGGCTGGCCAGGGCGTGATGCGTATCGCCGCCGCCTGCAATTCTTGAAATATGTGGCGTGCCCAGTGTCAATGTACCGGTCTTGTCAAACACGGCGGTGTCGACTTCAGCCAGCTTCTCAAGCGCTGCTCCATCCTTCACCATCACGCCGGATCGATACAGCCTGTTGGCAGCGACCACCTGGGCAATCGGCACCGCAAGGCCAAGGGCGCAGGGGCATGTGATGATCAGGACGGCAATCGAGACATAGATGGAGGTGTGCCAGTCACCGCCGGTGGCAATCATCCAGCCGGCAAAGCTCAGTGCCGCTAGAATATGGACAACCGGTGCATAGATGCGTGCGGCCCTGTCGGCAATCCGGACATAGCCGGACTTGCTGTGTTCAGCCGCCTCCATCATGGACATGACTTCTGCCACGAATGATTTATCGGCGCTGCGGATAACCTGCAGGGTCAAGGGCCCTGACAGGTTGAGTACACCGGCTTCGATTTCAAGCCCGGGGGAAGCTGCCACGCTGGCGCTTTCACCGGTTACAAGCGAGCGGTCAAGGTCACTGAAACCGTCAACAACGCTGGCGTCGACCGGTACGCGCTCGCCGGCCGCCACCATGATCTCATCGCCTACAGACAGTTCACTCAGCGACACATATGATTGTGCCCCGTCGGCGCTCAGGCGAACCGCGCCTGAAGGGACCAGCCGCGACAGTTGCAATATGGCGCTGTGGGCGCGCTCGCGCATCATGTGGTCGAGATACCGGCCGATCAGCAGAAAGAACAGCAAGGTGACCGAGGCATCGAAATAAGCTTCGTGATGCCCGATGAGACTTTCGTGGATGCTCATGCCCAGGGCCATCAACACGGCCAGCGTAATGGGCACATCCATGTTGAGGCGCCTGTTGCGCAACGCCCCCAGTGCGGATGTCAGAAACGGGCGCACGGCGAACAGGCATGCCGGTACGGCTATCAGCCCCGATATCAGCTGGAACAGTTTTTCGGTTTCAGCATCCGCGCCGGACCACACCGACACCGACAACAACATGACATTGGCGGCAGCAAAGCCGGCAACGGCAAGGCAGATCAACAACTGCCTGCCGGTCTGCCGCGCCGAGTTTGAGACGTCTTCCAGATCGAACAGCGATGCCTCAAATCCCAGGTCCGCCAGGTTCTGCAAAAAGTTCACGTGGCGGTCAGCCCGGGGCTGCCATTGTACGGTGACGCGTTTGGTAGACAGGTTTGCCCGGGCGCTTGTGACATCCGGCAGGTCGGCGAGGCCGCGCTCAATGGTGCGAATGCAGCCGATGCAATGCATGGAAGGCACGATGAAATCGGTCTGCAGGCTGCCGTTGGGCATGGTGTGGGACGCGGCCAGCGTACGCTCGTGATCCAGCCGGTGCTTCAATGCAACCGATGACGGCACCGAGTTTGCGCTGCAACAGCTCATTGGCCGGTGTCCGCCTTGACGGTCAGCCGGCTGTCGAGGCGGTAATCACCCTGGCTGCTGGTGCCGCGCACCGACACCTGCCAGATGCCCGGCTGCAATTTGTCGGCGGCATGATAGATGCCATTGCCCTGGTGAACCATCTCAACCCGATGATCTTCCTGTTCAAACGCCGGTCTGCCGATCTGGACAACCGATGTATCCAGCACAACCGGCTGGCCAGCCTTGTCTGTCAGCGCCAGAACAACTGCGTCCTTGTGATAGGTGATGTCGCCGGTCCATCCGCGCGCGGCCTGCAGTTTGGCCTGCTCCAGCTCGCGATTGAACGCCTGCGAGGCCACATAGGAGTTCTTGACCACAAGGCCGGTCCAACTCCTGGTCGCAAAGGCTGCCATTGTCAGATTGACGATGATGATGACGCCGAAGAACGCCAGCATGGCAAACAGCATGTGGCGTCCAGTGAACGGCTTGGGCTGGGGTTGCGGTGTTTGCATGACCTATTGTCCTGTGCCGGTAGGCGCTTCAAAGCGCACGTTAGCGGTAACGGTGTCGGCGCTGGTTGTATCAACAACCTTGAAGGCATAGTCGGTTGTCTTAGTGGCAATGGCGTCCTTCGGCAGCGTGACAAAGGCACGGACATTGCGCAACTGGTTTGCTTTAACATCGAGGGTGCCGTCTGCGCCTTGACCCAGATCACTGCTTTCCAGCTTCAGGGTTGCGCCGGTCAGTCCGTCAAGTGTGATGCGGAATGAGCGCGGTTCGGTTCGCATGTTGAGGATCTTGATCTGGTAGCCATTGCGGATCGATCCGTCACTGAGCTGCACGAATTGCGGGTTGCGGTCATGCAGGACATTCACGTCGAGATGACTGCGTGTCAGCAGTGCCGCGAGCAGGCCAAGTCCGATGGCAGCGTAGATTGCCGTGTAGATGGCGGTGCGCACACGAATCACGTTGCGCCAGTTGAAGTGCTGCACGCCGGCTGCCAGCTTGCCTTCGGGGCGGACCAGTTGGGGCTGGATGCCCGCGCTCGATGCACTTCCTGTCGCCAAAGCCATATTGTGGTTGTAGGTAGACAGTGTTGAATAGGAGATCAGCCCCTTGTCGCGGCCTACTTTCTCCATCACCCCGTCGCAGGCATCGATGCACAAGGCGCATGTAATGCATTCAAGTTGCTGGCCGTCGCGAATATCAATGCCCATGGGGCAAACCGCGACACAGGCATTGCAATCGACACAGTCGCCAACTATTTCACCGGCGGCAATTGCCTTCTTGGCATGGCGGGTACGCGGTTCACCGCGCCAGTCATTATAGGTGACTGTCAGCGAGTGTTCATCAAGCATGGCTGCCTGTATGCGTGGCCACGGGCACATATAGGTGCACACCTGCTCGCGCATCAGGCCGCCGAATACATAGGTGGTCGCCGTCAAAACGCCGACGGTGGCATAGGCCACGAAGGCTGCATTGCCGGTGACAAAGTCCTTCAGCAGGGTAGGCGCGTCGGCAAAATAGAAGATCCATGCACCGCCGGTTGCCACTGCAATCAGCAACCATACGACATGCTTCGAGGTTCGCTTGACAATTTTCGCGCTGGTCCAGGGCGCTGCATCAAGCTTGATGCGGGCATTGCGGTCGCCTTCGAAAAACCGTTCGACCACCAGGAACAGATCAACCCACCCGGTTTGCGGGCAGGTATAGCCGCACCAGGCACGGCCCACGGTGGACGTCACCAGAAACAGGCCGATACCGGCCATCACCAGCATGCCTGCCACGAAGAAAAACTCATGTGGCCAGATGTCGATGAAGAAGAAGTAGAACCGCCGGCTCGCCATATCGATCAGCACGGCCTGATCCGGGGCGAATTCACCCCGGTCCCAGCGCAGCCACGGCGTGATGTAGTAGATACCCAGCGTCACCGCCATGATCACCCATTTGAGCGAGCGGAATGAACCGCTCGCCCGTTTCGGGTGGATCTTCTGACGCGCTGCATAGAGCTCGCGATTGTGTTGGGCGTTGACGGCTTCAGCGTCAAAGGTTTCGACGTTCGTGTCAGATGCCATTTCGGCTGGTGCCCTGTATGCTATTGGGTAGCGGCCTGTTCACCGCCACCAAGGCTATGTACATAAACAGTCAACTGCTTGACTTCAGCTTCGGTCAGCTTCAGTCCCCAGGCCGGCATAACGCCATGCTTCGGTTTGGCAATCTGGGCTGCAATCGTGTCTGTTGTATTTCCGTAAAGCGACAAGGCATCGGCCAGGTTGGGCGCGCCAAACTCGCGACCGCCCTTGCCGTCGTCGCCATGACATACTGCGCAGTTTTCCGCGAAAATTGCAGCGCCGCTCTTTGCCGCAGTGGCATCATGTTCCTGAGATGACAATTGTAACACATACTGGGTTACATCTGAAATCTGGGCCGGTTCCAGCACGTCGTCTCCGAAAACCGGCATTTCCGACTGCCGCGCGTCGTCGTCTTCAACATTGCGTACGCCGTGCTTGATGGTGAGATAGATGTTTTCCAGATCACCACCCCACAGCCAGTCATCATCGTTCAGGTTCGGGTACCCGGGGGCGCCCTGGGCGCCGGAGCCATGGCACTGCGAGCAGTTTACCTTGTACAGCGATGACCCGCCCGCGACGGCAAACCGGAACAGCTCTTCATTGCTGCGGATGTCTTCCAGGCCGGTACTGTCGATCTGTGACACCATACCGGCTTTTGAGGCTTCGACCCTTGTCAGTTCCTCATGCAGCAGTGACCGGTTGGTCACACCTGAGATGCCCATGGTCGAGCCTTCAATAAGCGGAATGGCCGGGTAGTAGATCACGTAACCGATTGACCAGACGATGCAGGCGTAAAAGGTCCACAGCCACCAGCGTGGCAGCGGGTTGTTGAGTTCCTTGATGCCGTCCCATTCATGGCCGGTTGTCTCGACGCCGGAGACGTCGTCAATTTCATTATTTGCCATGATCGTCGTCCTCTCTCAGCGGAATCTGTGCGACATCGTCCGCAATTTTCTTTGAGCCTGGTCTGAACGTGAACAACACGATGCCGATGAACAGAAGGGTCAGGTAAAGCAATCCCCAGCTGTCGGCGAATTGACGGAAAGTAGTGTAATCCATGTCTTGCCTCCTAGCGCCGGTTGGCTTGCGAATTGGCATCGTAGGACTTGAAGTCCACCAGTGTGCCCAGCATCTGCAGGTACGCCACCATTGCATCCATTTCGGTCAATGTTGACGCGTCGCCATCGAAGTTGCTGACCACGGCTTTCGGATACCGTTCCTTGACCGCATCCGCCCCGTCACTGTCGGGATCAGCCTGTGCCACAGCGTCTGTGACGGCCTGGTCAATCATTTCCTGCGTGTAGGGCACACCAAGAGTGGCATTGGCCTTCAGGCTGCCGGCAAGGTTGCTGGTGTTGAGTTTGGTCGTAAGCAGGAAACTGTACGACGGCATGATGGATTCAGGCACCACCGAACGCGGATCCTTCAGATGCGCCACGTGCCAGTCATCGGAATACCTGCCGCCCACGCGCGCCAGATCGGGCCCAGTGCGCTTCGAGCCCCACTGGAACGGACGGTCGTACATGGATTCAGCAGCCAGGGAATAATGACCATAGCGTTCCACTTCGTCACGAAACGGCCGGATCATCTGGCTGTGACACAGATAGCAGCCTTCGCGGATATAGATGTCGCGCCCGGCAAGCTCCAGCGGAGAATAGGGCCTGACACCCTCCACCTTCTCGATGGTATTCTTCACATAGAACAGGGGTGCGATTTCGACGATGCCGCCGATCATGACCACCACGAGTGAACCGGCCGCCAGCAGGGTGACGTTGCGCTCGATTGCGCCGTGCTTATTGAGTATAGACATTTTGGATGCCCCTTATTCTGCTGGAACCGCTGATGACGCCGTGCCGGCGGCTCCCATGGGAACCTCCTTGCGAACATCACCACGAATGGTCCGGTAGATATTGTAGGCCATCACCAGGCCGCCGATCAGATACAGACCGCCGCCAATGGTGCGCATGACGTATTCAGGGTGAATGGCGCTGACACTCTCGACAAACGAGTTCACCAGGAAACCCTGCTCGTCATATTCGCGCCACATCAGGCCCTGGGTGATACCGGCAACCCACAACACGGCGGCGTAGATCACGATGCCGATGGTGGCCAGCCACAAGTGCCAGTTCACCAGTCGCAGTGAATACAGCCGGTCACGGTTCCACAGTTTCGGCACCAGATAGTAGATGGCGCCGAACGAGATCATGCCAACCCACCCAAGCGCGCCGGAGTGCACATGGCCGATGGTCCAGTCGGTGTAGTGAGACAGTGAGTTGACCACCTTGATCGACATCATCGGTCCTTCGAAAGTCGACATGCCGTAAAATGCCAGCGCCAGCACCATCATGCGAAGAATGGGATCCGTGCGCAGCTTGTCCCAGGCACCCGACAAGGTCATCAGGCCGTTGATCATGCCACCCCATGAGGGCATCCACAGCATGATGGAAAACACCATGCCCAGGGTCTGCGCCCAGTCCGGCAGTGCGGTGTAGTGAAGATGGTGCGGGCCTGCCCAGATATACAGGAAGATCAGCGACCAGAAGTGAATGATCGACAGCCGGTACGAATAGACCGGGCGATCAGCCTGCTTGGGCACGAAGTAGTACATCATGCCGAGAAAGCCAGCAGTGAGGAAGAACCCGACGGCGTTGTGGCCGTACCACCATTGTGTCAGTGCATCCTGCACCCCGGCAAACGCCGAATAGCTTTTGACACCGAGCAACGACACCGGCACGGCCAGGTTGTTGACCACGTGCAGCATGGCGACGGTGATGATGAAGGCCAGGTAGAACCAGTTGGCCACGTAGATGTGGGGTTCCTTGCGTTTTACGATCGTACCGACATAAACCGCCAGGTACGCGACCCAGACAATGGTCAGCCAGATGTCAACATACCATTCAGGTTCGGCGTACTCCTTGGACTGGGTGATGCCAAGCAGATAACCGGTCGCTGCCATGACGATGAAGAGCTGGTAGCCCCAGAATACGAACCAGGCAAGATTACCGCCCCAGAGCCGGGCGCGGCAGGTACGCTGAACCACGTAAAGGCTGGTGCACAACAGCGCGTTACCGCCAAACGCGAAGATCACGGCAGAGGTATGAACCGGGCGCAGCCGGCCAAAATTCAGATAAGGCTCGATATTGAACACCGGCCAGGCAAGCTGGGCTGCAATGATGACGCCGACCAGAAAGCCGACCACGCCCCAAAACACCGTTGCGATGACGCCATAGCGCACCACATCGTCCATGTAACCGGATGTGTCTTCGACAATTTTCGACTGGCCGGCAGGTGCGAACTGCACCCGGCGCATCAGCACGATTGAACTGCCGGTCAAAATAAAGAACAGGATCCAGGCATGAGCCTGGAACAGCGGGTCTGTGGCAAAAGCTGCGCCCATCAGCGCAAGAAATGTTGCCAGGACCATGGCTGCCAATTCGTAACCGTATTTCATGTCAGGAGCCCCCAGACATTAGCGCCTTCTAAAAATGGCGGGCGTGTACCGATGGCGAACATGGCCGCAGTGCGATGCCTGGACATTGATCTGTGTCAAGGCAGGCCTGCGACATCGTGCTCACTGTAAGTTCAGTGCACATCTGATGTGCGTGAAAGTCAACTTCTAGTAAGGGTTTGTGCTGTCTGATGCCGATTTACATGCTTGAACCCTCTATATCCGGCGTCCAGAAGCTGGGTCAGAGCCTGGCCGCGTTTCAGCAACATCACCATCTGATGATGAAGCTGTGCGATGCACTGGAGGACTTCGCGGATTGTCTGCCCAATCAGATTGATGTGCAAAACTGCCTGGCTCTGTCGAGATGCGTCCTGCCGACCATCCGAAATGCCCAGCTTATGGAAGAAACCCAGCTTTTCCCGCAACTGATGCAGGTTTACCCGGATGACAGCCGCCTGCAGGCCAGCCTTGACCGCTTGCGTCAGGAGCATCTGGAAGACGATTCCTTTGCGGACGAGATCGCGTGCCTTCTGCATGACTGTGGCTGTACGGGAAAACCGTCCAACGCAGAGTCGGCAGGCTACATGCTGCGCGGCTTCTTTGCTTCAATCCGGCGCCATGTCGCTTTCGAGAACGAGTGTCTGATACCGTTGATCGAGCACAAGGCATGCAGCTAGGAACAAGGTCCTGAGACCAGACCTGCCTGCCGAAATCATCCGGATCTAGTCGCCGCCGGAAATGGCAATCAGCCTGTCGGTATCATGAACCGTGACTTCGAGATTCTTCCTGATATCGATCGCCCCCATCTTGCGCAGCTTGGTCATCTGGCGGCTGACTGTTTCAAGGGTGAGGCCGAGAAAGTCGGCGATGTCAGCCCGTTTGAGCGGCAGCATGAATTCGCTGTCGGTCGGATTGTCGGGCGCCGGTTTGCCGATGTGATCGGCCAGCAGCAGCAGAAAGCTGGCAACCTTTTCCTGGGCCGTCTTGCGTCCAAGTGTCACCATCCAGGTTCTGGCATCGTCGAGCTGGATCAGGGTCTGTTCAAGCAGGCGATGCTCGAAGTCCGGTTGCTGTTTGAGCATGTTCTCAAGTTCGGTTTTGGGGAACACGCAGATCTCGACATCAGTTGCAGCTTCCACGGAGATTGACACTTTCTCCGAGAACGGCTTACCGATGAACTCCGGTGCAAACTGAAGGCCCACGATCTGCTGGCGGCCGTCGCTGAGCAGCTTGGTCAGTTTCACGGCTCCGGAGACGATGTTGGCATAGTCCACAACCTCGTCGTCTTCAAAGCTGATTGTCTCGCCGTGAACAATTTTCCGCCGCCGTGTGACAGTGGAGAAGTGAGTGAGTTCAGAAGCTTTCAGAGCGCTGCAGATTCCGAACTGGCGTGCACCGCATGCCTTGCAGCCGGCAGGGATGTCGGCTTCGTCAATCTCAAATTGTGGCCGATCAGTGGATTGCATAACTTGTTCTCCGCACATGCACGCTAGCAGTTCATCATGCGCATGCAACAATCTGAATATACCATGGTGACGCAGGACAAAGCGCCGGTTATTGAAAACCGCGCCGCACTTGATGCCTGCAGACGGTTAACTGCCTGAATTTTCCCGTGGTTTTAACCGATCACCTCCAAAGCAGACCAACTCAGCGTGATTTGTTGTGTTCCGAGACGTTTGCAGCCCTCAAGCTATACCATCGTCGAATAGCGAAGCCCGCCATTCTACTATTGGTTGTACAAGGCTAAAATTTAGCCTGAACGGCAGGGAGAGTAATCTTGCCGCAATTCCTAATGGGAGGACTGAATGTCGAAATTTGAATTTACGCGTCGTGGCTTGATAAAGTCCGGTGCTGCAGTTGGTGCCGGCCTTGCCATGCCAACGATCCTGACGCGTCCAGCGTTTTCCTACACCAACGAACCCAAGGGCGGCACCGTCACGCTTGGTTTCAATGTACCCCAGACCGGACCTTATGCCGACGAAGGCAATGACGAGTTGCTGGCGCAGAAACTGGCTGTCGAACACCTCAACGGTGAAGGCGATGGCGGCTGCCTGCCTACCTTCTCTTCGAAGGCACTCAAAGGTAACGGTATCCTTGGCAAGAAGGTGCAATTCGTAACCGGCGATACCCAGACCAAGTCCGACGCTGCCCGTGCATCTGCCAAGTCGATGATCGAAAAAGACGGCGCCATCATGATCAATGGCGGCTCGTCCTCAGGTGTGGCCGTGGCCGTTCAGGGACTGTGCCAGGAAGCTGGCGTCATCTTCATGGCTGGCCTGACCCATGCCAACGATACGACCGGCAAGGACCGCAAGGCAAACGGCTTCCGCCACTTCTTCAACGCCTACATGTCCGGTGCTGCACTGGCACCTGTGCTGGCCAAGGAAATGGGCAAGGATCGCCGCGCCTATCACCTTACGGCTGACTACAACTGGGGCTGGACCCAGGAAGAGTCGATCAAGGCGTCCACAGAAGCCCTGGGCTGGGAAACCGTCAACACGGTCAAGACCCCGCTCGCATCGACTGACTTCTCGTCCTATATCGCTCCGGTGATCAATGCAGGTGCAGACGTGCTGGTCCTGAACCATTACGGCGGCAACATGGTCAACTCTCTGACCAATGCGATCCAGTTCGGCCTGCTGGACAAGGCAGTAAACGGTAAAGACTTCAAGATCGTCGTTCCGCTTTACTCCGAGCTGATGGCAGCAGGTGCCGGCGAAAACATCAAAGGCGTGCTCGGTTCCATGAACTACAACTGGCAGCTGGAAAATGCCGGCTCCAAGGCTTTCGTCAAGTCATTCGGCGAAAAGCACGGACGCCCGCCTTCGAACTCGGCCCAGACCTGCTATGCACAGGTTCTTCTCTATGCAGATGCCTGCGAGCGTGCCGGTACATTCAACCCATGTGGGGTTGTCGAGGCTCTGGAAGGCTTCGAGTTCGACGGTCTCGGCAACGGGCCAACGACCTACCGCAAGGAAGATCACCAGTGCTTCAAGGATGTTCTGGTGGTGCGCGGTGCTCAAAATCCAACCTCGAAATTCGATACGTTGGAAATTGTGGAGATTACGCCGGTCGCCAATGTCACATATCCGCCCAACCATCCTATGTTCGGTGGCGACGCGGCGACGCTCGGAAAGTGCAACGCGGGCGTCTGATCGGACGATTTTTCAAGAGTTACACACCGGTTCGATTGAACCGGTGTGCTTTTAATGCTGATATCCAGCATCTGGTGGGCAATTTTATTCTTTTATAGTCAGTGGTGCCGGGAAAATGGATGCAATCCTTCTTCAGGTCCTGAATGGTTTAGACAAGGGCAGCGCTTATGCCCTTATAGCCTTAGGCCTCACACTTATTTTTGGAACGCTGGGCGTTGTAAACTTCGCCCACGGTGCGCTCTTCATGATCGGCGCGTTTGTTGCAGTGACCCTGCAACGGGTCCTGAACCTGTCAATCGAGACCGTCCATGCGGACAAGAAGGATTTTCTTGGCAATCCGCTCAAGGTTCAAACGACCTATGTAGAGACGTGGTTTGGCGAGTCTGCCGGACAGCTGATCATCGGCTGGTCGGTGCCGCTGGCCATCCTGGCCGTTATCCCGATCATGTTGTTGATCGGGTTTGTGATGGAACGGGGCCTGATCCGGCATTTTTACAAGAGACCCCATGCGGACCAGATACTCGTGACGTTCGGCCTTGCCATCGTTTTTCAGGAAATCGTGAAGGCCATTTTTGGTGCCAACCCGATCCAGACGCCTGCACCGGACGCTCTCGCGGGGGTATGGAATTTGGGGGCGTGGCTGGGTTTGAGTCTGCCGTATCCAGCTTGGCGCATCGTATATTTCGGTTTTTCCGCGATTGTCATTGGCGGCGTGTTCGCCTTCCTCCAGTTCACTACCTTCGGTATGGTTGTGCGAGCCGGTATGGCTGATCGGGAGACCGTCGGCCTTCTGGGCATCAACATTGATCGTCGCTTTACGCTGATGTTTGGTGTTGCTGCTGCGGTCGCCGGACTTGCCGGCGTCATGTATGCCCCGATCAATCCGCCAAACTATCACTGGGGCATGGACTTTCTTGTTCTGAGTTTTGTGGTTGTGGTTGTCGGTGGCATGGGGTCGCTGCCCGGCGCTGTATTGGCAGGTTTCCTGCTTGGGATTCTGGAAAGCTTCGCTTCCACGACCTGGGCGACAACGACCATTCCCGGCATCAATCAGATCATCATTTATCTTGTCGCAATCGTCATCCTGCTTGCTCGCCCGCGCGGTCTTATGGGACGCAAGGGTGTGATGGAGGAGTAGGACAATGTTCGGACTTGATAAAGTAGATACAAGAACGTTTCTGTTCGTGGTTGCCATCACGTTGCTGGCCCCGTTTATCCTGAACCCGTTTCCGTCGGAATCCGCATTGGCGCAGTTCAATGCCGGTTATCCTGATCTGATGCAGCGGTTTGTGATCTTTGGGATATTCGCTATCGGTTTCAACATTCTGTTTGGTTTGACCGGTTATCTGTCATTTGGTCATGCGGCGTTTCTGGGCGTTGGTTCCTATGCGGCCGTCTGGATGTTCAAATTGCTGAGTTTCAACATCGTCCCGGCGATCGCCTTATCCATTATCGTGGCGGGACTGTTTTCGCTTGTTATCGGATACATTTGCCTTCGCAGATCAGGGATCTATTTTTCGATCCTGACGCTTGCGTTTGCTCAAATGAGCTTCGCGATGGCCTATTCGGTCCTGTCAAACCCCAGCTTCAACCTGACCAACGGGGAGACCGGTTTGCAGGTTTATGCCAGCGATCCGCAGTATCTGAAAGGCAATGGACCGGACAACACGCATCTTTTCGGCCTTGAAATGAATTCAACGGCGACGCTCGAAATTGGTGCCTGGGCATTTCAGTTCAACATAGGTTTTTACGTATGTGCGGCCTTCATGATTGCCGCCTTCTATATAGCCATGCGCATATTCCGCTCACCATTCGGCTTGATGTTGCGTGCGATAAAGACCAACCAGACGCGGTTGAACTATACGGGCCTGAATTCTCGTCCCTACATGCTTGCAGCCTTCGTGATATCAGGCATGTACGCCGGGCTGGCTGGCGGCCTGCTTGCCGCGACGGACCCGCTTGCAGGCGCCGAGCGCATGCAGTGGACGGCTTCCGGAGAAGTGGTGCTGATGACTATCCTGGGCGGCGCCGGCACATTGCTTGGGCCGGTGCTGGGGGCCGCGTTCATCAAGTACTTCGAGAACATTTTCTCCAAGATCAACGATACCGTATTGCACACCTGGTTCTCGTTCATGCCGGAGAGCATCGAAAACTTCCTGGTAGCGATCATTTATCCGTTCGTGGGCAAGGGCTGGCACCTCACCCTCGGCCTGATGTTTATGCTGATCGTCATATTCCTGCCCGGTGGCCTGGTGGACGGGGGAATGCGCATCTGGAACCGCATTACCGGCAAGAACCGTACCCAGGCCGATCCGGTCGCAGACCCGAAACCCGCTGAGTGAGGCCTGAAGTTAATGGGAATTCTTGAAATCAAGGACATCAACAAGCGGTTCGGCGGACTGCAGGCGCTGGGTGATGTCAATCTCAGTGTTGAAGAAGGTACCGTTCACGCAATCATCGGTCCCAACGGTGCCGGCAAGTCGACACTGCTGAACGTGCTGGTTGGCAAGCTGGAGCCTGACACCGGTTCGGTGACGTTTGAAGGGCGTTCAATTCTGGGCCTCAAACCACACCAGATCAACCAGCTTGGCATAAGCCGGGTGTTTCAGACACCGGAAATATTTTCAACACTGTCCGTGTTTGAAAACGTCATGATCGCCTGCTTCGCAAAGCGCGACGGGGCATTCCAGCTCAACCCGCTGGCCAGTATCAGCAATGAAAAGGACATTCATGAAAAGGTCGAGCAGATGCTGCTCGACGTCAATATGGCCGACAAGCGCAATGACATTGCGGCGTCCATGTCCCGCGGCGACAAGCGGCGGCTGGAAATGGCCATGTGCCTGGCCCAGGATCCAAAGCTTCTGCTGCTTGATGAGCCCACGGCCGGCATGGCGCGCGCGGATACCAACAATACCATCGAGTTGCTCAAGGAAATTGAAGAAAAACGCGGCATTACCATGGTGATCATCGAGCACGACATGCATGTCGTGTTCTCGCTGGCCAACAAGATCACGGTGCTGGCGCAGGGCACCCCGATCGTCGAGGACGTGCCGTCGAAGATCAAGGGCAATCCGAAAGTCCAGGAAGCCTATCTTGGAGGGGCACACGAATGACGCAAGTTACCGAGAACAGTCCGAACGTTGCGTCGCACGCGCCGGTCTACTTCGCAGCCCATGAAATCCAGGCCTATTATGGCGAAAGCTATATCGTCCAGAATGTCAGCCTGAACGTTCACGAGGGAGAAATCCTCGCCCTGCTCGGCCGTAACGGTGCCGGCAAGACATCGACACTGCGCGCTATTGCGCGGCTTGATAACCCAGCGCTCACCCATGGTGAGGTGTGGCTCGACCATCAACCGCTTCACAAGATGCGGGCCTATGAGGCGGCGCAATGCGGTGTTGGCCTTGTGCCGGAAGACCGGCGCATTATTCAGGGCCTCACCGTTGAAGAGAACATCAAGCTTGCCCAGATCGAAAAGCCGATCGGCTGGTCGCTTGAGCGGATCTATGAATTGTTCCCGCGCCTTGGTGAGCGCCGCAAGCAGGAGGGCACGACACTTTCCGGCGGTGAGCAGCAGATGCTGGCCATCGGTCGGGCGCTGTCCCGTGACATCAAGCTGTTGCTGCTGGATGAGCCCTATGAGGGCCTTGCACCGGTAATCGTGCAGGAAATTGAAAAGACCCTGCACCTGATCCGTGAACAGGGCATTACCACCATCATCGTGGAACAAAACGCCATTGCGGCTCTCAATCTTGCTGATCGCGCAGTTATTCTTGATACCGGAACTGTCGTTTATGACGGCACTGCCCGGGAAGTGCTTGATAACAAGGAATTGCGGCACGAGTATCTGGCGATTTAGAATGTGCCAATGGTAACGGCTTTGCAATTATCCAGCGGTATATTTAACTCATTGATTTAAAGCTGAAAATTCACGATGTGATCAATTGCACATCG
>CALHUA010000167.1 GCA_938039915.1 uncultured Anderseniella sp.
GTTTGGATAATGCGATATCACTCCGCTTTATCCAGCGTTCGACGTTTGGAGTTCGGTAATTTACTTACCTAGACGGGAAGGCCTAACTCCGAGCCGTCCCTAGCCCCGTTCCCATGCACATGAATGTAGTGCCGATTGCCCGGTCCCGTCAATACCTAGTGTGTTAACGAAACCCTACCACAACATATAGTATCCACAGCCTTGACAGGTTCTGTGGATAACCGGAGATAGCCACGATTCGCACGTGAACCTCAACGATTCTGCGGCATTGCGCCCGATGATATCCATAGATATCTGCCGTCACGTGAGCGTCATGGTTGTGAAGACGGGGCCAGCACCACCAGATATAGTGTCCGGCACAGAACAAACCGCAGAATTTTTTGGTTAACAAGAGGTTAACCGCGGCGCACTCAGGATTGTCAGGTCCAAGCAAATTGCACGCATAAGTTGCATTTACGTTGAAGTATGAGAGAATCAGGCGAGTTGACAGGAATCGGACCGGCAGGTGACCGGCTACCCTGTGTTGATTTGGATCAACGCACAGGATCGCCCCCCGCGACACACTCACGGCCCGATCACGCGCTTAAACAACGGAGATGGCGTCATGACAACCTATGAGCAGTTATATCTCGCCATGGTCATACTTGCATTTGTGACATTCGGCATTGTGCTGGCGACGATGTCTTACCGGCAAGGCAAGAAGTAACACCCCGCGCGATCGCTTCCGGTACCTTTAATCCGGCGGGCGGCGGTAGTGGCCGCCGGACGGCTCAGTCAATCGACGGGAAAACATCGGTTTTCTTGACTGTCCCATATACGAAGCTTGTGTCAATCGAACCGATGCCGCCAATCGGATGCAGCCGTTTGCGGACGAAATTCTCGTAATCATCGAGATCGGCCACCACAACGCGCAACAGATAGTCTGACAGTCCGGTCATCACATAACATTCCAGCACCTCGTCGATGGCCTTGATGCGGCTTTCGAAATGCTGAACTGCCTCTTCGGTATGTCTTTCCAGGCTGACCCGTACGAACACGTTGACTGGCAAACCGTAAGCTCTTGCGTCCACACTCACGCTGTAGCCGCGAATGGCGCCGCTGGCTTCGAGGTTTTTCAACCTGCGCAGGCATGGCGACGGCGACAGGCTTACTTCCGCGGCCAGGTCCTGATTGGTCATGCGGCCGTTACGTTGCAGCGCTCGGATTATCTGGCGGTCTTTATCATCCATATGGAGTTCCAATTTAGCATATAATTCCAATATATATGATGTTTGGAGCACAAATAGCAATTATTGTTCCTGAAGGTTCATTTATGCTGTTTCCCATACAACCACCGGAGACAGTCATGAAGTCATCATCCAGAAGCTTTTCGACACGGGCAATTCACCATGGCTATGAACCAGCTGACAACGAAGGTGCGCTTACCCCGCCGCTACACCTGACATCGACTTTCGCGTTCGAAACCGCCGAAGCCGGTGGCGAAATGTTCAGCGGAGACAGGCAGGGCCATATCTATTCGCGCATTTCAAACCCGACGCTTGATCTGCTGGAGCGCCGGATTGCAGCACTGGAAGAGGCCGAGGCGGGCCTGGCCCTTGCCTCCGGGATGGGAGCAATCTCCGCCACTTTGTGGACACTAGTCGGACCGGGCGATGAGATCATTGTCGACAAGACGCTGTATGGCTGCACATTTTCCTATCTGCAGCACGGGCTGGCAAAATTCGGTGTTGTAATCACCCATGTGGACTTGACTGATCCCGACAACCTGATCAGTGCAATCAGCGCAAAAACCAAGGTCGTTTACTTTGAGACCCCGGCCAATCCCAACATGCGGCTGGTGGATATTGCGCGCGTATCAAAGATTGCACACACGGAAGATGCGATTGTTGTGGTCGACAACACCTATGCCACACCGTACCTGACCCGTCCGGTCACGCTGGGCGCTGACCTGGTTGTCCATTCAGCCACAAAGTACCTCGGCGGTCATGGTGACGTGATCGCCGGACTTGTTGCCGGAAGCGCCGACATGATCGCCGACATCCGCATGTTCGGCATGAAAGACATGACCGGTGCCGTCATGGCGCCGTTCAACGCCATGTTGGTACTGCGCGGCATCAAGACCCTGGAACTGCGCATGGACCGCCATTGCCAAAGCGCCATGACAGTTGCCCGGATGCTGGATGAAAATCCTGCCGTCAGGAAGGTGTTCTATCCCGGTTTGCCAGGCTTTGAGCAGCATGAGCTGGCGTGCAGGCAGATGTCCGGGTTCGGCGGCATGATTGCCTTTGAACTGGAAGGCGGCCTGGACGCCGGGCGGGCCCTGATGAACCGCCTGGAGATGATCAGACGCGCGGTATCACTCGGTGATAGCGAAACCCTGATCCAGCATCCCGCCAGCATGACGCATTCCACCTATACAGCCGAAGAACGAATGGTGCATGGTATCAGCGATGGCCTTGTCCGCCTGTCGATAGGGCTTGAGGGTGTCGACGATATTCTGGCAGATCTCGAACAGGCTCTGCCGACCCAACCCAAACTGAAAGCTGCATAGACCAGGTTTATGACCGAAACACAAACCCATCTGAAAACCATAGAGCAACGGCTGTTGTGGCTGTCGCACTGGATGATCCACAACGCCAATCACATCCGGCCCAAGGCCGACGGGATCAAGGTCGGCGGCCACCAGGCATCGTCGGCCTCGATGGTGTCGATCATGACGGCGCTGTATTTTTCCGCGCTCAGGCCGCAGGACCGGGTGGCGGTGAAACCCCATGCCTCGCCGATCTTTCATGCCATTCAGTATCTGATGGGCAATCAGACGCGTGAGAAGATGGAGAGATTTCGCGGGCTTGGCGGCGTTCAGTCCTATCCGTCACGCACCAAGGACATCGACGATGTCGATTTCTCGACCGGTTCGGTCGGCCTGGGCGTTGCCATAACCTCCTTCGCCTCGCTGGTGCAGGACTACATCACTGCCAAGACCTGGGGGCAGGGGATGCCGCTGGGCAAAATGGTGGCGCTGGTCGGTGATGCCGAACTGGACGAGGGAAATATCTATGAAGCCCTGCAGGAAGGCTGGAAGAACGACCTGCGCAATACCTGGTGGATTATCGACTACAACCGCCAGTCGCTGGACGGCGTGGTCCGCGAAGGCCTCTGGCAGCGGGTTGAAAAGATATTCGATGCCTTCAGCTGGGATGTCGTGCGTGTCAAATACGGCCATCTGCAGCGCGCTGCATTTGAAGAGCGCGGCGGCGAAAAGCTGAAAGCCTGGATCGATGCCTGTCCGAACCAGCTCTATTCGGCCCTGACATTCATGGGTGGATCCGTATGGCGCAAGCGCCTGATGGACGATCTCGGCGATCAGGGCGATGTGACGGCGCTCATCGATGCAAGATCGGATGATGAGCTGGCCGAACTGATGGAAAATCTCGGCGGTAACTGCGTGGCCACCATGGCGGACGCCTTTGAGGCCATCGATCATGACCGGCCTGTGTGCTTCCTCGCCTATACGGTAAAGGGCTGGGGCACCCCGATTGCCGGCCACAAGGACAATCATGGCGGTCTGATGAACAAGACCCAGATGGCGGCATGGCAGCAGCACATGGGCGTGGCCGAAGGCGAGGAATGGCACAGGTTTGCCACCGTCAGTGACCCGGACGCGCTGCAGGCATTCCTGGATCAGACAGCCTTCTTTTCCAAGGGCGTGAGACGTTTCAGCGAACCGGCAATACCGGTACCGGCAATTGAACCTGCCGACGAGCGTGAAATTTCAACCCAGATGGGCTTCGGCAAGGTCTTGGACGACCTGTCGAAGGGTGACAGTGTGCTGGCTGAACGCATCGTCACCACGTCGCCGGATGTGACCGGCACAACCAATCTCGGGCCCTG
>CALHUA010000168.1 GCA_938039915.1 uncultured Anderseniella sp.
GCCGCAAATGAATTCCAGAACCCGTCCGAACTCAGATCCAGGTCATCGAGACCATCTTCATCCATGCAGACCAGACGCCAGCAGGCTTTCAGCCCGCGCACAGCTTCAAGCGCAAAGTTCACTCACGTGCTCCCCGCAAACCAATCATCCAGCATTCGCCTGTAAACCCGTGTCAGGACTTCAAGCTCGGTGACCCTGATACATTCATTAGCCTGATGAATGGTGGCGTTGTTGGGGCCGAATTCAACGACAGGGCAATAATTCTTGACGAAGCGGGCATCGGACGTGCCACCGCCGGTATCGAGCTTCGGTTCAACACCAGTCTCCGCTGCAACCGCCTTTGCCATGCAGTCAACAAAGCTGCCCGGCTCGGTCATGAAGGCATCAGCCCCCTCGACAATGGCTATTTCGAAAGTGCCGCCAAACGCCTGCTTGACGGTTTCGCATTCCCGCGTCACCCAGTCCTTCAGGCTTTGCGCCGTATGCTCGGTATTGTAGCGAATATTGAAGCGGGCATTGGCAGACGCCGGGATGACGTTGTTGGCCGGATTGCCGGTGTCGAAATTGGTCACCGCCAGTGTTGTCGGGCCGAAATGCGCATTGCCCCTGTCGAGTTCATGCGACGACACCCGGTCGATCAGGCGGGCCAGCGGCGTGATAGGGTTCAGCGCCTTGTGAGGATAGGCAGAATGACCCTGCACCCCGGTCCATGTAACCTCGAAATGAATCGATCCGCGGCGGCCGATCTTGAGCGTATCACCCAGTGCGCCTGGGCAAGTCGGTTCGCCAACCAGACAGACATCCGGCACTTCATTGCGGCGTTTCAGTTCGGCCAGCATCTTTACCGTGCCGTTGACGGCAATACCTTCTTCATCACCCGTGATGAGCAGGGAGACTGATCCCGGCAGTTTACCCTCATGATCTGCCGCAAAACCGACCGCAGCAGCACAGAACGCGGCCACCGAACCCTTCATGTCGCATGCGCCACGGCCATAGATCGTGCCGTCATGAATTTCCGCAGCGAACGGCGGCCAGGACCATAACTCGTCAGCGCCCGGCGGCACCACATCCACATGGCCGGCGAAGCAGAAATGCGGCCCGTCAGAGCCAATGCGCAAAAACAGATTATCGACATCCGGCGTGCCGTCTTCACTGAACGGCATCCTGACGGCGGTAAATCCTGCGGGGCCCATCAGGGCCTCCATGTAATCCAGTGCACCGGCTTCCAGCGGCGTAACGGACGGACAGCGGATCAGGTCTTGCAGAATGGGAACGGGATCAGGCGTGTTGGTCATGGTGCAAGCCTTACCTGAAACAAAACACCCGGCCAAGAGGCCGGGTGATGAACACGGTATTGTTTAAACTGTCATCCCTGTGCAAGCGGGTCCGGACCAAACCGGTTGGGCCCGTCAGTTCCCTGCAGCAGGCCGCATTCGACTAGAATCCAAATGCCACCGATTATCGGCACCAGACTAATCAGAATCCACCAGGCTGACTTGTCACGATCATGAAATCGTTTTCCATACAGACAGATTGACGGCCAAATCATAACCGCCAGCATAATCAAAACTCCAATCCAGTAGCCAGCGCCCATGGGCATGCCGGTTTCAGGATCCACACTCATCAGCCCTGACAAACCCAGGATGATCGCAAGTAGAATATAGGCAGCGGCAAGTCCCAACACGCCAAGCCAGAATTTGCCGCGACCAATCCGGCCTTCTAATGACAGAAAAAGTTCCATTGGAATATCAACTCCATTGTTGCCGCCCCGGTGAGCAGAAACTGCCCGGATTCGCGGGAAAATGAAAGCTTGCCGGCTTAGGGCCTGGCTCTAATCCCTCAACAACTCGTTTATGGACGTTTTCGAACGGGTGCGCTCGTCGACGCGCTTGACGATGACTGCGCAGTACAAAGACGGGCCGGGATCTCCGTTGGGCAGGTTCTTGCCGGGCAGCGTGCCGGACACAACCACCGAGTAAGGCGGCACTTCGCCATACATGATCTCACCGGTTGCGCGATCCACGATCTTGGTGGACTTGCCGATATAGACACCCATGCCCAGTACGGCGCCTTCGCGGACAATGCAGCCTTCCACCACTTCCGAACGCGCACCGATAAAACAGTTGTCTTCAATGACAACCGGACCTGCCTGCAACGGCTCCAGAACACCGCCGATGCCGACACCACCGGACAGGTGCACGCCCTTGCCGATTTGTGCGCACGATCCCACTGTTGCCCAGGTGTCTACCATGGTGCCTTCATCCACATAGGCCCCAAGATTGACGAACGACGGCATCAGCACCACCGATGGCGCGATATAGGCGGAGCGGCGAACGGTGCAGTTGGGCACGGCCCGGAACCCGGCGTCACGCCACTGATTGTCGCCCCAGCCTTCGAACTTCGACGGGACCTTGTCCCACCAGGTAGCCGTACCGGGACCACCGGCAATCGGTGCCATGTCATTAAGTCGGAAAGACAGGAGTACGGCCTGCTTGAGCCACTGGTTGACCGACCAGTTGCCGTCAGCGCCTTTTTCAGCGACGCGCGCCTTGCCGGCATCCATCAGCCCGAGAGCCTCGTCAACACTGTCGCGAACCGCGCCCTGTGTTTGCGGTGTAACGCTATCGCGGTCTTCCCAGGCTTGTTCGATGGTTGCTTGCAGATCGGCGTGGCTCATTGTTTCGCTCCTAGGGAAGAGGTTCAGGAAGTATCAGTTGGATTTGATTTCGGCCAGGAAACCGGCCAGGTCAGATGTGGTGTGATGCACATGCGGGGCGCCTTCTGCGTCACCCGACATGCTGTTTATCTTGTTGCCGTCTTCATTGGCTGCGTCATGCACCAGGACCGTGGTCATGCCAAGGTCATGCGGCACAGCCAGGTTACGGGCTATGTCTTCAAACATGGCCGCGCTGCCGGGATCAACTTCATGCTCGGCAATGAATTTTTCATAAGGGCCACGCTCCGGCTTGGGAATGAAATCGGAGTGCACGATATCGAAAATACCATCGAACAAATGCGTGATGCCGATGCGATGCATGACATTGGTTGCGTGGGTCACCGTGCCGTTTGTAAACACCAGCTTGCGGCCCGGCAGCGCTTCCAGATTGGCGGCAAGCGCTGCGTTGGCGGGCACCGGCGAATGGTCGATATCATGCACATAGTCCAGAAACGCGTCGGGCTTGATGCCGTGTTCGCTCATTAGCCCGCGCAGGGTGGTTCCATACTTGTAGAAGAAGTCTTTCTGAATGCGGCGGGCTTCCGTGCGGTCCACCTTGAACAGGTCGGAAATGAAGTCACCCATGCGCACGTCAATCTGATCGAACAGGCGGCATGAGGCGGGATACAGCGTGTTGTCGAGGTCGAATATCCAGGTCTCGACATGATGGAATCCAGGTGCGGACATGTTGTTGCTAAACCTTGCGTTCAGAAATACGGGTACCGACACCATGCGGCGTCAGCAGTTCCAGCAGGACACAATGCGGCACCCTTCCATCGGTGATGACGACGCCTTCGACACCGCCGCGCACAACCGATGCACAGCTTTCCAGCTTGGGGATCATGCCGCCGGAAATGGTGCCGTCGCTGCCCAGTTCGCCGATCTGGGCGAGCGTCAGTTCCGGGATCAGCTTCTGGTCCTTGTCCAGCACTCCTGCAACATCGGTCAGCAGCAACAGGCGCTTTGCCTTCATGGCAACCGCAATCGCGCCGGCAAACGTATCAGCGTTGACGTTGTAGGTTTCACCCTCACGTGAGGTTGCGATCGGTGCGATCACCGGTACTGTTTCAGATCGGATTATGGTGTGAAGGATGTCCGGATTGATCTGCCCGGGATCGCCCACAAATCCCAGGTCGACAGCTTCTTCCTTACCGGTGTCAGCATTTATTCGTGTGCGCTCAAGCTTCCTGGCAACGCACAGATTGCCGTCCTTGCCGGAAATCCCGATGGCCTTGCCGCCAACGGCCTGTATGTCGGACACGACAGACGAGTTGATTGAACCGGCCAGCACCATTTCCACCACTTCCATGGTTGCCTTGTCGGTCACGCGCAGGCCGTCTTCAAACCGGGATTCAATTTTCAGCCGATCCAGCATGGCGCCGATTTGCGGGCCACCGCCATGCACGACAATGGGATTGAAACCGGATTGCTTCATCTGGACAATGTCACGGGCAAACTTGCGCGACAGATCCGGATCCACCATGGCGTGACCGCCATATTTCACGACAATCACCTGGTTGTCGTAGAGCTGCATGAACGGCAGCGCTTCCGACAGGATACGCGCAATGGTCTGAGGTTGTTCAACGTCCGACATGATTTCAAGAGACCCAGAGATTACTGTTCAGGTGCCAGCCCCGCCTTATAGCCGATCAACGGCGCATGTCTAGGAAAACGGTTGCCCGGTCATCTGCAGCATCTGAAGGTGCTTCAGCCCTGCATCGCGGCAATTTCGGCGCGCAGTTCCGGCAAGCCCCAGCCCTTGGCCGACGATGTGATGATGGTGTCGGGAAAGGCTGCCGGGCGCTTGGCAATCGCCCTGGCAGTTGCCGCAAGGGCGGCATCGCGTTCGCCCTGCTTGATCTTGTCCGCCTTGGTCAGCACGATCTGGTAACTAACGGCTGCCTCGTCGAGCTGATCCAGCGTCTCCAGGTCAATCTGCTTGATGCCATGGCGTGAATCGATCAGCACAAATACCCGACGCAGGTTGGGCCGGCCCTGCAGATATCCCATGATGATCGACTGCCAGGCCTTTACCAGCGTCTTGGATGCCCGGGCATACCCGTATCCGGGCATGTCGACCAGGGCCACGGCACCGTCTGCCAGTTCAAAGTAATTGAGCTCGCGGGTGCGGCCGGGCGTGTTGGAAGTGCGCGCAATATCCTTGCGGCCGGTGAGTGCATTGAGCAGTGAGGACTTGCCGACATTCGACCTGCCGGCAAAGGCCACCTCGACCGGGTACTCCGGCGGCAGCTGCGACAGCCTGGCGGCGCCCATGCGAAATTCCGTCTGCCCGGCAAACAGTAGCCTGCCACGCTCAATTTCTTCCGGTTCGTACTCTCGCATGGGCGATAAGGCGCAGCCGGATTACTCCCCCGGCTGGTCCTTTTTCTTGTCGAGACCAAGCGAAGCCTTGATGTTGCCGAGCAGGTTTATCTCTACACCATGCTTTTTCATGATGTACGACTGCTGCAGGATCGACAGGAAGTTGTTCCATGTCCAGTACAGCACCAGTCCGGCGGGGAACGAGGCCAGAAGGAAGGTGAAGAACAACGGCATCCAGTTGAATATCTGCGCCTGAATCGGGTCCGGCGGCGCCGGGTTGAGACGCATCTGAATCCACATGGTGATGCCCATGAGGATCGGCAGGACACCTATCAGCAGGAATGTCGGCGGGGTAAACGGCAACAGCCCGAACAGGTTGAATATACTGGTCGGATCCGGTGCCGACAGATCCTGCAGCCAACCGAAGAACGGAGCGTGGCGCATCTCGATGGTGACATAGATAACCTTGTAGAGCGCAAAGAACACCGGAATCTGGATGAGGATCGGCCAACAGCCTGACAGCGGCGAGACCTCCTCCTTCTTGTACATCTCCATCATCGCCTGCTGCTGCTTGGCACGATCATCCGGGAACCGGGTTTTGATCTTCTCCATTTCAGGCGCCAGCTTCTTCATCTTGCTCATCGAGGCATAGGACTTGTTCTGCAGCGGGAAGAACAATAGCTTGAGCAACACCGTGACAATCAGGATGGCGATACCGAAATTGCCTACCATCGCGTTGAAATAATGCAGCACCTTGAACAGCGGCTTGGTGATAAAATAGAACCAGCCCCAGTCAATCATCAACTCGAAATTGCTGATGCCCAGGTCTTCCTGGTAACTGTCGATCAGATAGCTTTTCTTGGCCCCGGCAAACACGCGGCTTTCAATGCTCGCTTTGGCGCCCGGGGCCGCACTGATCGGCTGGGTCGCAAGATAATCGGCCTGAAACGCATCATTGTTGGCGATGGTCAGATGCCGAAGCGATCCGGTGACATTCATTTTCTGATCGGGGATCAGGGTTGCGGCCCAGTACTTGTCTGTAATACCGAGCCAGCCACCGGTGCTCTTGGACGAATAAGCAGCGGTACCATTGTCCTGCGCATCAGAGTACGTCAGTTCTTCAAGTGTTTCATCCAGCACACTCAACAGGCCTTCGTGCAGCACGTAGATGCCGGTGATCTGCGGAATACCGATGCGCTGGACGCGGGCATAGGGAAATACATTGACTGTAGTGGATGTGTTGTTGGTGATGTCCTGGCGCACCGTCACCATGTAATTGTCATCTATCGAAAACGTCTGTTCAAACAGCAGGCCTTCGCCATTGTCCCAGTTCAGCGTAACCGGTGCCGATGGTGTCAGGGTCGTGTTCCCGGACGTCGACCAGACGGTTTCTGAGCTGGGCAGCTTGACGGTCTGGCCGGTCGGTGCGACCCAGCCCTGCTCGGTGAAAAATGCGCCGGTACTGCCTGACGGTGACAGCAGTATGATGGTCGGCGAACTGTCATCCACCGTCTCGTGATATTCCTTCAGCCGAAGATCATCGAGACGTGCACCCTTGAGATTTATGCTGCCGGACAAAACCGGTGTATCAATACCAACCCGCGCGCTCTGCTCGAGAACCGCTTCACGGGGCAGACCCAGTGCTGCGCCTGGAACGACCGACCCGCCCGGGGCTGCCTGAGGCACACCGGCTCCGGTTCCTGCCGCAGGTGCCTGCGGCACACCTGCGTCACCGGTCTGCGCCGTCGTTCCTTGACCAGCCTGCTGTTGCTGCTGTTGTTGCTGTTGCTCAACCTGCTGCCGCCCGGGCTGAGGGAAATACATCTGCCACAGAACAATCACGCCCAACGACAGTGCTATCGCCAGAATATAGTTCTTGATGTCACTATTCATGATGTCCGGTCCTGCCTCTAGCCGCTTCCGGCGGCTCATCCCCGTTTACGCCTGAGCGTTACTTGTTATTTTCGAGTTCCTGCACGACCGCGACTGCTGCGTGTCCTGCCACGCGAGCGTGGCGGATCACCTTTGCCGTCATTCAACCTTTGCGTTGCAAAAACAATGTCACCCGTCAAATCCTGGAAGTCCTGAGCCAGCGTGGCTGCGCGTCCGATGAACACATAATCATGCCCGCGCCTAAGGTCCAGCCCTGATGCGACACGAACTGCTTCGCGCAAGCGTCTTTTGATGCGGTTTCGCACCACTGCATTGCCAAGTTTGCGGGTGACGGTAAAGCCGATGCGCGGCTCGCCTTCATCATCGCGAACCCTTGCCTGCACAACACACCCCTTGCGCGCGCACACAAGAGCTGCGGCGGCGGCGAGGAAATCCTGCCGTCGCTTTAGAACTTGTATCAATGAGAGAATTCCCCTGCGAAGGGCGCAAAGGCTGTCGGAAAAGCGCTACGCAATTCACGGATCAACCAGCGAGCCAGCCGATCAGGCGCTCAGCTTGGAGCGGCCACGCGCGCGGCGACGGGCAATGACCTTGCGGCCACCGACAGTTGCCATGCGGGCACGGAAGCCGTGGCGGCGTTTGCGAACAAGATTACTGGGTTGAAACGTGCGTTTCATGGCAAAATCTCCAAAATCTTCATGTTTCCGGTCATGTCAGGCCGCGACGTCAGAAAAACGTCAAGCATGCTGAACAGTGATCACCGGATGAAATCCTGCGCGGCTTATACGGGCGCAACGGCCACAAGTCAATTCGACTGCTGCATCTATTTGCTGCCCCTGATAACAGGGTGAACACCAAATTCTCACCTGTGGTCATACCTTTTCACAAGCAGTTTACACCCCCTTTCTTCCTTTAAGGTTCTGCTACATGTTCGCCGCAACTCCTGTGGTCTCACTATTGGTGCGCGAGCAAAGTCATGAACACGTCATTTGGTTGCAATCCGGCGCGGATCACGCCTTACTCATACAGATGAAGAAAGAACAAGAAAAAATGTCTGGAAACGTAGCTGACGCGGGCACGGCCCGCCCGTCCGGTGTTGCAGCAAACCTGAAACGCTGGGCACCTCTGGTGATATTGCTGGGCGGTATTGCCGCAGTATATGCATCAGGTTTACACAAATATCTTTCCCTCACCGCCATTGCCGACAATCGCGACGCCCTGATGGCGTTCGTTGCCGAAAACTCCGTGCTGGCAGCGGCTTCCTATGTGATCGTCTACATAGCCGCCGTTGCATTCTCATTACCCGGTGCCGCCCTGCTGACCATTCTTGGCGGCTTCCTGTTCGGCTGGTTTGTCGGTGGAATATTTACTGTCGCCGCCGCCACTACCGGTGCGGTTGCCATTTTTCTGGCTGCCAAGACCTCGCTTGGCGACACACTTGCCAGCCGCGCAGGTCCGTGGATGGAAAAACTGTCCGGCGGGTTTCGTGAAGACGCGTTCAATTACATGCTGTTCCTGAGGCTGGTGCCGGTGTTCCCGTTCTGGCTGGTCAACATAGCGCCTGCAATTGCAGGCGTTGGCCTGGGCACCTATGCGCTCACCACACTGATCGGCATTATCCCCGGCACCTTCGCATTTTCAGTGCTTGGTTCCGGACTGGATTCGATTATCACCGAGCAGAGAGCCGTATATCAGTCGTGCGTTGCAGAAAACGGTGCCGCCAATTGTGAATTTGCACTTGATGCAGGTGCACTTGTGACACCGCAATTGCTGGCGGCGTTTGCTGCCCTGGGCGTGGTGGCGCTGATCCCGGTCGTGGTGAAAAAACTGCGCGCCCGGAACAAAGCAACCAGTGGCGAAGCGTGAGTTCGCAAGCTCCAGGCGGCGCGTCTCAACGATTTCCGACAATTCATGTATATAAAGGGCCTGCAAAGAGGCCTGAAAGGTACTTCCATGACTGATATTACCTGCGATATCTGCGTAATCGGCGCAGGCTCCGGCGGCTTGAGCGTCGCTGCGGCAGCCAGCCAGTTCGGCGAAAAAGTGGTGCTGATCGAAAAAGGTAAAATGGGCGGCGACTGCCTGAATTACGGCTGCGTGCCCTCCAAGGCCCTGCTGGCGGCCGGCAAGCATGCGCATGCGTTTTCCTCCGGCGTCGAATTCGGTGTTGCGGCACAGACCCCGAAGGTGGATTTCGTCAAGACCATGGCCCATGTAAAGGACGTGATTGCCGGCATTGCGCCGCATGACAGCCAGGAACGCTTTGAAGGCCTCGGGGTCACGGTGATCCGCGATGCGGCGAAGTTCGTCGACGCTGAAACCGTAGAGGCGGGCGGCAACCGGATCAAGGCACGCCGCATTGTCGTGGCAACCGGTTCATCGCCATCCGCACCCCCCATCCCCGGTCTGGACAGTGTCGATTATTTCACCAATGAAACGATTTTCGACAACACCACACTACCGGCGCACCTGATCATCATCGGCGGCGGTCCGATCGGCATGGAAATGGCTCAGGCCCATCGCCGGCTTGGCGCCAGGGTCACGGTCCTGGAGGCGTTTCAGCCGCTTGGCAAGGATGATCCTGAACTGACCGCCATTGTGCTTGACCACCTGCGTGACGAAGGCATCGACATCCGTGCCGGGGCCAAGATCACCGGCATTGCCAGGGCCGGGAAGTCAAAAAACGTTGAGATCACGCTGGAAGGCGACGACGGAAAATCTGAAAAACTGTCAGGCTCGCATCTGCTGGTCGCAGCGGGCCGCGTCGCCAATGTCGATGGCCTGAACCTGGAGGCTGCCGGTATCGAGTACGACCGGCGCGGCATCAAGGTGGACAAGGGCCTGCGCAGCACCAACCGCAAGGTTTACGCAATCGGTGATGTAGCCGGCGGGCTGCAGTTCACCCATGTGGCCGGTTACCAGGCAGGCCTTATCATCAAGTCGGTCCTGTTCCGCCTGCCGATCACCAACGAGACCAAAATCATCCCGTGGGTCACCTACACCGATCCTGAACTTGCCCATATCGGCCTCACCGAAGCGCAGGCAACGGACAGCCATCCCGGCCACAAGATACTGCGCTGGCACTTTGCGGAAAATGATCGCGCACGTGCCGAACGCAAGACCACCGGGCTCATCAAGGCGGTTGTTTCTGCAAAAGGCGAAATACTGGGCTGTTCCATCGTCGCCCCCAATGCCGGAGACCTGATTCAACCGTGGGCAATGGCGATTTCGTCAGGACTAAAGATCAAGGCCATGATAGACATGGTCGCGGCATATCCCACCTTGAGCGAAGTTTCCAAACGTGCTGCGACAAGTTATTATGCCGACCTGCCATCCAAACCCATGGTTCGCCGTATCATAGGATGGTTGAAAATATTTGGATGACCGCCGTCAGTTGAACCATTTCTGCTGACGATTGAGTAAAGGCAGAAATGAGCAGCGAAACGGAAAAGCAGGATTTTGTGCGATCCAGCCGGCGTGCACCATGGTATCGCAAGCTGACTGCCAAAGTTCTGGTGATGGCCGCCGTATTCCTGATGATTGGCGAGATGCTGGTGTTTGTGCCATCGATCGCCAATTTCAGGATCAACTGGTTGAAAGAACGCTCCGCCACTGCGGAAATTGCCGCTCTGGCGGTTGAAGCCGCCCAGAACCAGGAAATCTCTCCGCTGTTGCGCAAGGAGTTGCTGGACCGGGCCGGCGTGCTGGTGCTGGCGGTCAGGACCAATGATGCCCGGCAGCTGGTCCTGATGCCCGACAGGGCCCCGATCGTGGAAGCATCCTACGATCTGCGCGAAAACAAGCCGATGATGGCCATCTACGATGCGTTCACCACACTGTTTCACGGTGGCAACCGGGTCATCGGGGTGATGGACAAACCGTCCAGCATGAGCGGAACGCTGATCGAAATGGCGCTGAATGAAAAGCCGCTGTTCAAGGCGATGGTGCGCTATTCGATCAACATTCTGACACTGTCGGTCTTTCTGGCCATTATCCTCGCAGCCTTGCTGTTTTTCGCGCTCAACCGGCTTCTGGTGCGGCCTGTCCAGCGCCTCTCCGGCAACATGCAGGCCTTCGCGCTCAATCCTGAAGACCGCAGCCGCATCATAGAGCCCACCGGCCGGGTCGACGAAATCGGTGCTGCCGAGCAGGAACTCAAGCAGATGCAGACCGAATTGTCTGACCTGTTGTCACAGAAAAGCCGGCTGGCGTCGCTCGGGCTGGCGGTGTCAAAAGTCAGCCATGACCTGCGCAACATGCTGGCATCAGCCCAATTGATCTCGGACCGGCTGGGGATGGTGGATGACCCAACGGTGAAGAAGTTCGCGCCCAAGCTGATTGCGTCCCTGGACCGGGCCATCGGGTTTTGCCAGGACACGCTGAAATTCGGCCGGGCGCAGGAAGCGCCACCGCGGCGTGAAATGTTCAATCTGCGCACCCTCGTGGACGATGTGCTGGACCACAGCACCACCGAAGCCGGCAGTGACGTGGTGTTCTACAATGAGGTGGCTGCGGATATGGATGCCGATGCCGACCGGGAGCAGTTGTTCCGCGTCTTGATGAACCTGTTGCGCAATGCAGCGGAGGCGGTTGAGAACAAAGGCGCCACCTCGATTGCGCGCGGCAGCGGCGGCAAGGTCCGGGTACGTGCCCGGCACGAAGACAGCCATTGCATCATCGAGGTTTCCGACAATGGGCCCGGTGTTCCCGAAAAGGCACGCGAACACCTGTTCGAAGCGTTTCGCGGGTCACAGCGCCAGGGCGGCACTGGCCTCGGACTGGCGATTGCCAGCGAACTGGTTCGCGCCCACGGCGGTGATGTGCGGCTGGTGGAAAGCCCGGAACCGGGCACGGTGTTCCAGATCAGCATTCCAGACCGGCTGCAGGAAGTCGACGCCGGCAGACGCGGAAAACGGAGTGCATGAAGTGATGTCGCTCACGCAAGATGAGTTCATTTCGCTCACGCAAGCAGCCTTCGGCTGCGCTCCGCTAGGGCGGGCCTGACCGGCCCGAGGCCCGTCGGGCCTAGTTGGTTTTTGGGGTCGAACAGCTTTCTTCGCTCCGCTCAGGCCGTTCTCCGACCCAGAACAACCATTTTCACATTCGTCATTCCCGCGAAAGCGGGAATCCATTCTTGGCGGCATACACCGCACTAACCGGCATTGGATCCCCGTTTTCACGGGGATGACGAGTGGTGATGAACACCTCCGAGGCACAAAGTGCCGAGGCAAGGCCGACCGGCCGCCGCGCGAAGTGCGCCCCAGCGGAGCGCAGCCGAAGGCTGCTTGCGTGAGCGGAATAAGACACCGACCCAATCCAACCTCCACGCTCCTGCTCGACTACCTCTCCTCACCAACCTCCACAACCGTCCCCTCCCTACGCGGGTCGGCGCCGCCGTCCATCTGGCCGTCTTTCAGGATGCGAATGCCGTGCAGACCGCTGGTGAGCGGTTTTACCTCAACCGTGTGGCCGAGGTCTGCCAGCGGTGCGGCCAGCCGGGCAAACTGGTTCAACCTGCCGGCCAGGTTACTGGCCTCTGCAGTGTCTTCAAGTTCGGTGCGGCCATTGCGGTTGATGACGTGGAGTTGTGACACGGCCTGCTGCATCGGCATTTGCCAGTCGATCAATCCTAACAGCGCGTGCGCGGTATACCCGATGATGCGGCTGCCGCCAGGCGATCCGACGACGGCAAACAGGCTGCCGTCGCCATTGAGCACCAGAGACGGCGACATGGAAGACCGCGGCCGTTTGCCGGCCTGCACCCGGTTGGCGACCGGATTGCCGGCCTTGGTCGGGACAAAGGAAAAATCCGTCAGCTGGTTGTTGAGCACGAAACCGCCGGCGGTAATCCGTGCCCCGAAGGCGCGCTCGACACTCATGGTCATGGACACGGCATTGCCATCCATGTCGACAATCGCCAGATGGCTGGTGCCGTGTTCAACAAGACCGGCATCAGCGGCGAGGCTCTCCGTATCCGATCCCGGCGGCGTGCCGGGCGCTGCCGAACCCATGTCTCGAACCGGGTTGATCAACCTGCTGCGCGATCTGAGATAGTCTCGGTCCAGAAGCCCTGCAACCGGCACGTCGATGAAATCGAAATCAGCCATGTACTGGTTGCGGTCTGCAAAGGCCAACCGGCTGGCCTGGGCAAACAGATGGGCAGCCACCAGGCCGCCCGGGTCGAGGCTCGACAACTTGTAAGGTTCCAGCAGCCCCAGGATCATCAGCGATGTCAGCCCGCCGGAGGTCGGTGGTCCCATGCCGCACACCCTGTAGGCTCGGTAGGGCGCACATACGGGCTCACGCTCGATGGCCTCATAAGCCGACAGGTCGGCCAATGTCATCAGCCCGGGATTGACGTCGTTGAAGCGCACTGCATCGACCATGGCTTGTGCGACAGGGCCCTTGTAAAACCCGTCGGGCCCGTTGGCAGCAATCAGCTTCAGCGTGTCGGCATAAGGCTGGTTCTTGAGGACATGCCCCACCGGCACGGCCACGTCCGGTTCGCCGTAATCACCATCGCCCAGGAAATAGATGGCAGCGGCTGCATCATCAGCGTTCAGGTGGCGGGCACCGGTGATGGCTGCATGCAGGCGCGGGCTGACGGCAAAGCCGTTTTCAGCGAGACTTATGGCAGGCTCAAACAGGCTTGCCCATTCCAGCTTGCCGAATTTCCGGTGCGCCTTCCACAGGGCAGAAATGACACCCGGTGTGCCAACCGGCCTGCCGCCGAGGGCGGCGTCCGGCCAGGCCATCGGCTTGCCGTCGGGTTTCAGAAACAATGTCTCATCCGCGTCCAGCGGTGCCTTTTCACGCCCGTCAAAGGTGGTGATGGCGGCATTGTCGCCCTGGTAGTGCAGCATGAACAGGCCGCCGCCAATGCCGGATGACTGCGGCTCGGTCAGGGTCAGCACCAGTTGCGCGGTAATGGCGGCATCCGTGGCCGATCCACCTTTGGCCAGAATGGCGGCAGCCGCGTCAGTGGCGTGTGTGTTGGCGGTGGCGACCATGGCCTTGCGTTGAGGCGCATCATCACTGCACGCGGCGACCACGAACAACAGGCACAGGGCTAAACATCGGACAAGCAAAGACATGGATAGATTCCGCACAAACAAACAAGGATGCTGCATCTTAACCGGCGTGCCTGCATCTTCGCAATTGACGAAGATGTCAGGACACCTACCATCTGCGAACATGATGAACGCCATCAAAAAGCTGGGATATCAGGTATGAACATGACACCGGGCCCGAAAAACCTGATCACCGACATTGCGGGGCTCAAGGTCGGCAACGCCCACGACGCACACTATTCAACCGGCGTCACCGTGTTGCTGCCGGATGGCCCTGTGGTGGCGGCAGCGGATGTGCGCGGCGGGGCGCCCGGTACGCGCGATATTTCAGCACTGGATCCGGCCTGTGTGGTCGACGCGGTCCACGGCATTGTGCTGTCGGGCGGATCGGTATTCGGACTGGACGCGGCCGGCGGCGTCATCTCTCACCTGTCTGAACAGGGCGTGGGCATGAGCTTTGGCCGCTCGGCGGTGCACATCCCGATCGTACCGTCAGCGATCCTTTTTGACCTGACCTTCGGGCCGGACAAGGGCTGGGGTGCAACGCCGCCCTATCGTGACCTGGGCATTGCAGCGGCCAAGGCCGCCGGCAGCGATTTCGATCTCGGCAATACCGGTGCGGGCCATGGTGCAACAGCCGGGCAACTGAAAGGCGGGCTTGGCAGTGCATCGTGCGTGTTTGGCGGCTTCACCGTCGGGGCGCTGGTGGCGCTCAATCCGGTCGGGTCCTGCATCAACCCGGCCAGCAGTGATCTGTGGGCACGGCCATTTGAACTGGACGGCGAGTTCGGACCCGCGCCCGCGGCTCCAGCCGTGCCTCACCCCCTGACCCCGCTCGGCGGCAGCAAGCTGGATGCCCGGGCGGCGGGCGCCAACACCACGATTGCCGTGGTCGCGACCGATGCCGTGCTGACCAAGGCGCAAGCGCAAAGGCTGGCGATCATGGCGTCAGACGGCATGGCCCGCGCCATCCGCCCCATCCATACGCCCTATGACGGCGATACGGTTTTTGCACTGGCAACCGGAACAACGGCGCTGGGAGACCAGCCGGACGAGGCCCTTTCCATGTTGGGATCGGTTGCCGCTGACTGCCTGTCGCGGGCGATCGGGCGCGCCATGGCGAGTGCCAAACCCCTGCATGGCCATGATGCCTGGAGATCTGCGTAAGACAATTCGCAAATGTCTCCAATCCGGCGCTTGCGTTTACCGGAACAACCGGCTAGATACGTCCAGTCTTCAGCACATCACTTGACGCTGAACGCGGGATACCCATCCCGCCTCTAAGGGCACCGGTAGCTCAGCTGGATAGAGCACCAGACTACGAATCTGGGGGTCGGGAGTTCGAATCTTCCCCGGTGCGCCATTTTTTCAAATGTGGAACGTCAGATACCTTGACCAAT
>CALHUA010000169.1 GCA_938039915.1 uncultured Anderseniella sp.
CGGGCCCCGATGCCGGCACCGGGATCGATTGACCCAGGAACTTCATGCGGAACAGCGCATCAAACTCGGGACGCCGGTCCGGCGGCGGCGCAAACATCGCCCTGCCCGCCTGCAGAATATCATTCATGTCGCGCGGGCCCAGCAGACCCACCGCCTCGATGAAACCCATGGTCTGTTCCGGGGCTACGGAAAACCCGTTCTCACGCAGCAGAGACGCAAACTCGACGAACGGTTCAGCCGCGCGCGGCAGTGGCTGGGTGATGGTCATGCCGCCGTCCCCGTAATCAACTGGTCGAGCCTGGCATGCACGAAATTCAGATCGTCCTGATCCTTCAGCGCCACACCAATGGCCCGCTTGAACGCATCCGGCCACTGCGCACCCTGCGACTGCAACAGCGTTGCGGCTTCCGCCCATTCAACCGTTTCGGCAACACCGGGCGGTTTGGTCAGCGGTTCTGCCCGCAACCGGCCGACAGCCGCCACGACCCGGTCTGCGGTATCGCGCGCCACCGAGCTTGCCCGCATCATCACGATCTCGGCTTCGCGCAGGGCATCCGGATAATCGATCCAGTGATACACACAACGCCTGCGCAGCGCTTCGTGCAGTTCGCGGGTTCGGTTGGAGGTCAGCACGACCACCGGGCGCTGATCAGCGCGCACCGTGCCGCGTTCGGGGATGGAAATCTGGAAGTCCGACAGAAACTCCAAAAGGAACGCCTCGAACTCATGGTCCGACCTGTCGATCTCATCGATCAACAGCAAAGCATTACCACCTGACTGCAGCGCATCCAGCATGGGACGCGCGATCAGGAAGTCATCCTTGTAGATGTTGACATACTCATCGCCGGCCTGCCGGATGGCCAGCATCTGGCGCGGATAATTCCATTCATAAAGTGCAGCGCCGGCATCAATGCCCTCATAGCACTGCAACCGGATCAGCCTCCTGCCGAGGATCGACGACAGCGCCTTGGCCGCTTCGGTCTTGCCGACGCCAGGTGCGCCTTCCAGCAGCAACGGTTTGCCCAGCGCCAGCGCCAGATAGGCCGATGTCGACAGTCCGTCATCCGACAGGTACTGGGCGCCCTGCAGGGCGTCATGCAGCTCCGGCGGATTGGATATCCCTGCTATGGTCGGATTGACGGGCATGAGTTCTGGTGTCCGCCTTTAGAGCGCTATGAGGTTAAATTGATACATTTGACCGCGGCGATTTTGGTCGCTGGCTAGGCGGATTGCACGCCGTGGTGCCACCCCACCACAAGTGCGATCCAACGACGCCAGAGGGCAAAACCGCCCGGCCTTTGCACTAATGTCTTCAACATTCTGGTTCTCCTCGGGGTGGGGAAAATCGGTCCATCGGCGTCGTTGCGCCGCTTGCCCGATGCACCACATCGCGCTGCGCACCGCGCCTAGCCGAGTGAACCGATTTTCCGCCATCAAATGCATCAATTTAACCTCATAGCGCTCTACCACTGGCCCTGCGGCTGGGCGCCGCCATTGGCCTTGATGCCGCGCAGCACCTTTTCAGGTGTGATCGGCAGTTCGTCTATACGCACACCGACCGCGTTGAACACTGCATTGGCGACGGCGGGCAGCACCGGGTTGGCGCACATTTCACCTGGTCCCTTGCCGCCATAGGGACCGTCCGGTGCCGGTCGTTCCAGAATGGCGATATCATGCGGAGCTATGTCGCCCGGTCCCGGCATCAGGTACTGGTTGAAATCGGTCGGACCATGACTTCGTTCAGGATAATAAGGCTCCGTCGTCTCCCACAAAGCATGGCTCATGCCCATCCAGGCGCCGCCGACCAGTTGCTGTTCGACCATGCGCGGATTGAGCGCCCGGCCGACTTCGTAGGCCGAATTCATCTGCTTGACGTCGACCTCGCCGGTTTCATCATCAACCTCGATGTCCACGACGAGTGCGGCGTGGGCATAACACGACACCGGCGTCATCTCTCCGGTTTCAGGGTCCACATCCGACATCGGGATCAGGAAAATGCCGCGGCCCGACACGGTCTTGCCCTGTTTGAACTGGGCGGCATTGCACGCCTCACCGGTTGAGATGGAACGTGACGGCGCACCGCGCACGAAAATATTACCCTTGCCGTCCGTCTCCAGGTCGGCTGCATTGACCTCGAGCTCCTCGGCCGCCGCCTCCAGCATCACCGAACGGGCCTCCTTGGCGGCCTGTATCACGGCATTACCGACACGGTGTGTGCCGCGCGAGGCGAACGAGCCCATGCAGTGCGGGCCGGTGTCGCTGTCGGCGGTGTCCACATAGACATCCTCGACCGGCACACCCAGGGTTTCCGCCGCAATCTGGCGGGTTACCTGTTTCATGCCCTGGCCCAGGTCGATGGAAGACAGGGCGACGCCGAACTTGCCGTCAGGATTTGAATGTACCAGCGCCTGGCTGGGGTCACCGCCCAGGTTCATGCCGATCGGATAATTGATGGAGGCAAAGCCCCTGCCCTTGTGAATGCTCATATTCAGCGCCTCCTGAAACCGGAATTGGATGCAAACCGGCTGTAGCCGGGTCTGTTGACAGGACGCGCAGACGGCGTGCTGTTCTCTGATGCCGGCGCCGGTGCAGCAGGTGACGGTGGCGGCGCGGGCGTGACGGAAGGTGTAACCGGTGGCGGAGCTGGAGTGGCCGTCGGCTGATAGGCGGGCGCTGCCGCGGGGTGTGCATAAGCCGGTTGCTCGGCAGCAGGTTGTGGCGCAGGTGCCGGCGGTGCTGCTGGCGGTGGTGGCGTATAGGCGGCAGGTGCAGG
>CALHUA010000170.1 GCA_938039915.1 uncultured Anderseniella sp.
GATGTGGCTGCACTGAAACAATCTTTTTCGCGCAAAGGCTGACGGTGCTTGGCAGCGCCTGCACATTGCGGCATATAACCGGAAAACATCTTCTTCCAGCGGAGCTTTCACCACATGTCCCAACCCAGCCAACGCGTTTTCTCCGGCGTGCAGCCAACCGGCAATCTGCATCTGGGCAACTATCTGGGTGCAATCAAGCGCTTTGTTGAAATGCAGTCGTCGTATGAGTGCATTTATTGCGTCGTCGATCTGCACGCGATTACCCAGGACAGGTCGGTGTGGGGCGGTCCTGAGGAACTGGCCCGCAGTACCAGGGAAGTGACGGCAGCCTATCTCGCCTCCGGCATCGATCCGGCAGCACATATCGTGTTCAACCAGAGCCAGGTTGCAGCTCATTCCGAGCTTGCCTGGATATTCAACTGCGTGGCGCGCATGGGATGGTTGAACCGCATGACGCAATTCAAGGACAAGGCCGGCAAGAATCGCGAGAACGCCTCGGTTGGCCTGTATGCCTATCCAAACCTGATGGCTGCCGACATACTGGCCTATCGCGCCACCCACGTGCCGGTCGGTGAGGATCAGAAGCAGCACCTGGAACTGACCCGTGATATCGCACAGAAGTTCAATATCGACATGGCCGACGCATGTGCCGAGGCAGGATACCCGGACGGCTTCTTCCCGTTGCCGGAACCGTTGATCACCGGTCCTGCCACGCGTGTCATGTCGTTGCGCGACGGCGACAAGAAGATGTCGAAATCCGACCCGTCGGACCTGTCGCGTATCAACCTGACCGATGATGCAGATACCATTGCCAAGAAGATCCGCAAGGCGAAAACCGACCCGGATGCGCTGCCTGAAACCATGGACGCGCTCAAGGACAGGCCCGAGGCCGCCAACCTGCTCGGCATCTTTGCAGCCCTTCAGGACAGTAAGCTTGAAACCGTGTTGCCACAGTTTGCCGGACGGCAGTTTTCAGACCTGAAACAGGCGCTCGCCGATCTTGCCGTGGAAAAACTGTCGCCGATTGCCGCAGAAATGCAAAAACTGATGGCATCGCATGATCACATTGATGCCGTGCTGAAAGACGGTGCAGAGCGTGCCAACGCCATTGCAGAGCCGGTAATGGCTGATGTACGGCGCATTATGGGCTTCGTTCGCTAGATGAGGATGATTTGTCAGGCCCGGGAAAACAAATTTCTGACAAGCTAATCTGGAATTATTCCAGAAAACGGTTATATATAAGGTAACATTCACCCGGCGATGCGCATTACATGCACCCGTTGCCGCAGGAGTTCATACGGATATGTTCATTCAGACCGAAGCCACGCCTAATCCAAGTACCTTGAAATTTCTTCCGGGCAAACCTGTTGTAGACGGTGATCCGCGGGATTTCCGCTCAGCCGATGAAGCGACCATTTCACCGCTGGCTGAAAAACTGTTTGCCGTTCATGGCGTGGAGGGTGTTTTCCTTGGCGCGGATTTCATCACGGTGACCAAGGATGACGGCGAATGGCAGCATCTCAAACCGGCTGTGCTGGGTGCTATCATGGAACACTTCATGTCGGGTGCACCGGTTATTCGCAATGGCGAGGGCGAGGCGGTTGCCGATGAAGGCGAATTTGCCGAAGCCGACCAGCAGATCGTCACGACCATCAAGGAATTGCTCGACACCCGGGTTCGCCCGGCCGTGGCGCAGGATGGCGGCGACATTACCTTCCATGGCTTCAAGGAAGGTGTTGTCTATCTGCAGATGAAAGGCGCATGTGCCGGTTGCCCCAGTTCTACCGCAACATTGAAGCACGGCATCGAAAACCTGCTGCGCCATTTCATTCCGGAAGTGAGCGAAGTTCGCCCGGTCTGACGACTGCCACCCGATCCTTCGCATTGGCACCAATGCCATGATTGTTCTCAGTGTAGACACCGCACATGCGGCCTGCTCGGTCTGTGTATTTGACACGGTCGCGGACCGACCGCTGTCGCATGTCAGTGAACCAATGCAGCGCGGCCATGCTGAGCGGCTGACCGACATGGTACACGAGGCAATTGCGTCGGCAGGCATATCACTTGCAGACATTGAGCGCCTCGCGGCCTGTTCAGGCCCGGGAACCTTCACCGGCGTGCGCATCGGGCTGGCATTCATGCGCGGTCTCTCGCTGGTGCTGAAAGTGCCCGTAATCGGCATCACCACCTTTTCGGCGCTGGCGCAAAGCAGCCGGGCTGCTTCAGGTGACCGCAACATCTGGGTCATACAGGACGCCCGCCGGGGTGAGGTTTACCTTGAGGGATTTGATCGCGACGGCAATGTGATGCATCCGGCATCGGTTCTCGGCATTGCCGAGGCAGGTGAATTGCTCAGTGACAGGACGGGCATGGCAGTTGGTTCAGGCGCAGGCCTGATCGATCTGCCGGATGAGGTGACCGTTGCCGACGTCAGCAGTATTCCCGATGCCGCCATGATTGCCAGGCTTGCCGGCCAGGCCACGGATACCAGTGCTGCCGCGGTTCCGTTTTACCTGCGCGCACCCGATGCCAAGGCACAATTGCCGCTGGTGAAACATCGTGAAAGCGCCTTGTCGATCGAGCCGGCCGGTGCGGCTTACGCAACCGTTCTTGCAGCCCTTCATGCGCCGTGTTTCGAAGATGCCTGGGACGGTGATGCAATGGCGGCGCTGTTGGCGACACCCGGCGCAGCCGCCTTGCTGGCGATGCAGGAAAAAGCCGGAGAGCAACACCCTTGCGGATTTGTCCTGCTGCGCACCGCGGCAGATGAAATGGAAATACTGACACTGGCTGTGCTGCCGCAGGCTCGGCGCAGAGGCGTGGCGCGCGCCCTCATGCAGGCTGCGCGCCGGTATGCCGGCAAGGCCGGAACCAGAAGGATATTCATCGAATATGCTGAGGACAATCAGGCCGCCCACGCGCTGTATCAAAGCGTCGGTTATACCTCTGACGGGGTACGGCCGGACTACTACAGGAACTCCGACGGTACGGCCAGTAACGCGATTACGGCCAGTCTTTGCCTGGGCGACGCCGAACCATTGCCATTGTCAGGAAACCCGTGAGCGACTATAGGCTCACCGGAGTAAAGTAACGATCAGGATCATGGCAGTTGATTGGATCAATCGACAACCGTGCTGATCCAGGAGCGTCATCAATGCCAGTCACGCCGCAGGAGACACCATCAGTTGCGCCGTCAAAGGTGTTCATCAAGACATATGGTTGTCAGATGAACGTCTATGACAGCGAGCGCATGGGCGAGGTGTTGAGTGAAACCGGTTATGTCAGCACTGAAAGCCCCGAGGACGCAGATCTGGTTATCCTGAACACTTGCCATATCCGTGAAAAGGCCGCTGAAAAGGTTTACTCCGAGCTCGGCCGGTTGCGCAAACTGAAGTCGCGTAGCGGACGCGACATGAAAATTGCCGTGGCCGGTTGTGTGGCCCAGGCGGAAGGTGAGGAAATCGTCCGCCGGGCGCCCGTTGTTGACCTGGTGTTCGGCCCGCAGACCTATCATCGCCTGCCTGACCTGCTTGACCGGCACGGCAAAACCGGTGCTGCCGTGATCGAAACCGAACTGCCGGTTGATGAAAAGTTTGACGTCCTTGATGCCCCTTCCGCAAAACCGGTCAAGCGCGGGGTGGCGGCTTTCGTGACGGTGCAGGAAGGTTGTGACAAGTTCTGCACGTTTTGTGTGGTGCCCTATACCCGCGGCGCGGAGTTTTCCCGGCCTGCAGACCGTATTCTCGCAGAAGCGCGCAAGCTGGTTGACGCAGGTGTGCGTGAAATCACGCTGTTAGGGCAGAATGTGAACGCCTGGCATGGCACCGGGCTTGCCGGTCATGACTGGACACTGGGCCATCTGCTCAATGCGCTGTCCGATATCAATGGACTTGAACGGTTGCGGTACACAACCAGCCATCCGCGCGACATGGATGATGATCTTATTGCTGCGCACGGTGCGAACCCGAAACTGATGCCGTACCTGCATCTGCCCGTTCAATCCGGCAGCGATGCTATTTTGAAAGCCATGAACCGCAGGCACACCGCCGCAGAGTACATTGAACTTATCAGTCGTATCCGCGCGGCCCGGCCCGACATTGCCATGTCATCGGACTTCATTGTCGGGTTTCCCGGCGAGACCGACGCTGATTTCGCGGCCACCATGGACCTGGTCGGCCAGGTGACATATGCGCAGGCGTTTTCCTTCAAGTACTCACCGCGCCCTGGCACGCCGGCGTCAACCGAAGCTGCCCAGGTGCCGGAAGACGTAAAGACGCAGCGTCTTGCCGACCTGCAGGCCCTGCTGGGTGAACAGCAGGCCTCCTTCAATGCAGCGTGCACGGGACGTGTGCTTGACGTCCTGCTGGAAAAGCCCGGCCGGCAGAAAGGCCAGTTGATCGGACGCTCGCCCTATCTCCAGTCGGTGTACATGGATGCCGGTGACCATGTGATTGGTGACACCGTGAAGGTCGCCATTGAAAGTGTCGGACCGAATTCATTAACCGGCCACATGGTTGAAGCATAAGGCTGAATGTGATGTGCTTTCACCATCAATTTAGCGAATCAGGAGATCTGCCCCGTTGACGTCACGCACCGCCCAGCCAAGGCCCGCATCCCGGCACAAGAAGACCGCCGCAGACACAGCGCAGAGCAGTATCACCCTTAGCTTCGATGACAACCGGTTGCTGATGCTGGTGTTCGGCGAACACGACGAGCATCTGCTCGTCATCGAGGACCGTCTCGGCGTGGACATCACGCCGCGTGGCAACAAGGTCGCCATTCGTGGATCTGACTCAGGTCGCGAAATGGCCAGGCAGGTGCTGGTGGAGCTGTATGAACGTGCGCTCGAAGGACTCGACGTCGGCCGGGGCGATGTGGAAGGCGCGATCCGCATGGCCATGAGCCCGGTCGCCGTTGCCAGGGGCGCATCTGAGGTTGCCGCCATCCGCACCCGGCGCAAAACGGTAACCGCCAGATCGCCGGGTCAGAAGATCTATCTGGAGGCAATCGCTGCCAATGAACTTGTTTTCGGTGTCGGGCCGGCCGGCACTGGCAAGACGTATCTGGCGGTTGTGTGCGCGGCTGCCGAACTGATGGCCGGACGGGTCGACCGCATCATCCTGTCGCGGCCCGCTGTCGAGGCAGGCGAGCGTCTCGGCTTCCTGCCCGGCGACATGAAGGAGAAAGTCGATCCTTATCTCAGGCCGCTTTATGACGCACTTTATGACGTCATGCCGCCGGAAGCGGTGATCAAGGGTCTCGCCGACAATACCATCGAAATCGCGCCGCTGGCCTTCATGCGCGGCCGTACCCTGTCGTCGGCCTTCATTATTCTGGACGAGGCGCAAAACACCACGCCGCAGCAGATGAAAATGTTTCTGACCAGGCTTGGCGAAGGCTCGCGCATGGTTATCACCGGCGATCCGACACAGGTCGATTTACCGCCCGGCACAACGTCCGGCCTGACCCAGGCGCTGGATTACCTGAAGGGCGTAAAGGGCATCTCGCAGGTGAAGTTCGACAAGTCGGATATTGTTCGCCATCAGTTGGTGTCACGCATTGTCGATGCCTATGAGCGCGCTGGTTGGGAGCCGGCAACAAAGCCGCGGACGCCGTGATACTCGAAATCGAAGTCGATGAAACCACCTGGAAAGAAGTGGCTGATCCCGAAACCCTGGTGCACCGCGCAGCCGGGGCAACCGAAACGGCGCTCGGCCAGGACCTGTCGCAAGCGGTCGTGACCGTTTCGCTGGCGACCGATGACGAGGTGGCACGGCTCAACAAGCAGTGGCGCAACAAACCTGGGCCGACCAATGTCCTGTCCTTTCCGGCCCCACCGGCAATGCCGTTACCGCCCGGCGAACCGCGTCTGCTTGGCGATATCATACTGGCCGCTGGTGTGGTAAAATGCGAAGCAGAACAGCAGGACAAGTCACTTGAGGATCATTTGGTTCACCTTGTCGTGCATGGCATCTTGCACTTGATGGATTATGATCACATAAGTGAAGCCGAGGCGACCAGGATGGAAAACCTTGAGGTAGACATACTGAACGTGCTTGGCATTGCCGATCCCTATGCGTGAAACGTTTGGGCATCATTGTTGAGACAGGACAGAGGACGCCGGTGAAAGCCGGCCGGTCAAATGGACGAAGACCAATCTAGCGGGTCCCGCGAAGGGACCAGCCCCACTTCTGAAAATTCACGAAACGACAATGCGGGCCTGTGGTCCCGGATCAGGCGCGCCCTGGGCGGCGGAAGGTCGGATGAAACCTTGCGCGAAAGCCTGGAAGGTGTGCTTGACCGGCATGCCGAGGAAGAAGGTCCTGCGGCTTTCCGGGCAGATGCCAAGTCAATGATGCTCAACCTGATCGAGTTTTCAGACTTGCGCCTCGACGATGTGATGGTGCCGCGGGCAGAGATCATTGCGGTTGATGCGGCAAGTTCCGTGTCGGAACTGCTCGATTGTTTTCTTGAGGCGGGTCATTCCCGGCTGCCGATCTATCACGACACGCTGGATGAGCCGCTCGGCATGGTTCACATCAAGGATTTTCTGGAATGGCTGAATTCCAAGGACAAGCGGACCAAGGTGAAACCGAGCACGAGGAAGTCCGTGCCGATCCTGTCACTGTCGTCAGGCGACCTGAAAACCCCGGTGAGCGAACTCGGCATCATGCGCGAACTGCTCTACGTACCGCCCTCCATGCCAGCCGCTGATCTGCTGGTGAAAATGCAGTCCACCCATCGCCACATGGCGATTGTCGTTGATGAGTATGGCGGCACCGATGGCCTGGCTACCATTGAGGACCTGGTCGAGGAGATTGTCGGCGATATTGCCGATGAGCATGACGAACAGGATGAACTGATCACCCGTGCATCCGCGACCAGCTGGCTGGCAGAGGCCCGGCTTGAAATTGAAGATGCTGAAGACACTCTGGGCGTCAAGCTGTTGCCGGCCGATGAACAGGAAGAAGCCGATACGCTTGGTGGTCTGATCTTCCACATGCTTGGCCGGGTGCCGGTGCGCGGTGAGTTGGTCAAACATGACAGCGGCATCGAGTTCGAGATTATTGCCGCTGATCCGCGGCGGGTGCGCCGTGTCGCCATCCACACCAAACCGCGTACTGCACGCCCGGCCGCCGGTGCGGCCAAGCCCGCTGCAAAAGCCTCAGAAGAGTCGATCCCGCAGGTGAAGAGCTGACCGGCATACTGGCAACCATGTTTGCCGGGCCGGCCTGGCGCAGATGCCTTGTGGCCTGGCTGGCAGGCGGGTTGGCCTGTCTGTCCCTGCCGCCGTTTGACGTCTGGCCCGTCCTGTTCGTCAGTTACACTGTTATGGTCTGGCTGCTTGATGGCACCGTGCAGGACCGGGCCGGAAAATGGCGCCGTTTCAGCGCAGGCTTTGCCGTCGGTTGGTGCTTTGCATTTGGATATTTCGTACCGTCACTGTGGTGGATTTCGGAAGCCTTCTGGCTGGAGCCGGAAAAGTTCGCCGCTTTGATCCCCTTTGCGGTTGCCGGACTGCCTGCCTATTTGTCCCTGTATTGGGGATTGGCATTCGGTATGGCGGCCGTCCTGTGGATAGCAGGCTGGCCCCGGATCCTGCTGCTGGCCGGGCTCATTGGTGCAGGCGAATGGCTCAGAGGTCATCTGCTGACCGGGTTTCCCTGGAACCTGCCCGGGTATGGAGCCGGATCGCTGGACGGTTTTTCACAAACCGCCAGCCTGATCGGCATATATGGCATGACCGTGCTTGTAATCGTGATAGCGGCAACCCCGGCAGTCATCTGGCCTGCTGGCAGGTCGTATCATGTGGCGGCCGGGCGCATCGCGTTTCCGGTGATTGTTGCCGTGGTGGCGACCGGTTTGAATATATGGGGCGGTGCGCGCCTTGCTGGCTACTACGACATCGTTGACGGCAACACGTCCAGCGACCCGGTTCTGGTTCGCATTGTTCAGCCCAACATATCCCAGAAGGACAAATGGGACCCGGCACATGCCAGCCGGATCATTGATACATATCTGAGGCTGAGCTCCGTGCCGTTCGAGCAGCCCCTGAAAGCACCTCCCATCATCGTCTGGCCTGAAAGTGCCCTGCCACGGCTGATCGGTGAAGAAACCGCGTTGCGTGCCAGAATAATTGCCAGCCTGCCTGCAGGCTCACCTCTGCTGACCGGTGGGTTGCATCGCGTAACGGATAGCACCGGCAAGGCCTTGATCTTCAATTCATTGCTGGCGATCTCTGAAGACGGTCAGATTGCAGCGCGTCATGACAAGGTGCGGCTGGTTCCGTTTGGAGAGTTTCTGCCGTTTCAATGGTTGCTGGAGCCGCTCGGTTTACGGCAGATCGTCAACCTGCCGCCGGGATTTTCAGCCGGCAGCGAAGATCGGGTTGTCCGGGTCAAGGGGATGCCGGCATTTGCCGGTTTCATATGCTACGAGGCGGTGTTCCCGCGGTCTGTGCCTTATGACACCCGGCCTGAAATGCTGGTCAACGCAACCAATGATGCCTGGTTCGGAACATCAGGCGGGCCGCATCAGCATCTGGGCCAAGCCCGGTTTCGCGCAATCGAACAGGGCGTGCCGATGATACGGGCTGCCAATACCGGAATTTCAGCAATGATTGACCCGGCTGGTCGTGTCAGGGCCAGGCTTGCGCTGGGGACTGCCGGTCATCTTGACGTGGCAATGCCGGCTGCCATGGCCGCAACGCCTTATGCGATGATCGGGGATTTTGGTTTACTGACACTGCTGGTTTCAATTTTTGCCGTGTATTTAATTTGTAGACGGATGAAGAAGTTTTGTGTACCAGATGGACAAGAGAACTGATCGTAGACGCGAATCGGCAACGGATGTTTGTGTCTATGTCCCTTGAAAGCAACTTCACAACAGTGTGCCGCTGCGGCCGCTGATCAACCAATTGAAACTGTTGCGAGCGTATAATTTTTTGCTATTTCGCAGACGTGTGCGAGACAGGTGACTGATGACAATAAAGATGCCAAATCCGATTGATGTACATGTCGGCAGCCGACTGAGGATGCGGAGAATGCTGGTCGGAATGAGCCAGGAAAAGCTTGGTGAAAGTCTCGACCTGACCTTTCAGCAGATTCAGAAGTACGAAAAGGGCTCCAATCGCATCAGTGCAAGCAGGCTGTATGACATGTCGCGTATTCTCGATGTGCCGGTACAGTTTTTCTTTGACGATATGGTCCGCGCTGATGCCGCCGGCGCCGGCAAGGCTGACAAGCCGTCCGGTTCGTTTGAGATGATCGAGTTTTTGTCCAGTCCGGACGGTGCCCAGCTGGTTCGGACATTTTCCGAAATCGAGAGCCCGGAAGTCCGGCGTAATATTCTCGATCTGGTCAAGTCGGTATCCGGTATTGCCACTGCCGTGCCCGATTAGACCAGGGGTTTTTGCGCCGGCATTGCCCGGTTAATTGACTGCATGGATCAAAGTTGGCTTGACGTGATGCGCACAGCCTGACAAAAGGGCGTCCACTCGGCAGCCATTGCATATAAAGAAATCTGCATATGGCGATCATCCTGTCCCATTCGCGGAGTTTGCAAGCCATGGCACGTCAGAACTATCTCTTCACCAGTGAATCAGTTTCAGAAGGTCATCCTGACAAGGTTTGTGATCGCATTTCTGATGAGATTGTTGATCTCGTCTACAAGGAGGCCCGCAAGACCGGTACTGATCCGTGGACCGTCCGTGTTGCCTGCGAAACCCTGACCACCACCAATCGCGTGGTGATTGCCGGCGAAGTCCGTGTTCCCGACACACTGTTCAAGAAGGACAAGGCCGGCAACAAGGTTCACGATGCTGCGGGCAATCCGGTCATCGCGCCGGGCAGGTTCCGTTCCGCGGCACGGCGCGCCATTCGCGCCATTGGCTACGAGCAGGCCGGTTTTCACTGGAAGACAGCAAAGGTCGATGTGCTGCTGCATGCCCAGTCGGCCGACATTGCCCAGGGTGTGGACAATGCCGCAGATCGTCAGGGTGAAGAAGGTGCTGGTGATCAGGGCATCATGTTCGGCTATGCCTGTCGCGAGACACCGGATCTCATGCCGGCGCCCATCTATTACTCCCACAAGATTCTCGAGCTGATGGCAGCGGCCCGCCACAAGGGCGAAGGCGATGCCGGCAAGCTCGGACCTGATGCCAAGAGCCAGGTCACGATCCGTTACGTTGATGGCAAGCCGTCGGAAGTCACATCCATCGTCGTCTCCACCCAGCACCTTGATGAAACCTGGGATTCGGCAAAAGTGCGTGCGGTGATCGAGCCCTATGTCCGCGAGGCGCTGGGCGAACTGCCGATTGCTGCAGATTGCAACTGGTACATCAATCCCACCGGCAAGTTTGTCATTGGTGGTCCGGACGGCGATGCCGGCCTGACCGGTCGCAAGATCATCGTTGATACCTATGGTGGCGCCGCACCGCATGGCGGCGGCGCGTTCTCCGGCAAGGATACAACCAAGGTTGACCGGTCAGCGGCTTACGCGGCGCGCTATATGGCCAAGAATGTTGTAGCTGCAAAACTTGCCGAACGCTGCACCATCCAGCTTTCCTATGCCATTGGCGTAGCGCAGCCCTTGTCGGTTTATGTGGACACACACGGAACCGGCAAGGTGCATGAGGGCGTGCTTGAGCAGGCCCTGCGCGCGTGCATGGATCTGTCACCGTCCGGCATTCGCCGCCATCTTGATCTGAACAAGCCGATCTATGCGCGCACCGCCGCCTACGGCCACTTTGGCCGCAAGCCCCGTCGTGATGGCTCGTTCTCCTGGGAAAAGACCGACATGACAACTGCACTCAAGGAAGCTGTGAAGACTGCTTCGCAGGAACAGAAGGTTCTCGAACCAGTGTCCTGATCCGTGATCGGTCAGCAAGTGGAAACGGCGGTTAACGCCACTTGATCGAACAGCCAATGCTCGGTGTTTGCTGGCGGGGACCGTCACCGGTTTCAGCTATCTGGCACATGGCATTGACGAGTTCCCGCGTCCGGTTTGCCGGATCGCCCGTTTTGGCATCGTCAAGGCGGCCGCGGTATTGCAGCTCTGCGTCCTTGTTGAAGCCAAAGAAGTCAGGCGTGCACACGGCACCATATGCTTTGCCCACCGCCTGGTCCTTATCGACAAGATAGGGAAACGAAAATCCGTGGCGTTCGGCAAACTGCTTCATGTTGGCCGGACTGTCGGCCTGCACAGTCTGATAGTCGTTCGACATGACAGCCAATACGTTGATGCCGTTGTCCATCAGTTCCTGTGCATCTTTTGCGAACCGGTCGGCGATGGCCTGAACGTAGGGACAGTGGTTGCAGATGAAGGCAATCAACAGCCCGTTTTCGCCAAGTTGCCCGGACATGGTGAAACTGTTGCCGTCGGGATCCTTCAAAGTGAAGTCCGGCGCCTTCCAGCCAAAGTCGCAAATTGGGGTATCAAGTAACATGGTGGTTTGTTCCTTTGGGTCTGGTGCACGGCACAGGGGCTTTCCGACCTATGATTAGCTAACCTGAGTGCACAGTAAAGGTTCCTGCAGGCCCGATGTGTCAATCGGGCCTGCATTGATTTCGCTAGGCAGCAACCACGTGTTCCTCGTTCCAGGCGTTCGGAGCGAAAGCAATGTCGATATCGGTTTCGGCAATGTGGTTGGTGTAATTGGACATCACCTTGAGGCTGGTGCCGAGAATG
>CALHUA010000171.1 GCA_938039915.1 uncultured Anderseniella sp.
CGGACGACCTCACCAAGGACGACAAGCTGAAGGAATATCTGGGGATTGCGGATAACTCGATCGATCCGGCCGAACGCACCGAAAACTACAAGAAGGCGTTCAGCCGGATTGCTGAAGAGGCTTATTGGGTGCCGATGTTCACCTACGCCAAATACTATGCCTGGTCCAAGGATCTCGACTTCTCGCCGACACCTGACGAGATTCCGCGCTTCTACACGACCAAGTGGAAATGATCCGCTAGCGCAGTCTGGACGAAATTAAGCCCGGTCTGCGGTCTGGAAGTCTTTGTAATATCTGCAGGGACACCAACGCCAGACCGGGCAAACCTTCAAGGTAGACATGCTCTATTACACATTGAAGCGGCTCGGTGTGGCGGTTCTTGTTGCCATTACAGTGTCCGTCTTGTCCTTTTCGATGATTTACCTGTCCGGCGATCCGGCAGTGGCGCTGGCCGGCGAAGGAGCCAGCAATGAAGACATTGAAAATGTGCGCCGTGTCTATGGCTTCGACCGGCCGATAATCCTGCAGTACGGCAGTTGGCTGGTGCAGGCACTGCAGGGCAATCTCGGTCATTCCAACTATTTGAAAGCGCCGGTCGCCAGCGTGATTTTCGAACGCCTGCCGACAACCATGTTGCTGGGTGCGTGTTCACTGGCCTTTGCCCTGCTGCTGGCTATCCCTCTCGGCGTGGTTGCTGCCATCAAGCCCAACTCCATTCTTGACCGCATTGCGCTCAGCGTCGCGGTTGTCGGCCAGGCCATGCCAAGTTTCTGGTTTGCGCTGACATTGATCCTGTGGTTGGGCATCACCTGGAGATTGCTACCCATTACCGGCACCGCAAGCTGGAAAAACTTCATCATGCCGTCAATGGCGCTGGGGTATTACCTGACACCGGCGGTGATGCGTCTGACCCGGGCCGGCATGCTGGACGTCTTGTCGTCCGATTACATCCGCACCGCCCGCGCCAAGGGCTTGCGTCCCATGACGGTGCTGTTCAAACACGCTTTGCGCAACGCCATCATACCCGTCGTATCGCTGGCTGCGGTACAGTTTGGCTTCATGCTCGGCGGCTCCATCGTGATCGAGACAATCTTCGCCATCAACGGGCTGGGGTATCTGGCCTGGGAATCCATCCAGCGTGCCGACCTGCCGATGATGCAGGCCATCGTTCTGGTCCTGAGCATTTTCTATATTCTGCTGACGTTCCTGGCAGACATGCTGAACGCCTTCCTAGATCCTCGAATTCGGGTGGCATGACATGACAATCGATACGGTAAAAACGCAGGTAACAACGGACAGTCAGGAACCATCTCCCGGTGCCATGATGCGAAAACGCATCTTTACCCATTGGGGCTTCATGATCGGCGCCTTTGTCCTGATCGCCATTTTCCTGATGGCCCTGCTGGCGCCCTATATCTCTCCGGGCGATCCGTTCGACCAGGTCCTGTCACGCAAACTGATCCCGCCGATCTGGAGCGACAGCGCAAAGGCGACATGGGAACACCCGCTTGGCACCGACCACCTGGGCCGTGATTACATGACGCGGCTGTTTTACGGTGCTCGTATTTCGCTGCTCATCGGGTTCGGCGCCATGCTGATTTCCGGCGTAATCGGCACGACGCTCGGCGTGCTGGCCGGGTATTACGGCGGCCGTGTCGACATGGTGGTCAATTTCATCATCACAACCCGCCTGTCTATGCCGGTGGTACTCGTTGCTCTTGCCGTGGTCTCCATCGTGGGATCGTCGCTCACGGTGGTGATCTGGGTGCTGGGCCTTCTGATCTGGGACCGGTTCGCCGTTGTCATGCGAAGCGCGACCCAGCAAGTACGCGCGCTCGACTTTGTAACATCCGCGCAGGCGCTTGGCTGCTCGACACCGCGCATACTGCTGACCGAAGTCATGCCCAACATCACCAATCATCTGATCGTGATTGCAACACTTGAAATGGCACACGCGATTTTGCTGGAAGCCGCACTGTCCTTCCTCGGGCTCGGCGTCCAGCCACCCGAACCCAGTTGGGGCCTGATGATTTCAGAAGCCAAGGGCATGATCTTCTTCGATCCATGGCTGATCACCATTCCGGGTCTCGCCCTGTTTGCACTGGTGCTGTCGATCAACCTGCTCGGCGACGGTATCCGTGATGTAACTGCCCCGGAGAACCGCAACTGATGCCGGAAAATTCACACAGCAAACGCGTCCTTGAAGTCAAACGGCTCAATGTCGAGATACCGGTTCCCACCGGCTTGTTGCGCCCGGTACAGGATGTCTCTTTGCATGTAGATCGCGGCGAAACCTTATGCGTGGTGGGTGAATCAGGCTGTGGAAAATCTCTCACCTCGCTGGCGATCATGGACCTGTTGCCGACCAAGGCGAAGCGAGCTTGCGATGAAATGCGCCTGTCAGGCGACACCGTGTTCGACATTGGCGAACGGGCCATGTCGGATATTCGCGGTGATCGCATGAGCATGATTTTCCAGGAGCCGATGACGTCGTTAAATCCGGCCTACACCATCGGCAACCAGTTGGTCGAGGCGCTGCAGCGTCACCGCAACGTTTCAAAGGCGCAGGCACGCGATCGCGCCATCTACCTGCTGGAAAAGGTCGGCATTACCGCCGCAGCAAGCCGTCTTGGCCAGTATCCGCACCAGTTGTCCGGCGGTCTCCGGCAGCGGGTCATGATCGCCATGGCATTAATGTGCGGTCCGGACCTGATCATCGCGGATGAACCGACCACGGCGCTGGATGTCACCATCCAGGCCCAGATCCTGCATCTGCTTTCCGACCTGCAACGGGAATTTCAGATGGGCATGATCCTGATCACGCATGATCTTGGCGTGGTGGCCCGCATCGCCGACCGGGTGGCCGTCATGTATGCAGGCCAGGTGGTTGAAACGGGAACTGCGGAGCAGATTTTCAATGCACCCCAACACCCCTACACGCGCGGTCTGCTGGACTGCATTCCCATTCCCGGCAAGACCAAGCGCGGCGCCCGCCTTGGGGCAATTCCCGGTATTGTGCCGTCACTCGTGGGTCATATGAGCGGATGCCACTTCGCCAGCCGCTGTCCGCAAGCGCACGAGGGCTGCGAAACAGGAGACATCGAGCTGTTGCCGACCGCGCAGCCTGGCCATGTCTGCCGCTGCCTGCTGACGCAGACACCTGGAACACCGGTCCATGAAACCGAAGGAGCTGCCTCATGAGCGATGTGGTTCTGGAAGCCAGGGACGTTACCCGCACCTTCATGATTTCCGGCGGGTTCATGAAACCCAAGCGGCCGCTGCATGCAGTGAACGGCATCGACCTGCGTATCCGGCAGGGTGAAGTGCTGGCTCTTGTCGGTGAGTCAGGTTGCGGCAAGACCACGCTTGCCAAAATGCTGCTGGGCCTGTTGCCGCCGACGTCCGGTTCGCTGCAACTGGACGGAAAGCCAATCGAGACAATGGACCGGTTGCGAGTTGCTCAAACCGTTCAGCCGATCTTCCAGGATCCCTACTCGTCTTTAAACCCACGCAAGTCAATCGGCAGCATCATCACGCTGCCGCTCAAGGTACAGGGCGACAAGGACCCCGGCACATGGCGCAAACGGGCGGACGAAATAATGGAACTCGTCGGCCTGCCACGGCGCGTCTACAACAATTATCCCAGCCAGTTGTCGGGCGGTCAGCGTCAGCGCGTGGCCATTGCCCGTGCCCTCATCAATCGCCCGCGTATCGTCATCTGTGACGAGCCGACATCGGCACTCGATGTGTCGGTGCAATCGCAGATCCTCAACCTGCTGCAGGACCTGAGGGAAGAACTCGGCCTGACCTATCTGGTGATCAGCCACAATCTGGCAGTTGTCGAACACATGGCAACGCGGGTCGCCGTCATGTATCTCGGCCGTATTGTCGAGGAAGAAGATGCCGGCACATTGTTCGACACACCGAAGCACCCCTATTCAAAGGCGCTGCTGGAATCGGTCCTGACACCGGACCCAAGCCTCGGCGTCCCCGACACGCATCTGGGTGCGGCTTATCCCAACCCTCTCGATATGCCGTCGGGTTGCCGGTTCCATCCGCGCTGCATCAAGGCAATGCCGCACTGCTCTACCACGGCACCTCGAAAAATACCGTTCGGCGACGGTCATGTTGAATGTCACCTCTATGACGAGAACGAAGGAAAGGGAAAGCTGGCATCATGAGCGAAAGCGGCAGCCGTGAAGGCGCGATAAATCGCATCAGGAACTACATTGACGAGGGCAATTTCGAAACCGAACTGGCAAATCGTGTCGCGCATCGCACCGAGAGTCAGAAACTGCCCGACAGCATGCCGCACCTTCACAAGTACCTCGACACCGAAATGACCCCGGCTTTTGAAGCCATGGGCTTCACCATCAAGCGTTATGATAACCCGATAGCCGGACAGGCACCGGCGCTTCTTGCCACCCGCATTGAAGACCCGTCATTGCCCACAGTCCTGGGCTACGGGCATGGTGATGTGATCCGCGGGCTCGACGATCAGTGGACCAAAGGTGACGGCCCATGGGTAACGGCCCGCGACGGTGACAGGTTGTATGGCCGCGGCACCGCTGACAACAAAGCCCAGCACACCATGAACATGGCCGCCATGCGCGCAGTGCTGGAAGAACGCGGACAGCTTGGCTTCAACGCCAAATTCCTCATCGAAATGGGAGAGGAAGCCGGCTCCAAAGGCCTTGCCGAACTGGTCAGAGCCAACAAGCCGGATTTTGTCGCCGACGTCTTCATCGCCTCCGACGGACCTCGCGTGACGCCCGAACGTCCGACCCTGTCCCTGGGCTGCCGGGGTGCGGTCAACCTGGACCTTGTCTGTGATCTCCGCGAGGGAGGGCATCATTCCGGCAACTGGGGCGGTCTGCTGGCCAATCCCGGCATTATTCTGGCCCATGCCATCGCGACCATTGTCGGGCCTAAAGGCGAACTTCTGGTTGACGCCCTCAAGCCACCGGCCATGACGGCCTCTGTACGCGACGTTCTGGATGACATTGAAATTGATGGCGGTGAAAGCGGACCGAGTATCGATACATGGTGGGGAGAGCCGGATTTGACACCGCCTCAGCGTGTGTACGCGGCCAATGTATTCAATGTTCTTGCCTATTCAACCGGCACACCGGGCCGGCCGGTCAATGCCATTCCGCCAAAGGCATCGGCCAATTGCCAACTCCGGTTCGTGGCCGGCACTGACGTCGATAATATCATCACCGTACTTCAGGCCCATCTCGACCAGGCCGGATTTAACATGGTCAAAGTGACACCACCGCCTGCGGCCAATGACGGTATGTTCAAGGCAACTCGGACCGAACCCGATCACCCGTGGGCCATGTTCGTGCGCAATTCCGTGCAGCGCTCCACCAATTCAAAGCCTGCCATCGTTCCGTCCATGGGCGGTTCCATCTGCAATGACATCTTCACCGATGACCTGGACCTGCCTGCGATCTGGCTGCCGCATTCCTACACATCGTGTTCACAGCACGCGCCTGATGAACATGTGCTGATGTCGGTGTGCCGGTCGGCCCTGGACGTCATGACCGGACTGTACTGGGACATAGGCGCAGGCGACGTCCCGCCACGCGCAGCCTGACTTGAAGGACATATACCAAAGTGACCAAACCCTGTGATCTCAGCGCTGTAGAGGCGCGCCGCCAGATCGGCATCAAGGCCCTTTCACCGGTGGAGCTTCTCAACTCCTGCCTTGAACGCATCTCCGAAACCAATGGCACGCTCAACGCCATCGTCGCCATGGATGAAGCTGCAGCGAAAGCCAATGCGAAGGCGGCAGAAAAAGCCGTGACCGATGGCGAGGACCTGGGCTTGCTGCATGGCTTGCCGGTCGGCATCAAGGATCTGAATCCGACCAGGAATTTGAAGACCACCTGGGGATCGTTGATCTACAAGGACCATGTACCGGCTGAAGACGACCACATGGTCGCCAATGTCCGCGCGGCCGGGGCAAATGTGTTTTCAAAAACCAACACGCCGGAGTTTGGCGCCGGTGCCAACACCACAAACCGGGTGTACGGCCCTACCGGAAACCCGTTTGATCCGGTCAAGACATGTGCCGGGTCGTCCGGGGGGTCTGCTGCAGCCCTTGCCGCCGGCATGATGCCGCTGGCGACAGGCTCGGATTATGGCGGCAGCCTGCGCACACCTGCCGGGTTTTGCGGCGTTACCGGGTATCGCCCTTCCCCCGGTGTTGTGCCTGCCGTAGGCCGCCCCATATCGCTTAATCCGTTCTCTGTTGTAGGACCGATGGGCCGCACCGTTGCCGACACCCATCTGCTGCTGCTCGCACAGCAGGATACCAATCTGCGTGACCCGTTCTCCAGCATGGACGACATGGACATTCCCGCAACCCTTGCCGATGCCGACCTGTCCAGTATGCGCGTCGCGATATCGACAGATCTGGGTTGTGCGCCTGTCGACAAGGACATCGCCGCGACATTTGAACAACGCGTCAGCAAGTTCAAACATGTCTTTCTCAACGCGCAAAACCGCGATCCGAGGATGCATGATGTCCACGAAGCGTTCGAAATCACCAGAGGCGTTAATTTCGTCGGTGCCCACCGCGACAGGCTGGACCACCATCGTGACCTGCTCGATCGCAATGTGATCGACAACACCGAGCGCGGGCTCAAATACAGTCTCGGCGATGTCGCATGGGCACACACGGTCCAGACCCAGATCTACAATGATTTCATAGATTTGTTTGAAGACGTGGATATCCTGATCTGCCCGACAGCTTCGGTGTCACCATTTCCGCACTCACAGTTGTTTGTTGAAGAAATCAATGGCGAGAAAATGCCCACCTATATGAGGTGGCTGGCGCTGAGTTATGCCTTGACCATGGCATTGCCGGCGTCGTGCTCCCTGCCCTGCGGCGTGGACCATCTCGGCATGCCCTTCGGCATCCAGATCGTCGGGCCCAACGGATCGGACGCTCTCGTTCTGGAAGTGGCCCACAGTCTCGAGCAGGTTCTGGCGAGCGATCCGGAAACGGCTCGCCCTGTGGCAGATCTCGCAAAACTCACCACCTGACCCGGGATCACTTGACATGAAACACGGCATCATAACCGCCCCTCAACCTGAAGCCGTGGAGGCCGGTGCCGACGTGCTGGCAAAAGGCGGCAATGCCGTGGATGCGGCAATCGCGACCGCGCTGGTGCAGACCGCCGTTGATCCGCAAATGTGCGGCATTGCCGGGTTCGGTTCCATGCATATCTACATGCCTGAAACGCAAACCCATCAGGTCATCGATTTCCATGGCCGTGCACCGTCGGCGGCCACGCCGGACATGTGGGAACACCTTGTGGTCGGTGAAGCGGAAGACGGCTTCGGGTTCATCCTCAACGGACGCGAGAACGAATGCGGCTATGGTGCCATTACCACGCCGATGTCCCTGAAAGCCTATGATACCGCCCTGACAAAGTTCGGCACCATGTCCCTTGGCGACCTGATGGAACCGGCAATCGACTATGCTGAAAACGGATTCCTGGTCCGGCCGCACGTGCATGAGTTCTGGCACAACCCGCCGATTGCCGGTCGCATGGGATATGTGGAACTGATGACGAAGTTTGCAGCAACCCGCGCAATCTATGCTGACGGCACCGGCACCTTGCACAAGATCGGCCACAAGCTGGTCAACAAGGACCTGGCCAGCACTTATCGGCGCATACAGAAACACGGTCCCGACGATTTCTACACCGGCGCGATCGCAGGTGAGATCGTTGCCGACATGAAGGCCAATGGCGGCATGATCTCGGGCAAAGACCTGGCAGAGGTGTCGGTTACCGCCAACGATCCCCTGTGGGGCAGCTACCGGGGCTATCGCATCGCCACCAATCCGCCACCGGGTGGTGGAGCGATGATCGTTGAGATGATGAATATACTGGAGAATTTCGATCTCACGGCCATGGGGCACAATTCATGCCGCTACATCGCCACCGTCTCCGAAGCCATGAAGATCGCAACCGTCGACAAGGACAGGCATCTGGGCGATCCCAATTTCATGGACATCCCACTCGACCACCTGACGTCCAAGGAGTATGCGTCCGCCAGGGCCGAAGAGATCAGGCGCGGCATCAAGGCAACCGTACCGCGGATGAATGTCGGTGATAAGGAATCCAAGGACACGACCCATATCAGTGTTGCCGATGCACACGGCAATTGCGTCGCGCTCACCCACTCGCTCGGCATGCCGTCCGGTGTCGTCACCGACGGGCTGGGCTTCATGTACAATGGCTGTATGGCAGTGTTTGATCCGCGCCCGGGCAATCCAGGCTCGATCGTGCCCGGCAAGGCCCGGTTCTCCGCCATGTGTCCAACCATCATCTTCAAGGACGGCGAGCCCTTCCTTGTGATCGGCGCGCCGGGCGGCACCTACATCACCATGGGTGTGCTGCAGGCCATTCTGAATATCATCGATTTCGGCATGACATCCCAGCAAGCCGTCGCCGCCCCCAGGTTCTGCACGACATCCGACGTCATAGACATCACCAATCGCATTCTCAGAAGCGCCGAGCGTGAACTGGTCGCGCTGGGCTATGAAGTCCGCCGCAATGCCAGGAGTTATAATTTTGCCGGTGTACATGCGGTTCGCAATGTCGGCGGCATCTGGGATGGCGGCGCCGATCCGGCGCGTGACGGCATGGCGATAGAAATCTGATCATGAGGAGAGCCGGCAATGGCAACTTCGACGACTGCTGAAACCGAAATTGCGAAATGGCTGGCCGACCATGAGCCTGACATGATTGCCCTGCTGGAAGCGCTGGTTAACACCGACAGCGGCAGTTACTACAAGCCAGGCGTCGACCAGACTGGACGCCTGATCCGGGAGTTCCTGGAAGCCCGCGGCATAGCCTGCGACACCATCCCGATTGAAACCCATGGCGATGCTGTCCGGGCCATGGTGTCCGGTGCGTCCAATGGCGGCAACCGGCCCATCGTGCTGATGGGACATCGCGACACTGTGTTTCCACGCGGTGAACCGGACCGGCGCCCGTTCACTATCCGGGACGGCCGCGCCTATGGGCCCGGGGTCGCCGACATGAAAGCTGGGCTGGTCATGAATGCTTTCGTGCTGGCCGCATTTGCGGAACTGGGCGGTGCCCCTGCGCCGCTGGTCGGACTGTTCACCGGTGATGAAGAAATCGGCTCGCCCTCGTCAGCCCCGGTGATCGCCCGCGAAACCACCAACGCCCGGGCGGTGTTCAATTCAGAACCCGGCCGCATCAGCGGCAATGTGGTCACGGGTCGCAAAGGCGGTATCTTTTTCCGGTGCAGCATAAAGGGCAAGGCAGCCCACTCCGGCGCCAATTTCGCTGACGGCGTCAGTGCCATCGGAGAGCTGGCCAACAAGATCAATGCCTGGCACGATATCACCGACATTGACCGGGGCATCACCGTCAATGTCGGTCTTGTTTCCGGCGGACAATCAGTCAACACGGTCGCACCTGAAGCGAACTGCGATATCGACACGCGGTTCATCAGACTTGCCGACAGGGACTGGCTGGTCGCCGCAATTACCGAGATTGCGGATCGCAGTTATGTCGCCGGCACAACAGCTACAATGGAAATCATGGGCGAGTTCAAACCGCTTGAACAATCACCGGCATCTGCCGACATGTTCGAGCTTTACACGCAGGCAGGTCGCGACAGCGGCCTTTCCATAGACGGTGAATTCTCCGGCGGTTGCGCGGACTCCGGCATTGCCGCGTCAGTTGGCACCCCGACCATTTGCGGCGTCGGTCCGGTCGGTGCCCATGTTCACAGCCCTGACGAATATATGGAACTTGCCTCTTTCGTCCCCCGCGCCCAGACCCTTGCCCGCACCATTCTTCGCATGCACGAGCAAGGCTGAAACAGGAGATATTACATCATGGCATTGCCGGAGGCCGCATTCGACGCAGCAAAAATCGCGCAAGGCATCATCAAGTGGGCAGAGGTCGAAAGCCCCACCCATCATACCGGGGGCGTCAACCGGATGATGGATCTGGCAACGCAGGACTTGCAGGGTCTCGGCGGTGATGTCGAGCGGTTGCCCGGTATCGATGGCTTTGGAGACGTTGTGATATCGCGGTTCCCGTCAAATACGCAGCCGGACCAGCCTGGCATCCTTGTTCTGGGCCACATGGATACCGTGCATGAAGTCGGCACACTGGCAGGCAAGCTTCCCATTCGCCGCGACGGTGACAAGTTGTTCGGTCCCGGCGTTCTCGACATGAAAGGGGGCAACCGGCTGGCCATCGAGGCTTTCAATGTGTTGCGGGATGCAGATCTCCGGCCACATTTACCCGTCACTTTCATGTTCACACCCGACGAGGAAGTCGGCAGCCCGTCCTCGCGCCAGCGAATTGAAGCAGAAGCTGTCAAACACAAATACGTGCTGGTTCCCGAACCACTGCGCCCGTGGGGTGACCTGGTCACGGGCCGCCATGCAGTTCAGCGTTTCTGGGTGCGGGTACACGGGCAACCGGCCCACGCGGGTCTGTCAAAAACACAGGGACGAAGCGCGATTGTAAAAATGGCGGAAATCATCGGTCGCATTGAAGCGATGAATGATTATGACAAGGCAACAACCTATTCGGTCGGCACCGTCCATGGCGGTGTTTTCGTAAATGTCGTGACAACTCTATGTGAGGCGCAGGTCCTGTGTGTCGCGCCAAGCGATAACCTGCTGCTTGAAGTGCAGTCAAATATGGCCGCGCTTGAAGGCGAGGAAGATGGGGTCCGCATCGAAGTCGAAGCCGGACTGTTGCGCCCTGTCGCCAAACCTCACGCTGAGACCATGGCCCTGTATGATCACGCCCGCCAGCTTGCAGCCGATATGGACATCGAGTTGGGTCACTGCCAGTCTGCCGGCGGCAGCGATGGCAATTTCACAGGTGCGCTGGGCGTTGCAACTCTCGACGGGTTGGGAGTCGGTGGAACCAATGCTCACACGTTCAAGGAACATCTCCTGATCTCGACACTGGTGCCGCAATGCCGCCTTCTGGCAGGGCTTCTGGAGACACTAAAATAAACGCCGGACAACCGAGAAGAGTTGTCCGGCCTCATAGTTGAACCCGACGCAATCTCAGCGCATTGGTGATGACCGATACCGACGACAGGCTCATCGCAGCCGCTGCAATCATCGGTGACAGCAATGTCCCGGTGAGCGGATACAGAACACCGGCAGCGATCGGGACACCTGCAGCATTGTAGACAAAGGCGAAGAGCAGGTTCTGCTTGATGTTACGAAGCGTTGCCTGGGCAAGTTTCCGGCTCCGCACAATGCCGTTGAGATCGCCTTTCAGCAAGGTGATGCCGGCGCTTTCCATCGCAACATCGGCGCCGGTTCCCATCGCGATGCCCACATCTGCTGCCGCAAGCGCCGGCGCATCATTGACCCCGTCTCCCGCCATGGCGACCTTGTGACCCCGGCTGTGCAAGTCATCGATCAGTGCCTTCTTGTCCTGCGGCAGCACCCCGGCGCGCACCTCGTCAATTCCAAGTTGAGACGCGACGGCGTTGGCCGTTCGTTCATTGTCGCCGGTTGCCATGATAATGGCGAGGCCCGCTTCATGGAGCGCCTTTATAGCCTGCACGGTGGAGGACTTGATTGGATCTGCAACCGCAACGATACCGGCCAGTTGACCCTGTGATGCAATGAACATGGCAGTTTTACCCGCACTGCGCAGTTCATCAGCCTGTGTCTCCGCAGAGCCGACATCTACGGACATGTCAGCCATCATCGCCTGGTTGCCCAACCCGACCGCCTGTCCGGCAACCCTGCCCTTTACGCCCTTGCCTGTGACAGCCTCGAAGCCGTCAACCCCGCCGACGGTCAAACCGCGCTTTGCGGCACCATTCAGGATGGCCTCGGCCAGCGGGTGTTCCGACCCTTTCTCCAGGGCTGCAGCCAGCGCGAGCACCTCCTCTTCGCCTGCACTTCCTAGTGAAATCACATCAGTAAGCTCAGGCTTGCCTTCGGTCAGGGTGCCGGTCTTGTCGACAACCAGGGTGTCAACATTGGACATTCGCTCCAGGGCTTCAGCATCCTTGACAAGAACACCTGTCTGCGCGCCGCGGCCGGTCGCGGTCATGATCGACATCGGCGTTGCCAGTCCCAGTGCACACGGGCACGCAATGATCAACACCGACACCGCGGACACTATGGCAAATACCAGGGCCGGTTGCGGGCCGATGATCAACCAGATCATGAAGGCAGCAACAGCAACAAGAACGACAGCCGGAACAAAGTAGGAGGCAACCCTGTCCGCCATTCCCTGGATCGGCGCCCGTGACCGCTGTGCCGATGCTACCATGGCCACGATACCTGACAGCATGGTTTCATCGCCGACGCGCTGAGCCTGCATGATCAGCGAACCGTTCTTGTTTATTGTTCCGCCCGTGACCAGATCGCCCGGGACTTTTTCCACCGGTAGCGGCTCTCCGCTGATCAGGCTTTCATCAACCGATGATTTCCCTTCCAGGACGATGCCATCCACCGGCACACTTTCACCGGGCCGAACCCGCAAGCGGTCGCCTTCAACCAGGTTTTCCAGAGGCGCATCATATTCGTCTCCGTCGGGAAGGATGCGTCGTGCCATTTTCGGCGCCAGATCCAGCAGCGCGCGGATGGCATCGCCGGTGCGCTCCCTGGCGCGCAGTTCCAGCACTTGTCCCACGAACACCAGCGCTATGATGACCACTGCGGCCTCATAGTAGACCGGCATGTGACCGCCCTGCATTTTCAATCCGGCTGGAAACAACCCCGGCAGGAAAGTGGCAACCACACTATAACTGTAGGCGGTTCCGACGCCGATCATGATCAGCGTCCACATATTGAGGTTCCAGGTAACAACCGATGTCCAGCCACGCTTGAAAAACGGCCATGCCGCCCACAACACGACAGGTGTGGCCAATGCAAATTCCAACACAAGAGCGAGGTTTTCCCCGATCCACTCCCGCACCGGCAAGCCGAGCATCGGTCCCATTGTCAGGACCATCAGCGGAACAGCAGCGGCGACACTGACCCGGAGACGCCGGGTGAAGTCAATCAGTTCGTGGTTCGGTTCGACCGACACCCCGCCCATCGGCTCCAGTGCCATTCCGCAAATGGGGCATGTACCCGGTTCATCCTGGACGATCTCCGGATCCATCGGGCATGTGTAGGTCGCATCCTTGGCAGCAACCTGCTTTTTCTTCCCGCTGTTTCCGGACACGTAGAAATAAGGGTCCGCGACAAACCGGTCATGGCAGCTGTCGCTGCAGAAATGAAAGTCTTCGCCCTGCCATTCATGGGACGGTTTGCCCGCATCCCGGCGTACCGTCATCCCGCAAACCGGATCTGTTGCCGTTGCTGCCACATCCGGTTTCAGATCTGGATTGTGAGTGCCCGAACCCGGACACGATTGTTCTGTTTTGCTATGATTGTTCATTGTTCACGGACCGTGTTCACGATTAACGTGCGGCCAATGTGGGGTTTCCAGTAAGTGGAAGGTCAAGGCTTCTGAATTAGAAATTTCAAATCGAAAACCCTGCTCTAATGCAGAAATACTGAGCATTTTGGAGATTCAAAGCGGCTGCGCAGGGTACATTCACCAAGCGCCTTAATTAAATCACTAAATGGTAACTTGACAAATCTGAGCGACGCAATGACCCTCCAGCATGTTGAAAACAGGAGTTATTTGGTGCCGCGTCTGGTGAATCTTTTGATGGTGTGCGTCTGGCTGATAAGTCAGACCCTG
>CALHUA010000172.1 GCA_938039915.1 uncultured Anderseniella sp.
CGTGGTGTGCTGGACGGCAACCGGCTGGCCGATCATGCGGCTGACAACACCCGCCGCACCATGGGTGAAATGCTGATCGAGGGAGCAGGCGCAACCTTGCGGCTGTCGGGCCAGGGTGAGCTGTGGTTGCGCAGCCACGGCAGCCTGGAGGAGACACAGGTGCCATGTGATTTCGTGGATACGGTGTTTGGCGGTGACTGCGCGTTCAACCTGTGCGCCCATGTCGCTGACCATATGCTGGACGGAACAGAGCTGGAAAATGAGGCGTCGGATTATCTCGTGGTGCAGGCAGCAGAACGTGCGGCCTATCAGTCGACGGAAAAACGGTGCTGGATTGACGTGGCGTCTTGTCTATAACTGGTGATCGTCGTTTGATTGGATTCAGAGTAATTTTGACTGGTAAGTTTCGTGGAATTGACACTTGAATCAGCCTTCTCCACCGGCGGAATGGTGGGGCACTTTGCCTATTTGCTGCTGGTCGTGTCCATGCTCATGCGACGCATGATCCTGCTGCGGATTTTCGTCATCCTGTCTGCAACCGTCGCCATAGCCTATGCACTGTTCTGGCTGAAAGACCCCATAGGTGTGTTCTGGGAGAGCCTGCTTGTGGTGGTCAATGCGGTTCAGCTTGCCATCACCTGGCATCAGAACCGATCGGCGCGGTTTTCCGAAGAAGAAACGGTTTTCATGAAAAACCATCTGCCGAACCTGTCCATGTCCGATCGCCGCAAGCTGCTTAATCGCGGTATCTGGATATCCGGCGATACCGGCACGGAACTGACAACGGAAGGCCAGCCGGTCAGCCATCTTGTGTATCTGGCATCGGGCCAGGCGCTGGTGATCTCCGGCGGCCGCGCGGTTGCGGTATGTGAACCGGGCGCCTTTATCGGCGAAATGACGGCGTTGCGTGGCGAACCGGCAAGTGCAACCGTCAAGGTCAACAAGGCTGCGAGATACTGGGCCATCGAGGCAGATCAACTGCGCGAACTGGTGAGGAAAAATACGGAAATCGGTGTGGCGCTTGAAGGCAGTTTTGCCCGCAACATGCGCGACAAGTTGGTAAGATCGAACAAGTTCATCCAGGACTCAGGCGGTGTCATAAACCCGTCACCGCCCGGCGAACCGGTTGCGAAAGATGACGCCAAGCCTGGAGCAAGTGTTTCATGAAACCCGCCAAACCAGGCATCTCCTACACCGGTCAGGTATTTTCAAAACCGTCGGACCTGGCCTCTGCGCTGGGCAATACCGGTGTCGATGTTGTCTCGTCACCGGCCACCATCGGCTATCTCGAGATGGCCTGTCATCATGCGTCCGACCAGTTCTTTGACGACGGCGAGGCAAGTGTCGGCGTAGGCTTCGACATGCAGCACGTTGGTGCCGCCACGCCGGACCTGCCGATAGATCTGGCAGCAGAACTGATTGAGGTTGATGGCCGCCGGCTGACTTTTGCGGTGGAAGCGACACAGGCCGGCAAGCAGATCATGACCGGTACCCATCAGCGCGCTGTGGTTGACCTGGCCCGGCTCATTGCCGGCACAAATGTTTCAAAGCCATCGGACACACCGCTGCTGCTGACCGGCCGGACCCTGAAGATTGCCGACGTGCACGCTGTTGCCGTCGATGGCCGAAAGGTCGAGATCGCCCGGGAGTGCCGCAAGCACATGGCCGACGGGCGAGCGGTGGTTGACCGGTATTTTGCCGAAAACATTCCGGCTTACGGCCTGAATACCGGCCTGGGCGTGCGGGCAACGGACATGCTGACGGTGGATGAGGCGGCGGACTTTTCAGCCAGAATGGTTCGTGGACGGGCCCAGGCGGTTGGTCAGCCGCTGCCGGTGTCGACGGCACGTGCCGCCATGCTGGTCCGGCTGAACACCCTTCTGAGCGGTGAAGCCGGTGCGACCTTAAGTGTGGCGGACGCGTTGCTGGATGCACTGAATTGCGGCGTCACACCGGTAATGCCGGCAACCGGCTCCATTGGTGCAGGCGACCTTGTCGTGATGGCGGCGATCCCCCATGCCCTGATGGGAGAAGGTGATGCATTCTGCGATGGCGAGCGCATGCCGGGTGCCGATGCACTGCGCAGGGCCGGGTTGAAACCGCTGGCGCTCGGACCGAAGGACGGGCTGGTCCTGTGCAACAATCAGGCCCATTCAGCCTCGTTTGCCTGTCTGGCGGCGCTCTCTGCCCGTACTTTGCTGGATGTTGCCAACATATCGGCAGCCCTGGTCATGGAAGGGTTCAGGGCCAATCTGTCACCGCTTGGCTCTGCTGCAGCCGGGCTCAGGCCGCAGGCCGGCCAGGTTGAAACCGCCCGGGCGTTTCGCGATCTGCTTGACGGGAGTGCCCTGATGCAGGACGGCGCCGCGCGCCGGCTGCAGGATCCGATTTCCCTGCGCTCGGTCATTCAGACCCATGGCGCGGTGCATGCGGCGCTGGATGTGCTGGAGGCTGCCATTGATGTCGAGATCAATCATGCACCTGACAATCCTGCCGTGCTGCTGGCAGAAGACAGAATTGTTTCAACCGGCAACTATCACACGCCGTGGTTGAGCCAGGCCCTTGATACAGCAGCGCGGAGCCTGGCAGCTCTGACCAATGACGCGGTGTCGCGCATCCACCGGCTGTGTACACCTGACATGTCAGGCCTTGCTCCCTTGCTGTCATCTGCGGCAACGGACCGGGCCGGTTTCGGGCCGCTGCTCAAGCCCGTTGAAGCCTTGCGGGCCAACATCATCCATCTGGCCAATCCGGTGCCGATTGTTCCCGGCTTCAATGCGGTTGGCGTGGAAGATGCGGCTACATTTACGCCATTGGCTGCATCGAAGCTGATGCAGTTGTGCGAACAACTAAGCTATCTGCTGGCCTATGAGTTGCTGGCCGGCGCCCAGGCGCTGGACCTTGCCGACCCTGATCAGGTGGCGCCGCGCATCAAGGCTGCTCATCGGCAGGTAAGAGCCCTGTCTGCGTTTCTGGATGATGACCGGCCCATTGGCCGGGAGGTCGAGGCGGTTGCCTGCGAACTGGTCCTGATGGGCGGTCTGGCGAGGCAGGTCTAGCGATAGACCAGCTGCTGTCCTATTCCCAGTTTTTCGGCCTTTTTGAGCATGGCGGCACCCAGCGCAATGTCCGACAGTGACAGGCCGCGATGCCAGAACAGGATGGTCTCGTCCTCGCGCTCACGGCCGGTTTTTGCGCCGGTGATAATCTGGCACAGCTCGCCGTGCACGGTGTCTTCGGAAATCAGGCCGGCATCGATGTGAGGCCTGAGCGCACCGAGTTTTCCGGCCCGGAACTGGCTGAAGTCGTCGATGACCACCTTGTCCATGATGTCCGTCATGCGGATGTCCAGTGCCGACACGGTGCCATAGGGGATGACGCAGGTGCCCGGTGGCACCCAGTCTGCCCTGAACAGTTCTTCCCGTTCGGCCAGCCGGGACGCTTCGACCATGATGTCGGCGCCTTCCAGGCAGTCGCGCCAGTTGTCGGTCACGATGATTTTCTTGCCGAGATCAGCTTCGAGCTTCGCTGCAAAGGCTTCCCGGCTTTCCGGACGGCGTGAATGCACCCTGATCTCGTCGAAATCATACAGGTGATCGAGCAGGCGCACATTCCAGTAGGCGGTGCCGCGAGCACCGACATGGCCGAGGATTTTTGATCCCTTGCGCGCAAGGTGTTTCGCGCCGATGGCGGTCAGCGCGCCGGTGCGGGCATCGGTGATCAGGGTTGCATCGAGAATGGCGCGCGGCATGCCGGTTTGCGGGTCAAACAGGTTGAGCAGAGCCATTTCCGACGGCAGGCCCTTTTTGTAGTTGTCGACATAATCGCCGACGATCTTGACGCCGGCCAGTTCAAGTGGCGCCACATAACCGCGCAGCACATTGAAATGTCCGTTGAACGCAGGATCCGGTGTCAGATGCATACGCGGTTCTATCACGGCACCACCAGGCGTGCCCTGTGCCGCAAGACCGTCCTCCACGGCCGTGATGATTTCATCATTGGTCATCGCCAACTGGTCAATGTCCGGCCCGTTCAGCCAGGTCAGCTTGACAGGTTCGCTCATGCCGGTTTCAGCCTGCCGGTGTTTTCCAGATGGTCGATGATCTCGCCTGCGGTTGTCTCCGGTGATTTCTCTGCCGTGTTGATGGTGACTTCCGCGTTTTCCGGTTCTTCATAGTCACTGTCGATGCCGGTGAAATTCTTGATCTCGCCGGCGCGGGCCTTGGCATACAGCCCCTTCACATCGCGTGTCTCACAAATCTCAAGCGGCGTGTCGACGTGGACTTCGATAAATTCACCGTCTTCCAGCATGTCGCGCGCCATACGGCGCTCTGCCCGGAACGGCGAGATGAAGGATACCAGGACGATCAGGCCGGCATCAGCCATGAGTTTTGACACCTCGGAGACGCGGCGGATGTTCTCCACCCGGTCAGCGTCGGTGAAGCCAAGGTCGTGGTTTAGGCCATGGCGAACATTGTCGCCATCAAGCAGATAGGTGTGATGACCCATGGCGGTGAGGCGTTTTTCGACAATATTGGCAACGGTTGACTTGCCGGAACCTGACAGACCGGTGAACCACAGCACCGTCGATTGCTGGTTCTTGGTGGCTGCACGCGTACCCTTGTTTACATCGAGTGCCTGCCAGTGAATGTTGCTGGCCCGCCTCAGCGCAAAATTGATCAGCCCGAGGCCGACCGTCGTGTTGCTGATGCGGTCAATGATAATGAAGCCGCCCAGGTCGCGGTTGTCGGCATAGGCGGTGAACGGCAATTGCTCATCAAGGTTGATATTGCACATGCCGATCTGATTGAGTTCCAGGGTCTTTGCGGCGGTGTGCTCCAGCGTGTTGACGTTGACCTCGTATTTGGGTTGCGCGAATTGCGCCGACACTGTGCGGGCACCCTGCTTTACCAGGTAGGGCCTGCCTGGCAGCATGGGTTCATCGCCCATCCACAGTATCTGGGCCTCAAACTGGTCAGCGACCTCCACCGGGTCATCGGCGGAGCAAATGACGCTGCCGCGGCCGGCTTGGATTTCGTCAACCAGTGTCACCATGATGGCCTGACCGGTTTGCGCCTGCTCCAGATCACCACCGTGGGTAACGATGCGGGCAATGGTACTTTCACGTGCGGACGGCAGCACTTTCACCTTGTCGCCCGGCCTAAGCGTGCCTGATACCAGGGTACCGGCAAAGCCCCGGGAGGTGCTGTCGAGATGGCTTATCAACTGAACCGGCAGGCGGGCGGGCTGGTCATGATCGGGCTGCGCCATATCCACGGTTTCGAGATGCTGTAGCAGGCACGGACCGTCATACCAGGGCGTTTCAGGACTGTTTTTGGTAACATTGCAACCGGTCAGTGCGGACACCGGAATGCAGGCCACATTGTCTGCGCCGATCTCCTCGGCGAACGCGAGAAAGTCCGCTTCGATGGCGCGATAGGTGGTTTCGTCATTGTCCACCAGGTCCATCTTGTTGACCGCAAGCACCAGTTGCCGGATGCCGAGCAGTGTCACGATGTAGGCATGGCGGCGGGTTTGGGTCAGGATGCCCTTGGTTGCATCGACCAGCAGCACCGCAATGTCTGAGGTTGACGCCGCGGTGGCCATGTTGCGGGTGTATTGCTCATGGCCCGGGGTGTCGGCCACAATGAACTTGCGGCTGGGCGTGGTGAACGCACGGTAAGCGACATCAATGGTCGTGTCCTGTTGACGCTCGGCGGCAAGCCCGTCAACCAGCGAAGCGAAATCAACACTGTCACCTTGCGTGCCGATGCGTCCGGAGCTTGCTTCAAGGGCCGATAACTGGTCGTCAGAGATCAGTTTCGAATCGTACAACAACCGACCGATCAGGGTGGACTTGCCGTCACCCGCCGATCCGCAGGTGATGAAGCGCAGCATGTCGTTGGCTGATTGCCCGACCAGGTAGGCTTCGATATTGTCGGCAGTGAGGTCAGGGGTCTGCATCAGAAATAACCTTCTTGCTTCTTGTTTTCCATCGACTCAGGCTGGTCGCGGTCCATGACCCGTCCAACTCGTTCAGACGTGGTGGTAGCCAGTATTTCAGCGATGAGCTCTTCCAGCGTTGCAGCCTTGCTCTCAGTGGCTTCGGTCAGTGGATAACGACCAAGCGCGCCGAACCGCACCATCTTTTGTTCTGGCGTTTCACCCTCGTCCAGCAGCATCCGGTCATCGTCTACCATGATCAGGGTGGCCCCACGTTTCACAACCGGCCTTTGCGCGGCGTCTTCGCACATGATGTGAATGCTTTCAGCCTCCGGTTGTTGCAGATGACTTGGTTTGGATAATTGGGTCATTCAGCTCTCGGGAAAATCAGGTTGATCGTGCCGTGTGCTGGTTTCATCTTGGTTTGGAGAAATTGTCAATGAGTGTCCTGCAATGCCAAGAATTTGTCCTCGCTGGTCATGTTGCCAATGTGGTGCAGGCCTAGCGTTCAAGAGGCAAACAACAATCCTGTTTGTAAGCCAGAGGACGCTATCATGTCAGCACGCGAAGGTGGAAGACGCAGGGCGAGAGGTGGTAACCGGCCGGACCGGTCTTCGGGACAACTGCCTGACCCGATCGGGGTGTTCCGCAATCCATTGCCGCCTGTTGAACTGCTGGGCCAGGATGACCTCAACCGGCTGATTGATGCAGCATTTCGGGTGCTGCAGGAATCCGGCCTGGAATTCCTGTCCGGCAGATGCCTGGATATACTGGCGAAGAACGGCTGCAAGGTTGATCGTGAGACCAGGGTGGCGCGCATGGACCGCGCCACGGTTGAACACTTTGTGAGCCTTGCACCTGAAACCTTCGCCGTGCATGGCCGCAATCCGGAACGCAATACGGTGATGGGCGGCAACTACATCAACTTCAACACTGTCGGCTCACCGCCCAACATCAATGACCTCGACAATGGTCGGCGTCCAGGCACCTATGATGCACTGGTTGATCTTGTGAAGCTGAACCATGCACTGGGTGTGTGCCACACCATGGGCGGATCCATAGTCGAGCCGATGGACCTGCCGGTGCCGACCCGGCATCTGGACAATGCCTATGCCATTTTGAAGTACACCGACCGGTCGGCGTTTGTGCGCACGGTGTCTGAGTTCCGGGCCAGGGACGCTGTCGAGATGGTGGCCATCGCCCGAGGCGTCAGCCTTGATCAGTTGAAATCCGAGTGTTCACTGCTGACGTCGTTCAACGTCAACAGCCCGCGCCGCGTGGATGAGGAACTACTCGATGGTTTGCTGTGTTTCGGCGAATACGGCCAGGCGGTCGCGGTAACCCCGTTCACGCTGGCTGGTGCCATGAGCCCGGTGACGGTTGCAGGCGCACTGGTGCAGCAGACCGCGGAAGCGCTGGCGGTGATCGCGTTGGCGCAGATGGCCAACCCGGGCGCACCTGTGCTGTTCGGCGGGTTCACCTCAAATGTGGACATGAAGTCCGGCGCGCCTGCCTTCGGTACGCCGGAATATGTCAAGGCGGTGCTGATCGGCGGCCAGATCGCGCGCTTTTTCAAGCTGCCGTACCGGTCGTCAAACGTGAACGCGTCAAACTGCGTGGATGCGCAATCAACCTATGAGAGCGCCATGTCGCTTTGGGCGGTGATCATGGGCCATGCCAATGTCGTGCATCACGGCCTGGGCTGGCTGGAAGGCGGCCTGTCGGCGTCCATGGAGAAATGCGTGATCGATGC
>CALHUA010000173.1 GCA_938039915.1 uncultured Anderseniella sp.
TTCAACGCCTCGGTATCCGGCGGTAATTTAGATGACAATGAGCGGGTGGTTTTCCGGATCGGGAAGCCGCCCGTTTCCCCTTTTTTGGCACGTACGGCAATGGGGCCGGGTGCTGATGGCCCGATCGGGGAAAGCCGCAAAGACAAACGATTGATGGCGGCAAGGGCCGGAGCTGAGCCAGGAGATGCGGAAACAGGTTTTCCCGTTTCAAATTCAGCTCTACCATACATGTAAGGAAATAATTTTATGTTTGACATTCATGTCGAAGAAATTGAATGGGCCGGACGCACACTGAGGCTGGAAACCGGCCGTGTTGCGCGCCAGGCTGATGGCGCCGTACTGGCGACCTACGGTGAGACGACAGTGCTGGCAACCGTGGTTGCCGACCGCCAACCCAAGCCGGGTCTGGATTTCTTTCCGCTGACCGTGAACTATCAGGAAAAGACCTATGCTGCCGGCAAGATCCCGGGTGGCTTTTTCAAGCGCGAAGCTAGACCGTCGGAAAAGGAAACCCTGGTTTCCCGACTGATCGACCGTCCCATTCGCCCGCTGTTCGCCAAGGGCTTCAAGTGCGAGACGCAGGTTATCCTGACTGTCCTCAGTCACGATCTCGAAAACGACCCGGACATTGTTGCCATGGTCGGTGCCTCTGCCGCCCTGTGCCTGTCCGGCGCCCCGTTCCTCGGGCCGATCGGTGCCGCGCGTGTCGGTTACATTGACGGCGAGTATGTGGTGAACCCGACACTAGACCAGATGCCGGATTCAGTTCTGGACCTGGTGGTTGCGGGCACGACGGACGCTGTGCTGATGGTTGAATCAGAAGCCCAGGAACTGTCCGAGGAAATCATGCTCGGCGCGGTGATGAAGGGTCATGAAGACTTCCAGCCGGTTATCGAAGCCATCATCCGCCTGGCGGAACGTGGCGCACGCGAACCTCGCGAGCACAATCCCGAAGACACCTCCGACCTGCTTGCTGCAGCAAAGAAGCTGGCTGAAAAAGACCTGCAGGCGGCCTATTCAATCGCCGGCAAGGAAGAACGTCGTGACGCTATTTCCGCAGCCAAGACAAAGGTTGTTGAAGAGCTCTGTGATCCTGAAGATGACGAAGCACCGGCACCAAACAAGGTTGGTGAAGTGTTCAAGTCGCTGGAAGCAGGCATTGTTCGCGGCCAGATCATTGATACCGGATCGCGTATCGATGGTCGTGGACTGTCGGATGTTCGCCAGATCAAGTGCGAAGTCGGCGTTCTGCCGCGCACCCATGGTTCAGCCCTGTTCACCCGTGGTGAAACCCAGGCGCTGGTCGTAACCACGCTGGGCACCGGTGATGACGAGCAGTTCATTGACGCACTGGAAGGCACCTACAAGGAAAACTTCCTGCTGCATTACAACTTCCCGCCATACTCCGTCGGCGAAACCGGCCGTTCCGGTTTCACCAGCCGCCGCGAAATCGGTCACGGCAAGCTGGCCTGGCGCGCCGTTCACCCGATGCTGCCGAAGAAGGAAGAGTTCCCGTACACAATTCGTGTTGTGTCGGAAATCACCGAGTCCAACGGTTCATCTTCAATGGCCAGCGTGTGCGGTGCCTCGCTTGCCATGATGGATGCGGGCGTGCCGCTCACACGTCCGATCGCCGGCATTGCAATGGGTCTCATCCTGGAAGGTGAGAAGTTCGCCGTACTGTCCGATATCCTCGGTGACGAAGACCATCTCGGCGACATGGACTTCAAGGTAGCAGGCACCGAAGAAGGTGTTACATCGCTTCAGATGGACATCAAGATCACCGGCATTACCCAGGAGATCATGTCAACGGCGCTGTTCCAGGCCAAGGATGGCCGTTTGCACATTCTGGGCAAGATGTCCGAAGCCATCACCCAGGGTCGTGAAGAGCTCGGCGAACATGCGCCGCGCATCGAGGTCATGACAATCCCGGCCGACAAGATCCGTGAAGTTATCGGTACCGGCGGCAAGGTGATCCGCGAGATCGTCGAAAAGACCGGTGCGAAGGTCAACATCAACGATGACGGCGTGATCAACATCGCCTCTGCCGACGGCGCGTCGATCAAGGCGGCGAAAGACTGGATTCATTCCATCGTCGCTGAACCTGAAGAAGGTGTCATCTATGACGGCAAGGTCGTGAAGGTTGTGGACTTCGGTGCCTTCGTGAACTTCTTCGGCGCCAAGGACGGCCTGGTTCATATTTCCGAACTGGCACCCAAGCGCGTTGAAAAGGTGTCCGACATTGTCAGCGAGGGCCAGGATGTAAAGGTCAAGCTGCTCGGCTTCGATCAGCGCGGCAAGGTTCGCCTGTCCATGAAACAGGTTGACCAGGAAACCGGCGAAGAAATTTCGCAGTCCAAGGACGACTGAGTGTCCTGACCAGTCAGTAGTAATGGAAAGAGCGCCGTTTTGCCGGCGCTCTTTTTTTTCGAAAAATTCCACGCAACGTGTGCGGTTTTGCGAATAAGGACATGCGTCGTTTAAAGCATGTCCCGCAAAAGTGTAGGCGGTTTTGCGAATAAGGACATGCGTCGTTTAAAGCATGGCCGGCACAACCCGGTCCGGCGGCTTGTGACCGTCGACAAATGTCTTGATGTTGATGATCACTTTCTCGCCCATGTCGACACGGCCTTCGATGGTTGCCGATCCCATGTGCGGCATCAAGACCGCCTTCGGATTTTGTAAAAGGCGCGGGTTGACGGCAGGTTCGTGCTCGAAAACGTCCAGGCCGACACCGGCAAGCTCGTCTTTTTCCAGCATCCGGGCCATGGCGTTTTCGTCGATCACTTCACCGCGTGCGGTGTTTACGATGATGGCTGTGGGCTTGAGCAGCTGCATGCGGCGTGCCGACAGCAGATGGTAAGTGCCCGGTGTGTGCGGGCAGTTGACCGAAATGACATCCATGCGCGCCAGCATCTGGTCAAGGCTTTCCCAATAGGTTGCCTCGAGTTCTTCTTCGATGGAGGCGTGCACCGGTTTGCGGTTGTGATAATGTATCTGCAGTCCGAATGCCTTGGCGCGCCGAGCCACCGCCTGCCCGATGCGGCCCATGCCGATGATGCCGAGACGCTTGCCGTAAATGCGCCGGCCCAGCATCCAGGTCGGCGACCAGCCTTGCCAGACCTCTTCATTGCCGATTGCCTCGGCGCCTTCGATTACCCGTCGTGACACTGCCAGGATCAGGGCAAGCGTCATGTCGGCTGTATCCTCGGTCAGGACGCCTGGCGTGTTGGTGACGGTGATGCCGCGATTGGTTGCCGTTTCCACGTCTATGTTGTCAACGCCGGTGCCGAAGTTTGCGATCAGCTTCAACTGATCTCCAGCCTGCATGATGACCGATTTGTCGATCCGGTCTGTCACGGTAGGCACCAGGACTTCAGCCTGCTTGACCGCTTCAACCAGGTCGCTTTGGCTCATTGGCGCATCGGTTTCGTTCAGTGTCGTAGCGAACAGTTCGCGCATGCGTGTTTCAACAACATCCGGCAGTCTGCGGGTAACAATCACTGTTGGTTTGCGCGTCGGCATGGGGCAGCTCCTGGCGAAATCGTAATGCTGGGCCTTAGGTCACGACCTACTGGTTGGTTTGCCAGCCCTTGCAAATCATTAAACCATTCTTGTTTATGTTGCGTGAGCTCCCATGTAAACTGTGCTGGTTGATGCAATCGGCATTTCGGAGCATATTAGAGCACCATCAGTTCACCAGAACTCGTAAAACGGCTCGAAAATATTGCAAGAGATCGAGTCTACGATTTTTGGTTGTGAGCAGGCATTCTGCCAGGGTTGGGTAAAGTTTTGAGACGTTTGAGCATAGGACGGCTTTTGTTTGCTGCGCTGGCTTTTGCCGTTGCAGGCGGCATTGTTTATGCATTCACCGAAACCCAGAACCCGGCAACCCTGAGTTCTGCAAAGGCTGCCCAGGATACGACCGCGACAACCGGACCGGTGGTGAAAACCCAGACTGGGCTGCCGCTGCCAAGATTTGTCAGCCTTAAACAGAAACTGGTCAATGTCCGCAGGGGCCCATCTCTTGAACACGGTGTAGCATGGGTCTTCACCCAAAAAAGCCTGCCCGTGGAAATTATCGCAGAATTTGACCGCTGGCGCCGGATTCGCGACAGCGAAGGTGCCGAAGGCTGGGTTTACCATGCATTGCTGGCAGGCCGCCGCACCGTTATTGCGGCGCCATGGGCGAAGGACAAAATCATGCAGCTGCTGGCCAGCGCCTCTGCCACGGGCGATCTTGTTGCGCGTATCAATTCCGGCGCTCTGGGTGAACTGAAATCCTGTGACGGAAAGTGGTGCTACGCGGATTTCGGTGGTTATGAAGGTTACGTTTCGCAGGAAACGCTGTTCGGCGTTTATCCAGGCGAAGTCTACCGGAAGTAATCAGGTGAGTAACGGTGTAGGCGGAGATGCCGCTCAGCCGTTGTCTTTTTCAAGCCGCACAATAATATCGATGCGGCCGATGCGCATGCCTTGAGGCGGCTGAGGCAAGCCGTCGACGGTGAGCTGGTCGTCTTCAATGTCGATCAGTCGACCTTCATCTTCCAGGTAGTAATGACAGTGATTGGAGGTATTGGTGTCGAAGTACGACTTGTGACCTTCAACCGCCACTTCCCGTAACAGCCCTGCTTCGGTGAACTGGTTGAGTGTGTTGTAAATCGTCGCCAGCGATACCGCGATGCCGGCCTGCACGGTCTCAACATGAAGTTGTTCAGCCGTGATATGCCGGTCTCCACTGCCGAACAGAAGATTTCCGAGCGACATGCGCTGACGCGTCGGCCGCATGCCGGCGTCGCGCAGTTTCTGTTCCATGCTGTGGGTACTCGTCATCAGGTTACTTCACTCAGGACAAATGGCCACCGGCCATTAAAAAACAGGATCAGACACCTATATAGCCCTTACGATGCCCGCTTGCAATCACGCAAGCGCAGCCAGTGACGCAAGGTCGCTGCAACGGGGCCATGTTTGGTTAGTGCTTTCACAGAATGTTTCGATATGTTACGAAAACAACAGCAACAGGGGCGCTGCAGGTTGTTTGCCTGCATGACAACTTCAGGGTTTGAGGGCGATGAGCGAGCGTAAAGGGCATTTTGGCTACGAGGAATTGCTGGCTTGTGGCAGAGGCGAGTTGTTCGGTCCCGGCAATGCGCAACTGCCGCTGCCGCCAATGCTGATGTTTGATCGCATTTCGTCGATCACGGAAGATGGCGGGTCAGCCGGCAAAGGTCAGGTCGTGGCTGAGCTTGATATCAAGCCGGACCTGTGGTTTTTCCCGTGCCACTTCCAGGGTGATCCCGTTATGCCCGGCTGTCTGGGGCTCGATGCTCTATGGCAGCTCACCGGGTTTTTCCTCGGCTGGATGGGCGCGCCGGGACGTGGCAGGGCATTGGGTGTCGGCGAGGTGAAATTTGCTGCAATGGTGACACCCGACGTCAAGAAGGTCGAGTATGTGGTGGATGTGCAGCGGCTCATATTGCGCAGGCTGAACATGGCCATCGCCAACGGTGTGCTGAAGGCTGATGGAGAGGTTATCTACACCACGACCAATATGCGTGTTGGAACTTTTGTGGATGAAAAAACGGCCTAGTCCCGTGCGACAAGGCGGACGATGAAAGGCAAATTGGGCAGCATGAGACGTGTGGTAGTCACCGGTATCGGTATTGTATCGAGTATCGGCAGCAATGCGCAGGAAGTGAATGCCTCCCTGCGCGAAGCAAAGCCGGGAATTGTCAGCGCAGAAGACTATACGCGGCTGGGTTTCCGGTGTCAGGTGCACGGTGCACCGACCATCGATCTTGACAGTTCCATTGATCGCCGGGTGCGCCGCTTCATGGGCGACGGGGCGGCCTGGAACTGGATTGCCATGCAGCAGGCAATCACTGATGCCGGACTTGAAGAAAGTGACGTCAAGAACGAGCGCACCGGCCTGATCATGGGCTCGGGCGGACCGTCCACCCGCGCCATTGTCGCGGCGGCAGATACCACGCGCGAAAAAAGTCCCAAGCGCGTCGGCCCGTTTGCGGTGCCTGCGGCCATGTCGTCGACCAATTCCGCCACACTCGCCGTGCCGTTTGGCATCCGGGGTGTCAATTACTCGATTTCGTCTGCCTGTGCCACGTCAACCCATTGTATCGGCAATGCTGCGGAACTCATTCAGTGGGGCAAGCAGGACGTGATGTTTGCCGGCGGTGGCGAGGAGCTTGACTGGACCCTGTCTGTGCTGTTCGACGCCATGGGTGCCATGTCGTCTGACTTCAACGACACGCCTGCCAAGGCTTCGCGCGCTTATGACAAGGACCGTGACGGGTTCATCATTGCCGGCGGCGGCGGGACGGTTGTGCTGGAAGAACTGGAACACGCAAAGGCGCGCGGCGCGAAAATTTACTGCGAACTGGTCGGCTATGGTGCCACATCCGACGGCGTCGACATGGTGCAGCCGTCCGGTGAGGGCGCAGCGCGCTGCATGAAGCTGGCGATGTCCACAGTCAACGAGAAGGTCGATTACATCAACCCTCACGCTACCTCGACACCGATCGGCGACTTGCGGGAAATCGAAGCCATACGCGAGGTTTTCGGCAATGATGTTCCGGCGATCTCGGCGACGAAATCGCTGACCGGGCATTCACTTGGTGCCGCCGGTGTGCAGGAAGCGATCTACTCAATTCTGATGATGCAGAACGGTTTCATCTGTGAAAGCGCCAACATCGAAGAGCTGGATCCGGACTTTGCCGACATGCCCATAGTTCGCGAACGCCGCGATAATGCAAACCTGGATGTTGTCCTGTCCAACAGCTTCGGCTTCGGCGGCACAAACGGCACTCTGGTGTTCCAGCGCTATAACGGTTAAGCACTTCTCCCAAATGTAGTGACGCACAACCAGTCCGGCCCCAACCGGACTGCGATGGGCGCAGCAGGGATGATTTCAGGAACCATAATGATTGAAGTTAAAAGCGATCTGATGAAGGGCCGTCGTGGCCTTGTCATGGGAGTGGCGAACGATCACTCAATTGCATGGGGCATCGCCAAATCATTGCGCGAACACGGTGCTGAGCTGGCATTTACCTATCAGGGCGATGCGTTCGGCAAGCGTGTGACGCCGCTGGCTGAGAAGGCCGGCTCATCGCTGGTGATGCCGTGCGACGTCGAAGATCCGGCAACGGTCGCAGCCGTTTTCGACAAGCTGCAGGCCGAATGGGGGTCACTGGACTTTGTGGTGCACGCCATTGCGTATTCCGACAAGGCCGAGTTGAGCGGGCTTTATGCCGACACGACACGTGAGAATTTTTCGCGCACCATGGTCATTTCGTGTTTCTCGTTCACGGAGATTGCCAGGCGTGCAGCGGCCATGATGAACGACGGCGGCTCCATGCTGACACTGACCTATGGCGGGGCTACACGGGTGATGCCGAATTACAATGTCATGGGCGTGGCCAAGGCGGCGCTGGAAGCCTCGGTGCGTTACCTGGCAGCCGATTACGGTCCAAGAGGCATCAGGGTGAATGCCATATCCGCCGGCCCCATGCGCACGCTCGCCGGCGCCGGGATCGCAGACGCACGGGCCATGTTCTCTTTCCAGCGCCAGCATTCGCCATTGCGCCGTCCGGTCAGCCTGGACGAGGTTGGCGGCGCGGGACTTTATTTGCTGTCACCTCTGTCCGGCGGCGTAACCGGCGAAGTGCATTTCGTGGATTCAGGCTACAACATCATTTCGACGCCGCGCCCGGAAGACCTGGCCGCCGGTTCAGACTAAATGCGTTGGCAGTTCCAACTAGGCCCAAGCGGGCCTCGGGCCGGTCAGGCCCGCCCCTGCGGAGCGCAGCCGAAGGCTGCTTGCGTGAGCGAAATAAACTTCCCAACTATTTATAAGCGGACAGATCTGTGATGGTCGGTGTGCGGCCATTGAGCGGGTTGTCGGGGTTCCAGCTCAGTTTTGTGACCATGAAGCGTGCGGACAGGGCGTCGTACATCACCATGCGTCCGGCCAGGCTGTCGCCTATTCCTGCAATCTCCTTGATCACTTCCATGGCCTGCATGGAGCCGATAACCCCGGTCAGCGCGCCGATGATGCCGGCCTCTTCACATGACGGCACCATGCCGTCCGGCGGTATGTCGGTGTGCAGGCACCGGTAGCTCGGATAAGGCGTACCGTCTGCCTGGGCAAGGTGTGGCTTGAATGTGGAAAGCTGCGCATCAAACTGGCCGACGGCGGCGGACACCAGGATCTTGCCCAGCAGATAGCAGGCGTCTGACACCAGGAACCGGGTGACGAAGTTATCGCAGCCATCGGCAACGATGTCATAGCCGGAGATGATGTCCAGTGCATTGGAGGCATCAAGCCTTGTCCGGTGGGTGATGACGTTCACGTTGGGATTGAGGTCAGCTATCCGGGCAGCCGCGCTGTCTGTTTTTGCGGTCTTTTCCGTAGCACCGCTGGTTGAGTGAATGATCTGACGCTGCAGGTTGGACAGGCTGACCGTGTCATCGTCCACCACGCCGATGGTGCCGACACCGGCACCTGCCAGGTACAATAAAACCGGTGCGCCCAGCCCGCCCGCGCCGATAACCAGGACTTTTGCCGCTTTCAGTCTTTGCTGGCCCGGCCCGCCCAGTTCACGCAGCACGATGTGCCGTGCATATCTTTCGATCTCATCATCGCTCAATGCCATGATCAGTTTTTCCCCGTTGATCCGAAACCGCCTGCACCCCGGCCGGTGTCGTCCAGCTTGTCCACCGGCATGATTTCCGCCTGCACCACAGGGGCAATCACCATCTGGGCGATACGCTCACCGCGGCTGACCGTGAACCGGTCCTGGCCAAGATTGATCAATATCACCTTGATCTCACCGCGATAGTCCGCGTCGATGGTGCCGGGAGTGTTGAGGCAGGTGATGCCGTGCTTGGCGGCAAGGCCGGACCGCGGCCTGATCTGTGCTTCAAAACCTGGCGGCAAAGCCATCGCAAAACCGGTTTCGATCATCGCCCGCGCGCCAACCTCAAGAACGATCGGAGCGTCAGCTGGTACCGCTGCACGAATATCCATTCCGGCAGCCTGCACGGTTTCGTAGGCAGGCAGGTCCAGTCCCTCACCATGCGGAAACCAGGTCAGCCGGACTGTCGGGACAGGGCTCATGTATTTTCTGCAAGCATGGCCGCGAAACGGTCCATGAGGCGAGCCGCAACATCACGCTTTGACATTTTTTCCCAGTCCTCGACACTGTCCGGGCCGACCAGGTGGACAGTATTGTCGCGTCCGCCCATGACACCGCCAGCGTCGCTCACGTCGTTGGCAACGATGATATCCGCGTTCTTGGCGGCGAGTTTCTTGCGGGCATTGTCGACAACATTCTCGGTTTCCGCGGCAAAGCCGACCACCAGCGCCGGGCGGTGGTTTTTCAGGTGACCGACTGACTTAAGAATGTCCGGGTTCTCCGCCAGCTTCAAATCTGGCGGGTTGCCGCTGCCGTCTTTCTTCATCTTCTGCTGCGCATTGTCTTCAGTGCGCCAGTCCGCCACCGCTGCACAGAAGATCGCCATGTCGCACGGCAGCTCGCCCTGCACCGCTTTCAGCATTTCGCGCGCCGTTTCGACATTGATCAGCTCGACGCCCGGCGGAATTGGCAGGCCGACCGGGCCTGACACAAGTGCAACCTCGGCGCCCAGCGCGATGGCTGCCTCGGCCATTGCGTATCCCTGCTTGCCCGATGACCGGTTGGCAATATAGCGCACCGGATCGATCGGCTCATGGGTGGGGCCTGCGGTGATCAGCACCTTGCGTCCGGCCAGCGCGCCGGTTGCGACAGCATCGGGTTTGAAGGGTGTTTGAACAGTCTCCCCACTGTAAAACTTTTCAATGGCAGCAAAGATGTCTGCGGCCTCGCTCATCCGGCCCGGGCCGTACTCGCCGCAGGCCATATCGCCATCTTCGGGTCCGCTGATCAGGATGCCGTCGCCTTTGAGGGTGGCCAGATTGCGCTGTGTGGCCGGGTGCTGCCACATGCGCACGTTCATGGCAGGTGCCAACAGCACCGGTTTGTCGGTCGCCAGCAGCGCCGTGGTTGCAAGGTCATCTGCCTGGCCCGATGCCATCTTTGCCATCAGGTCCGCGGTTGCCGGCGCGACGACCACGAGATCGGCAACACGCGACAGTTGAATGTGGCCCATCTCCGCTTCATCGGTCAGGTCGAACAGGTCCGTATAGGGTTTCTCGCCGGCCAGCCCGCCGACTGAAAGCGGGGTGACGAACTGTTGACCGGCACGGGTCAATATCGGGGTAACCGCTATGCCTGCTTTCTTGCACAGTCGGATAAGTTCGAGTGTCTTGTAGGCGGCAATGCCGCCTCCGATTATCAGTAATATGCGTTTTTGATCGGCCATGATCTCAACCTTACTACAGTGCCAGCGTTACAGCGAGTACCACCAATGCAATGGCACCAACCCATAACGCTCCCCGATTGGAGGCGGAATGGCGTGCCTGCGCGGCTGCGATTGCGTCTGTTGTGTCACTGTCCAGCCGAATGCCGCCGGATTGCGCCATGGAGGACACCAGTGCCGATGCCTGTCCCAGCTCGCTCAGAACTTCCGGGAAAGATGCTGCCAGCCGGCCCAGTGTGGCAGCACCTTCTGCAGCATCTTCAAGCCGACCCTGTGCGCCGAGTTTCTGTTCCATCCATTCCGCCACCACCGGTTCAGCCGTCACCCACATGTTGAGTTTCGGATTGAAGCTGCGCGCAACGCCTTCGACCACCACCATGGTTTTCTGCAGGAGAATGAGTTGCGGCTGAGTTTCCATGTTGAACTGGCCGGTCACCTCGAACAGCTGGGTCAGCAGCCGGGCCATGGAAATGTCAGTTGAATTGCGCCCCATGATCGGCTCGCCGATGGCGCGCAGGGCCTGGGCGAACATGTCCACATCTTGCCCGGCGGGCACATAACCGGCCTCGAAATGAACCATGGCAATGCGCTTGTAGTCGCGCTTGATGAAGCCCCACAGGATTTCAGCAAGGAACCGGCGATCCTTCATGCTCAGGCGGCCCATGATGCCGAAATCGACAGCCACCAGATTGTTCCGTGCGTCAATGAACAGATTGCCCTGATGCATGTCGGCATGAAAAAATCCGTCGCGCATGGCGTGGCGCAGAAATGACTGGATCACCGTGTCGCCGAGTTTCGGCAAATCGAGCCCGGATGCCGCCAGTGCCTTGTCATCTGTCAGCGCGATACCGTCAATCCACTCGCTGGTCAGTATCCTGCGTGACGTTTGTTGCCAGAAAATCTCAGGCACCCGGAAACCGGGATCATCGCGGGTGTTCTCCGCCATCTCGGACATCGCTGCTGCTTCGAGCCGCAGGTCCATTTCAAGCTCAACCGACCGTTCCAGCGTTGCGACCGCCTTGATGAAGTTCAGCCGGCGGGCTTCCGCGGAAAACCGTTCAGCCAGCCTGGCTGCCGTAAAGAACGTTTCCAGGTCATCGCGAAACCTGGCCTCGACACCGGGCCGCAGCACCTTGACCGCCACATCGCGCCTGTTTCCGGCATCGTCGATCACCTGTGCCTTGTGAACCTGCGCAATCGAAGCGGCTGCAACCGGATCTGACAGGGGCTGGAAGATTTCCCCGGCCGGCTTGCCGAGGCCGGTCTGAATGGCTTCTCGCGCCTCGTTCATGCCGAACGGTTTCATGCGGTCCTGCAGTTGCCGCAGGGCATCTGCGCGATCAGAACCGATCATGTCCGGCCGCGTGGCCAGAAACTGACCAAGCTTGATATAGCTCGGCCCCAGTTCATTGAGG
>CALHUA010000174.1 GCA_938039915.1 uncultured Anderseniella sp.
AGAGCATCTGACTCTTAATCAGACGGTCCCGGGTTCGAATCCCTGTGCGCCCACCAATGCTTTCAATGGCTTAGCGTGAATTTTCCAAGCGCTTATACCTGTAGCCCGTCAGGCGACATCCAGCAAAGTCACCAGCCTGAAGCGTGAGACCGTATTGCCTTGGGGCAGGAGCCTCGCGCAAATTTGCCCAAGGTTGTGTCGCCAGATCACAGTGCAAATTTGCACTTTGAAACCGAGACAGTTTTTGAAACAGATCAGCATGCGCAAGCATTGCTCGCATGGCACTTGGCTCAAACAAAACCTTGGTGGCGTGCCCGGTTAGCCGCTTCGTTGAAAAAGGCAAAGTTCATTGCAGCGATGGCGATCATGAACTAGCATTTGAACCGGACCAATCATATAGGGCCGACCAACAGTGTCAGTTTAATAAGTTGTCCAGTTACGGTAATTGCGTTTGATGCTGCGGTAGGAATTGGTCGAAACTTCTCAAATGGAGGCAACCAATGTCCGTGCAAGGCGATAATTTTCGAAAGCTGGCGGAAGCATTAGACAACAGTTCAGAGGCAGTGCGCAGAGTAGCAGAGACTGCAAAAGCAGCGGCTCTGGGAGGTTTAAGTCCTGAAAAAAGAGACAAGCTGATAGAAGGATTGGGTGCCGCGACCTCGGATGCTGCCCGCATTGATGCAGTTCAGGAAATTCATGATGACTGCGTGAGTGCGCGGGACAGGGTGATTGCGGAACTTGAAGCGTCGGGAGCCCCTGATCTAATGGGTACGGGGCGCCTTAACCAAGAGATAAGCCTCTTACAGGGTCTTCTCGGTGCTCTTCAAGCTCTTCATACCCTTGAGATATTTCGCGATCATTTTCGCGCAATTGCATCTGGTTTTGACTGAGAGCCATCTTGCACGTTCGGCTTCGGCAGGCTCCATGGAACCCTTGGCGGTTTACCTCGTAATTGACGGGTGCATTTCAAGTGTACAAACCCGTCATGTTCGGGCGTAGCTAATGTGGGGCGACTAAGGCCACACGTTTATCGTGCACCTATTCATGTGGCTACTGTGATTGGTTACGTTGAAATCATTGGCTTTATTCACCCTTGCCCAATTGATGCGGGATCTCGCTGTTCACTATCGCTTTGACTGTTCGGTGTGGTGTTCAAGGGAGCTGTAGATTCCCTTGCGTCAATCTGTTATGTTCCAAGCCTGAAGCGATGTTCGCACGGCGGCTTCAACGTCACTCCGGGACGGCGGTAAAGGTCGGGTTAGACAACTGGGCAGTTCCAGAAGAAGCGAGCCTGCGGTCAATTGTTCCCGCATGATCGGCTGAGCTGCCTCCACTGCCTTCTCGACCCCCAGCGTACGGGGCACCAAGGTGGAATTCAGAAAAAGAACTCTGTCGTTCGACGCCGCAAACGGTTCAGGCCCTCAAGTCCAGACCATTGCGGAAACCTTCCCGCGGAATGTTACCAAGGCGACCGCAGGACTGACCGGGTTTTCCTCTGGTTACGATGAACAGAAAAATCGCCCGTTCGGCGAGCTGCAATTCAACACCGAAACATCCTTCGAAGGCGACTCCGTGCAGGTGGAGGTCAGCTATGGTCTTCGTGACTGGTCAGGGACCTGGGACGATGCATACAAGGGCCTCGTTGAAATCATTATCCTGGCCGACCTGGCAGAGGTCGAGGCGGGCCCGATGCGCGAAGATCTGCAAGTCGTGGATATGGAATTCAACCAGGCCACGCAGTTCTTTCGCAGTTCCAAACATCTCAATGCGTTGAACGTCCAGCCCGACAACGCCATTCCGCTGGTTGCAGGCAAGACAATGGGCGTGCGCGTTTACGTGGACTACGACAAGAATTCCGGCTTGCCGGAGATTGCCGATCTGACCGGCGAGCTTGAGATTGTTACCTCCAGCGAAACCATTGTGCTTGCTCCCGACAGCAGCATCACGCCCAGACGGGACAATGAAATCAACAGGGGCGTCACGGGACATACGCTCAATTTCATTGTGGAGGGTCAGTATTGCCGGGGTAACGTGACTTTCCGTTGCCGCGTATTCGACGAAGACGACGAAACGCAGACATCAACCACCGTCGAGCGAACGATGGGCTTCACGACATTTCAACCGCTGAAGGTGTTTCTCGTGGCTTTCCACTATACCGGCCAGGGCAAGAACCTCGCGCCGCTGACGCTGCCCGAATTTCAGGATACCATGTGGTTTAGCGAACGCACCTTTCCTGTTCCCGGTGTGACGGTTACCGGGCGCGCCATTGTCGATGATTTCGATCGGGACATGGAGGATATCGGCAACCTCGACGAGGCCAACAAGATTGTAAGAGATCTCAAAGGTGACTCAGAGGACGTATTCGTCGGCGTATTTCCCAACGGTGTGACATTTGGCGGACCGACCGGCCAGCAAACGCGCGGTGTTGCGTCATCGGAAAACAACACAGTCACAATTGCGCATGAAATCGGTCATATTCTGGGACGCCGTCACGCGCCGTGCGCCATGCCGTCTGCTTGCGACAATCCGGATTATCTTGATGACGAATACCCCCAGTACGCCAGTTTCGCCCGTCACAGCATCGGCGAGTTCGGATTTGATACCCTGACCGATGATGGTAACCGCCGGGTCAAATCACCTTCAAACAATTATGACTTCATGGGTTATGCATTGGTGAACCGGTGGATCAGTCCGTACACCTATGTGGCTTTGATGGAGCCGGGCGATCCGGTATCCGGCAATGCGGCGCAGGCTGCATCCGCCCCCGGCAGCCGTGGAGGCGGCCCGTGGCGGCCAAGACGGTCAATGATGCTCTTTCTGGATATGAGCATAGATCACTGCAGGCGCGTTATCCGGAGGACATCGTTTCACTTCGAAGCCCTCACGAGCGGACGAAAGGGCCAACCTTCGCGGTTCCGGCTGGAGTTTTTGGATGAGTGCCACAAGGTTCTGGGGTGTCACAAGCTGCATGAAGATTTGCCGCCGTGCACCCGCTCGTGCTGCACACAAACATTCTACGAGCGATTGATCTTTCCTGAAGATGCGCACTGGCTGGTCGTCTACGATGACAAGGACAAGATTTATGAAGAGTGCATTCCTCCTGTGCCGCAAATGTCCATCGACTGCAACTACGATCAGGCGAACAATGTTTTCAAGATCAACTGGCTGGCGCAAACGCAGCAGGCGGATAGCGACGACATATGGTATCTGGTACACTGGCAGGACGTTGACGGTAGTTGGCGCGGTCTGGTGCCGCGAACCCAGGAACGTGCGGCAACCATACATCCGCGCCTCTTCGGCACGAGAACACAGATGCGGGTGCGGGTACTGGCGTCCAGCGGAATTGCCACAGGCGAAATTGAATGCCTGCTCACGTTACCCGACCCTCGGCCCGCAGTTGCGATTGTATCGGTAGCGGTGTTGTCCAGTGGACATGCCAGGGCTGTCGTACATGATGATGCCGGCAGACAATTGAGCAGTCCGGGCATCATCTGGTTCGACGAGACCGGTCGCCAACTGGCAAGCGGCAATGTGCTTGACATACGGCGCATTGGCGCAGCTGCTCAGGTACGCGCCGTCGCCACCAATTTCACCAGCCGGACAGTTGAGCAACCGGCGATACTGACGATAGACCGTGCAACAGGTCGCCCCAAGTTCGCTGTCCTGTCACAGCCGGATGACAAAAATTACACCAAGGAGGCAAAGTAAATGCCCATGCAGATCAGACCACTCCAGATCGAATTCCCGGAACTGAAGCTGTCGGACTTCGGCATTCTGCCGCCAGGAACTGACTCTGACGCGCTCTTTCCGCGCACCTCGCCTCGCGTCGATACCGGAATCGGGGGCAATATGGATGAGGTTGTTTTTGAGAATCCGCCAGATCAGGTTTTTGCCATACTGACAGGGTTTAGGGTCTGGTTTCAGGACTCAAGCGACAGGCCGTTCGGCAACCTGGAAGTGCGCCTGGGCGACCCTCAAAAGGTTGAGGAAAGTGATGTGCGGTATCGCGTACCGGTTACTTTCGGCCTGCGTGACTGGAGCGGCGACTGGGATGATGAACACGGCGCCGTCATCAATGTCATGGTGATCGGACAGTAATCTGAACGGTCACTGCACAGTTCATTTCCGCCGTGCCGGAAAAAGGGAATTGTGCCGCCTCCGCCTGATCGATCGGACAAATACCACCGGTCAGGCATATGTGATCAGAGCTTGGGCCACCCCAGAGTTTCGCCCCAGACCTGTTTGTGACGTTCAAAGGCTTCGGCGCCGTAGGTTGTCTTGCCAAGTTCATGGGCGACCACACATACCCGGCCAATGGCTCGGCCCTTGTATTCATCAACCTTTTTCAGGGCATCCAGGTTGCCGTTCTGCAATTGTGTGGTGACGTCATTGTGTGACTGTTCAAAGTTTTTCCGGATACCGCCAATCATGGTGTTGGCGGCATCCTCAAGACCTGCGGGTATGCCGCCCAGATGCTTGGGCAGGCCATATGCCTGTTCGCCACGCTCGGTTTCGGGCAACAGAAGGGTGTTGAACGGGTGGACCGGGTAGAAGTCCAGTGCGACCATCAGAAAATGGGCATGCGACTGTTGCCAAATGCTCCATGGGATCATTGCCCACGGCACGACCTTTTCGCCCAGCGACCCGTTGATCCGGGCCAGGAATTGCTTCTGGTCTTCAATGAGCTTGTCAGCCTTGGCCTGCACGGACTGCTGTGTCGGCATGACATTTGACGGATCGTCAGGAGTGACACCGATTTCGCGCAGGAAGTCGCCGTGTGGCCCGTCCCACATTTCCCTCGGCATCGCCCGTGTCACGCCATCGGCGTCGGGGCCCGGATGCGGCGGCATTGGACTGCGTTTTTTCTCTTTGTAATCAGGATGCTTCTTGCCGAACATCAGGTGATCCTCACTCTTTACAGACCGGCAAAGTGTGTTTGGCAGAGTTTAACATCGCGTTATCAGCAGCCCAGCGCAGCGCGCGATCAAAATTACAGCCGCGGCTGACACATCAGCTGTCCGGGACCGGGTAACTGCGGGGCCGCGAGTCCGGCTTTGCAGCAAGGCCTCCGTCCAGCGCCAGCCTGAGTGCCTGCGCATACAGCCGGCGCCAGCCTGTCTGGGGCGTGGTCATGAACCAGGACTTGCGCACGTCCCAGGTTTCAGCGAGCAGGTCCATCAGGCTCTCGATCGAGTCCGAATCCAGTCCGCCGTAAGGGTAGAAGGTCAACTCCGAGAAGTAGGTTTTCCCGCCGACAAGATAGAAGTCGCAGCGCACGTAATCGAACTCGCGGCCCAGTGACGAGGCAGCCTGCAGCATCCGTGCATATTCAGGTGGGGGCACCACGTCTGCGTAGACACCGGTCTCGTAATAGCCTTCGTAACTGTTGCCGTCGACGTCCAGTACGCCTTCGATTACCTCGTCACTGCCAGGCACCGGTTGCTCGGTATAGCAGGCCCCAACCTCGGCAGCGCCAACATAGAATTTGTAGACGCTGGCAACCGGCTCGCCGTTCTCCTTGAGCATCTCTTCCACATACAGTTTGGGTGTGATGTCGAAGTAGCCCCATTCCCAGTGCTTTCGCCCGTACCGCCTGGCCATCCAGGCATCTACCTTTCGACTGAAGGCCTGCCTGTCGGCCACGTCGCCGCGCACGGGGATGTTCCAGCTCGATCCATGGTTGGTTTTGACAACCACGTCGCCGGCCAGCAGGTGGTCGGGTATGTCAGCGGCCCGCTCACCGGTCCACAGGACTTTCGGGATCTCAATGTCCGCGTTGATCCGCCGCACGAACTCTTTTGCAGCAAGCTTGTCGGAGCATTCAATGAATAGTGGGTTGCGGTCGAAAATCTTGCGCCAGTGGAATTTGTCGTTCAGCCGCGTCGGCCATGCGGGCTCAGGCCAGAAACCCAGCCTCCGGCGAAACCTGATGGTTTGCGCGGGATAGGCCAGGTAGCTCCAGAGCCGGACACAGCGCAGAATCCACAATGCATTTTCAGGGTTCACTCAGCCATCTTCCCCGGTCGCCCACAATAGCAGGCTGTACAGTTTGCCTTGCCTTCTGTTTGGTCTTTTACCTCGAAACGGCGACTATAATCCAATGCCGGATGAACTTATCAGGCACGATCTTGGAAAATCGACCGGTTCATGCAAGCATGAACACACCGGTCAAACACGTCTTGAAGAAATCGGATTGAAGGCGGTCAAGTTGCACATCATACTGCCTTTCGGATATTCCAACTAAAAAGAGGATGGGTGAGGGGTCATGGCTATCGTTAAAAGGGGTGTCGCAAGTGCCGTATCAGCCGTTATGGCGGGGCTGTTCCTGTTGGCCGGTGCGGACAGCGCTGCAGCCGCTAACTGCGGGCACAGTTGGGCAAAGCCTGGAAAGTACAAGATTTCAGCCAGCTTCCGGGGCAAGAACGAGTCAACCAATGCCTTCCTGGGCAAGGACTGCCGCATCTCGCTGCAGGTGCCGGGTGTTTTTACCGGTGGCAAGGTGAAAAAGAGCGGCAAGTGTCTCGAGTTTTCCTTCAAGGTTGAAGGCGAGACCCAGGTGTTCAAGGCCAAGTGGTGCGGCGACTATGGTCTTGTACCGTGGAAGGACAAGACAATTCGCGCGACAATTGTCCCTCTGTTCGGCGTTTCATCCGACAAGAAGACGAACTTCTGATTGCCGGAGCCTCCCAGGCAAATCTGCGGCGTGTGACGGTTCCTGAGCTATCTGATCTGGATGGATCGGATGTAATCGACCAGGGCTTCAATCTTTTGCCGTGCCGCTGCATCATCTGCAACAGCCGCTTCACCACTGGTCTGTGTGCCCTTCAACAGGCCAAACTGCCTGCCCCAGATCGGCATCTCCCGTTCACCGTGTGACGGCATGTTCTTGCGTCCGTCGATCACCTCGATCAGGAATCGTTCGGGGAAGTAAATTTCACTGTAACGATCTGCCAGATTGTTCAGCGGCGGCACCTCGGTTTTCAACGATGCAGCCAGCGGTCCGCGACCATCGCCGGACACACCGTGGCATGGCGCGCAGCTTGATCGGTACAGGCTTTCTGCGTCGAAGTTCTGCTTGCTTTCGGTATTTGCAGTGGTGCTGTTGGCTGCAAACCATGCATCGGAGGTCTGTCTGTCTTCGGCACCTGCACCGGCGCCACCTGCAGCGCCCCACAAGACAGCAGCACCCAGGGCCAACACTGTGAATTTACCATACATGGCACAACGGTAGCCGTTTGAACTGCGTGCCATGTTGACCTCGGTCAATCGCGGCAACCCGATGCACACCGTTCTGTCTTCGTGAGACCTGGGGCTTGTGGTCGGCCAGCAGCCATTCACGCAGACAAACGGGCCTGAAACTTGATGCATATCAAGGTATCGGCGTCAAAAACGGCCACCATGGCGCCTGACACTCCCGGTCAATCGAACCATCAAGGACGAAACCCCATGAATCTGCGACTGCGGTACCTTTCTGCGTTGTTCCTGTCCGTTCCGCTGGGGGTTGCGGCATACGCTTCTTCTGCTTCGGCCACGACCACGGAAGCGCCGCATTCGATGACCAGCCCGCAACTTGCCGAGGCGGCTGAAGACTTCAATATCTATTGCAGTGTCTGCCACGGGCGGGACGCGAAAGGAAACGGGCCGGTTGCCAAGGAACTGAAGACGCCACCGGCGGACCTCACCAGGATTTCAGTGCGCTCAGGTGGTGAGTTTCCGGCAGACGACGTATTCAGGACAATCGAGGGACTGGACATGCCGCTTGCACACGGCACTTCCGAGATGCCCATCTGGGGGGCGTTGTTCGTGCGCCAGGCAGTGGGGGAAGGGGTCCTTATCGAGGACGCAAAGACCGCCGCCCGGGTTGCAACCGACCGCATCAAACGGCTGGTCGACTACCTGGAGACGATCCAGGAAAAATAACGCCATCGCAGGAACCAACCCCGGTCCCTGGGCCTGTTGAGAAAAGACATACGCAACATTGTCATTTGGGTATGCTGTCAATAGACTGGGTATCTGGTTGAACGACACAGCAAGGAGAGCAGCATATGTCAGCTTCGAAATTGGATTTGGGCCGGACTCTGGGCGGCAGCGCCAATGGCAGGCAAACAGGTGCGCCAATGCGCAGCCCTTCGCCAAAGACAATCTTTAACCAGAAGGCCGTGCTCGGCACTGCACAGGACGGACGTAAGACCGGTGCCGAAATGACCGGAACGTCGCCGAAGGTGGACATCGACATGGGTAAGACCGTCGGGACCTCCGGCTCCGGTTTGACGACCGGCACCGTCAAGGCTGGTGTGTCGCCGAAATCACCAAAGGTCTGAGGTAGATCAGATCTGGATTCGAAATTGACAGCGGGCAATTCTGCAAGGGTTGCCCGCTTATCCGTGTGTGAGCATTGTCAGTGAAGCCCGAAGACAAGTTCTTTAAGCCATCAGCGGCGTCCGGATTCGCGCTGCGGGCCCATTTCAACGATGGTTTCGCTGACAGTCTCGAATACCTTTTTTCGGTTTGTGAACCGGCTATTTCGGTCGACACCGAGCGCGCAGCGACGCTGTTGTCCCGCATACGGTCGGGAAGCCGTGAAACTCCGCTTCTGTACAGTATGCATTTCAAGCTCATCGAGGCGTTGCAGGCCGAAGACACAGCATCGGCTGAAGCACTCATTAAAGGCATGCTTGACGAAGCATCGGCAGAAGACGGTATTGCCATCGTCCGCCTTGGTTCGCCGTCGTGCGGCTGGGATACCGGGCTGGTGACCTCTTATTTCTGCGAAACGGACTCCTTGTTCAGGTATGTCGAACCGGACCCTGCCAGAGCCGCGCAGACCGAGGCAAACCTTTACGGTGCCATGGACGATCTGCGTGGTTTTGCACCGGCGCTTGCGGCGGAAATGGAGGCACTGGTCAGCACCGTGATCCTGGCAACCGGCGTCCAGGTTGCAGGCGACGAGCCGAGAGAATTCGAGAGTGTGACGGCTTTGCGGGCATTCGGGGCTGTTCTGTTCAATGCCGATTCGGTGGCGTCCCGCCTGCAATGCGTGGTATCGCTGATTCATGAACATGCCCACATGGTACTGTTTGCGCATTCTCCCAATGAAGGTGTGGTGACCAATTCACCTGACGAGCGCTATGTGTCGCCACTGCGCTCCGACGCACGTCCTGTAGAGGGGATATTTCACCAGAGTTTCGTGCTGGCCCGCATGATCTACGGCATGAACCTGCTGCGCAAACTGGATACGGCCTCTCAGCATCAGCATGATTTTGCCGATGAATTTATTGCTCAAAACGTGCCCAGATTCATGGATGCATTCGAAACATTGCACCAGCACGCCCGGTTCACCTCGCAGGGTCTGGATGTTCTCAGTTCATCAAAAGCCTATATGGACACGCTGGGCTAGCTAAGAATGAATTCTGGTTGCCTGAAGCAGGCGCCGAGCGTCGTTAAGGCCGCTGATCCGAAGCGCTTCAAGTGAATCAACAAATCGCTATAAAGGTTGTTACTAGATGAATTTGTTGAAATCCATGCGCTTGTTACGTCGCGCTACCCAATCGCCTGGCAAGCCAGTTGGCATAGAGCTTTCTCCAGCCTGACTGTGGTGTCTGCAGGAACCAGCTGTCGCGCAATTCCCAGGAACTGGCCATCTGCCGTATGAGAGCGTCATCCTCGTAATCGATATATCCGGCCATCGAGTAGATAGTCACTTCGGTCAGGAAAAAGTCATGTCCGTTCCAGATGAAATCAACCCGCAGATGATCGCAACCTTTGGTCAGTTCCCGCGAATATGACAGCATCTGCTCGAACCCTGGCGGCAGCCGGTAGGTGGCCGGCAGTACCGAGGCAATCATTTCCTGTCCGAGCTGATCCTTGCCAAGCACCTTGCTCGCACCCGCCAGCGGTCTCGCCAGTCGTTTGCCGTCGCCATCAAATCTCGCCACCTTGACATGGTTGGTCTTGTGACCATGCATGGTGGCAAAGTGGGTGATCCGCTCGTTGTATGCGTAGATGGTGAAATCGGTCAGTTCATCGGTCGCATCCGCCCCCAAATCCTCCTCGATAAACAGCCGTGGTCTTACGCCCGCATAGCCCCATTCGCCGTGTTTGGTGTGATAGCGAACGCGCAACCATTTGCGGGTCAGCCGGTGCAGTTCATCAAGGTCCGGCGCGCTGGTGCCCAGCCTGAAATTGAAGCCGGAAGCGTGATTGGCCTTCAGGAAACCTGGCAAGTCTAGCAATTCGCGCGGAGCGTTGCGGATATCGTCCCCCTCCCACAGGACTTGCGCCGTCTTCACTGCCGGAAATCGTTCGGCCATGTAACGTTTGGTTTCAAGCTTGTCGCTGAGAGTGACGAACAGCGGGTTGCGATCAAAGATTTTCCGCCACAGGTATTTCTCATCGGTTGTTTCGGGAACGGCCACCGAAGGCAAATGCCCGCAATTCTGAACAAATCTGGCCACCAGAACGGGATGCATCAGCGAAAGCACCGTATTGGCCAAAACATGCTGCATCGAAAAAGAGGTTCCTCTGGTTTGAGGCCGTCGCCACGGTCATTTCTGCACCCGGACAGTCCGCCGGCCACACGAGTGTGTAGCAGCACAAGCTTTCACCACGAAATGGGACATTTTCAGCCAATTGGACCATCAAGGATGAAAGCCAATGAAATTGCAACAGCGACGAATTACTCGTGCGTCAAGCAGTGGGGAAGGGTCCGCATCGAGCGGCAGGTCAAATATCCGAAGACGATCCGGGGAAATAACGACAGCTCAGGCATCCATTTGACGAAGGTCAACCCGCAGATGCGACAAACGTGTAAACTTAAGCCAACTGGTCCAACTGATGGAGGCGGGCATGGGACAACTGGCCTTTTCCAGTGACGACAGACTGTTTGACGGCAAATGCGTCAGGTTTGTCGGCCGTGACGGGCACCGTGAGGTGTCGTGCGGCGTGACGGTATTCGCCCTGAAACACCGACATCCGGAGTTACCCATGGACGGCCTGCTTCCGGCAGAGCTGTTTCTCGATGCCTACGACCGGTTTGTGATCGAGATTCACGATATTGCACGCCACAAGTATGTCGAAGGCCGGACCGAGCCGGACGGACCGGTTGAGATAATGGTGCATGACGGTGACTGGATGTGATTATCAACAAATGTGAGTCCCAAGCCTGATCTGCAGCAACTGAAGGGAGACGAAAATGTACAAGTCCATACTCCTGCCGATTGACCTGTCTGAAATTGAAAGAGCCAGGATGATGATTGATCTGGCCCGGAAACTGGCCGGCAAGGACACACGAATACGACTTTTGAACATTGTCGTCGACATTCCGGCTTTTGTTGCCGCCCAGGTGCCCAATGAAGTGATCACGACTGCTATGAGTACTGCCAGGGAAACCCTGGAAGGCCTCATCGGCGCTGCAAGTATCAAGGCAGATGCGGAAGTCAGGTCCGGCAAGCCTGGCTCGACAATCCTTACCTCGGCCGATGAATGCGGTGCCGATCTCATTATCATCGGATCGCATAAGCCCGGTTTGCAGGATTATTTTCTCGGTTCAACCGCAGCACGGGTCGTGCGCCACGCACAGTGTTCGGTGCTGGTGATGAGATAATCGGCAAACCGCGGGTGACCCTGCACAGGGAACAAACATGCATGCGTTGATCCTGATTGCGGTTTATCTTGCCGTAACGCTGACACCACTTGTGCTCAGCACCTTGCAGGGGCGTCCACTGCGCCCGGTGTGGGACGAGATTTCATCCGGCCTGGCCATGACCGCCCTTGCGATCCTGCTGGTAGAGTTTGTTCTGTCGGGGCGCTTCAAAGTTATTTCGGCTCGCATCGGCATGGATGTGACCATGCGCCTACACCAGCTTCTGGCACGCACCGTTCTGGTGTTCATAGTGCTCCATCCGTTCCTGTACCAGACACCGTACCTGACCTTTCCGCTGCCCTGGGATGTGTCGCGCCAGCTTACGCTCGGGTTGACTATCGGGTCACTTGCGAGCGGGCTGATCGCCTGGGTCGCCTTGCCGGTCTTTGTTCTGATTTCCATATTCCGTGATCAATTGCCGTATCGCTATGAGACATGGAGACTGATGCATGGGGTTGGTGCTGTGCTGATTGCTGTCATGGCCATGCATCACACCCTCAACGCCGGGCGCTACAGCTCTGACCCACTGCTGGCGGGTTTCTGGTTGCTGCTTATGGCGGCAGCTTTGGGTTCGCTGGTCTACAGCTATCTCATCATGCCCCTGAAAGAGGTGGCCCGGCCATACCGGGTCACCTCTGTCCGCAAGATTGCCCTGCGTACATGGGAACTCACTATCAAAGCCAAATCCGGAAATGGGTTGCAGTTCGAGGCTGGCCAGTTCGTCTGGTTGAACCTGGGGCGTAGCCCGTTTTCGCTGCACGAAAATCCGTTTTCGATCAGTTCGACACCAGGTTGTGATGCCGGCATCCAGTTTGTCATCAAACAGGTAGGGGATTTTACCAACAGGATTGGCGAAGTGGAACCGGGAACAACTGCCTACCTGGATGGACCACACGGCAATTTGACCTTGAAAGGCCGGTCAGGCAAAGGAATTGCGCTGATCGCGGGTGGTGTCGGGGTGGCGCCGTTGCTCAGTATTGCCGGGCAACTGGACAAAGACAATGACCCGCGACCGCTGGTTCTCCTCTATGGCAACCGGCTGGCGGACCAGATTGTCTATGACGGCAAACTGAAGCTGCTGGCCGGCAAGGACAACCGGGATGTCAGGCTTGTACTGTCCGAACCGGAACCGGGGTGGGGCGGCCTCACGGGCATGATCGACCGGGCTACGCTGGATGAGGTGTTTGGTTTTGACGACGCTGCGCAGTGGCTCTATCTGGTATGTGGTCCGCCTGCCATGCTCGATGCTGTCGAGACTGCGCTCATGGCGCGCGGTGTGCCCGCGAGCCAGATCGTGTCCGAGCGGTTTTACTATAACTAGGAAACAGGAAGTATGACACAAAATGCACGGGTTCTGACAGGGTTCTGGGTCACCAATGCATTGCTGGTTGTTGTCATTGTAGCGTTTGCCGTACGCCCCTGGTAAATGCACAAGTGCCTTTCACGGCATCTGTACACATGAGTTCTCCGAATCCGGCCAGGGCAAGTCAGGCGCGAGGGGGTGGCCAGATATCGCGCAGGCTTTTGCGCAGCGATCCGCGAATATCATTGATCTCGCCTGCCGAGATGCGAGTGTTGAGGAAACTGAAAATGATGCCAACGGCTGCTTCCGGATCATCAAGCTGATCGCCTGTGAAAGCCTCACACACCCGTGCAATGAAGTCCGGTTTATCGCGCAGTCTTACAGGTGTGCCGGACGGATCCCAGCCTTCAAAATAGACACCACGAATGAACAGTGGCAGTTGAGCAGCCAGTTGGGCGGCTTCGTCAACACCAAGCACGTCTCGAATGGCCTGCAGTGTCACGCGCAACAACCGGTAAGACCGGTTGGAGTCTTCCCAACTGACCATCTCGTCGATCTGATGTATCCACTCATTGGTGATCTGTATGCTGTGATCAATGGTGCGGCGATAGGCTTGTGTCATGATCAAAACCTCCTGAGGTCCTGACCCTAGGGATTTGCGCCCACAGCCTCGTTTACGACTGCCTGAAGAAGATCATGAACCTTGGCCAGTGCAACCTGAGACGCGTCTGACGGTGCCAGCTGGATTTGCCGGTACCCGACCGATACTTTGCCCGGTTCAGCCCGTGTCTGATATGCAAATACCACGTAGGGGCACATTGCCAGGTTTTGCACATCGGCATCCACCGCCTGGTGGGTGAGCGCAGATGAACAGAATTGCAGGTAGCGGGCATTCAGATAAGGCACCTTGGTGCTCGAACCGGTTACCCCCTTGGCAGCGTCTGCGGTGCGCTCCAGCATTTTTCCCACATCGCCGACATAGTCGACAACGAGGCCGCGATTGATTACTGCGTCCTGCAAATCCCCGAACACTTCGTCAAAATCACCTGTGATCGTCTTGATGGTCTTGCCGGGCTCGCCGCTCCATGCGATTGCAGGAGCCAGGAAGATTGTAGCTGCCAGTGCGATGCAGGACTGTTTGAAGATGTGTTTCATGTCCGGTTCCTCGGATTGTCAGTTGATGGGTTGTATCCTGCTGACGCAGGTCAGGTGCGTCCATGACAAGGATCAGTTTGTTGAGCCCGCCATCTTCTAACGCGACAGCAGGACAGGTATGGTTGCATTGTTCAGGATTGTCTCGGTGGTGCCGCCGAAAACATACTCCCTCAGGCGCGAATGGCCGTAAGCGCCCATGACCAGCAGGTCGGCGTCGAACTCCTCGCATTCTGCCAGTATTTCCTCGCCCGCATCACTGTGCCGGCCCGGCAATGGTTTTATTTCAGGCGCAACCCCGTGCCGGGCAAGGGCCTCGGCCAGGTCAGCACCTTGCGGCAATTGCCGTGAGCTGTTTTCCGGGATTGGCGGACATACAAGACGAACACAATCCGCAGATGTGTTTGACACCAAAGGCAGCGCGTCAAAGGCGGCGCGCGATGCCTCGCGTGTTCCGTTCCAGGCGATGACTATCCGCTGTCCGATCTTTTGGCCGGCATAGTCTTTCGGTACGACGATCACCGGGCGTCCGGTTTCGAACATCAACTGCTCCAGCGTCATGTCGGGATCCATGAGTGTCGAGCCGTGGTCCAGCCGGTTGATCAGCACAAGGTCTGAACACCTGGCCAGATCCAGCGACGTATCTCCACCCGGCATCAGGTCGGGATCTACTGTCCGCCATTGCCAGCTTTGCCCCGACGAAGAGGCATAGTGTTCGAAGATGGCTTTCAGGTTCTTTTCCTGCTGGGCAACGAGCTCGCGCTTGTTATCGAGCCATTCTTTGAGTTCAGTTCCCCTGAGCCCCACATTGACGGAGATGCCGGGCCTGGCGTGAAAGCCCAGGACGTGAGATTGCCGCATGCTGGACAGGCCGTCAGCGATCAGGCACAGGTGCTCAGCCTGGTCGGGCGATCGAAAAACGATGAGGATGGTCTTGTAGCTGTCCACGGGGCGGGCTCCATTGATTTGTCAAAGGACCATTATGGCAGCGTTGTCGTGAGCGCGACTTGATAGAGGTCAACAGTTCGTCCTGCAAAGGCCAGAATCAAGCCGGCGTAGCGGCCGGTTTTCGGGCCATGGTGTCGCGGCGCTGGATGAAGCGCGAGACAATGCCATCGGCCGGATTGCCGACCTCAATCAGTTCGCCGTCCTCGATCACCCAGACCTCGTCCATGGAAGCGGCGATATCCAGATTGTGGGTCACCACAAGTGTCGTTGCATCGCAATGACGGACCAATTGTTTGACAAGGCCGGGGCCATCCTGATCAAGGGCATCGTCCGGTTCGTCGAGTAACAGCAGGCCCGGGCGAGACAGCGCCGCTCGGGCCAGCAGTATGCGGCGAATTTCGCCTGCGGAAAGATTGCGGCCTGCTTCGGACACCTTGCCGTCCAGGCCGCCGAGACGCCCTATCACATGGGCAAGCCCGAAAGCTTCTGCCTGAGCCATGATGGCGGCATCGTCCGGCCGGTCATCGGCGCCCATGATCAGGGCCCGGCGCAGGGAGCCGGCCAGGATCGGAGACCGGGTGCCCACAAGCGCGATCAACCTGCGGCGCTCGCGCGCCGACAGGCCGGTGGCCATGCGGTCACCCACCGTGACGTTGCCCGATGCGGGCAATTCCAGTCCGGCAGCCAGAGCGAGTAATGTCGACTTGCCTGCACCGTTGGCTCCGATCACCGCGATCTTTCGTCCCGGTTCTGCCGTCACACTGAAGTCCGTCAGGGCTCCTGAGCTCACAGCCTCAAAGCGCAGGCGCGGGGCCTGGTTTGCCAGCGGTTGTTTTGCAGACCGGTCAGCGCCGGCAAGTCTGGGAACAGCAAGAATAGCTGCGCACTTCTCGCGTGCGACACGCCAGGCCCGGTGTCGGTCCCAGACACCGGCAAGGTCCCGCATCGGCTGGATCATCAGACCAACTGCCGCCAGTGCGCCTGCCGCTTCGGCGCCCGGCGCACCGCTGCGCAGAGCCGCCAGGAAGACACTCGCCGCAGCGATGCCAGACACCGCATCTGGTATTGCCCGCAGCAATGCCGCCCCGCGCGCGCGCTCCAGGGCCGCATCGATCAGCTTTTCTGTCTTGTCCTCCATCTGCCGGGTTTCGGTATGCACACGACCCAGCAGGCGGAGCTCGGGCGCATGGGGGATGCGTTCACTCATATCCGCAGCAAGCCGTGCACGGCGCGACCGCAGCCGCCTGTGTGCAGGCCCCAGCCTGGGGCCGGTCAGAGTCAGTACAATCAAGCCGATAGCAATCGGAATACCTGCTGCAATGCCTAGGTTCGGGTTCATCAGGAACAGGGCACCGGTTGCCGCCGGCAATACGACGAGCGCGGAAATCATGCGGGCAAGGCCAAGGCTGACCCATCCGCGCACCGCCGCAAGATCGCCGACAAAGCGTAATGACAGTGCTCCGCTGCGGCGCTCCGCCAGATCGCGGGCAGACACTCGGGTCATGTGCTGGAACAATTTGAGGCGCAGGGATGCTGCGTAGTTCTGACCTACTTTTTCTGCCGCCACCCGTTCGCCAAAGCGCAACAGGGCTATGGCCAAGCCGGCTGAGGCAACCAGACCGAGCGCAAGGGTTGGCAGGGCGGTGGACGTATCGCGAAATGCGGCAAACACGTCCCGGGTGGCGAAAGCGGCGATACCAGCCGCTGAGGCCTGACCAAGCGCCAGTGCGACAACGAGCGAAATACCGCGCCATCGGCCTTCACCTGTGATGCGGGGCAGGGAACTCATATGTTTGATCCTTCCAACGGAATATCGGCCATTGCACACCGTCCACAATTGCCGTTGCACGTTTTCGCCTCGGTAAGCATCGTCCGGTCCGGCACGACGATCGCGTCAAGCCCACCGCGGGTGATGCAGTTGCGAAAGTTGTGCCCGCACGAAGGCAGGGCCACGAATTCTACCGAAGGACTTATGTTGCGTGCACGTGCGGCGGAGCGGACCGCTTCGGCCCAGCGCATGGCGCGTGCCCGCCGGTGCGGGCCCTGCTGCGCGTTGATTTCCCGGCCGGATCTCGTATTGCGGTCGGGTGTATTGTCGTGTGCACCTACACAGACATGCATGGGCAAGGCCAGAAACTTATCGAGCCTGGCGGTCAGTCGTGGTGCCCAACTGTCTGACCGGTCCGGACGCGGTGACAGACCGTAGGGAAACACCGCGTCATCGGGGAACGTGTACCAGCCTGCAGATGAGATGATCAGGCGCGACACGACGCCGGGATGCAGCATGGCGAAGCGATGGGCAAATTGAGCGCCACCGGAAAACCCGAACAGGTCGAATTTTTTCGTTCTCCATACCCCGGTGTCCTGGAGTTCGACCATCAGTCGCAGCAGTGCCCGATCGGCACGCCCGCGACGAACGACCTGCTGATAGCGCGGCCAGCTTGTCTTTTCAAACAATGGCGCGATGACCGGGCGACCCAGCGCAGTTGCCCGGTCGGCGAAAAATTTTGCCTGGGCATGGGCTTCACGGCGGATGCCATGAACGGCAACCAGGGGCGGCAAGGTCTCTGAAATCGTATCGGGCAACGCCAGCCAGCAGGAAAGATCGTCATCACCTTTCGCTGATCGGCGCGTCAGTACGAATGTACACGCCGATAGCCGCGCTGCGGGAGCAGCGTTTAACATGGGTCTTGTCCTTTTCTGCAACTCAGGCGGCGGTTCCGAAGACCTCTTGGGCGCGGTTGGCGGGCAGCATATCAAAAATCATGTGAATACGATCCTGGTCACCATCATTGAACGCCTCGTGCATCCGGTCGTTGTCAAACCACCACAGCTCGCCTTCCTTCATCCGAACTTCTTCATCATCGGCCTTCAGCCAGGAGCCTGCGGCGGAACGCAGGACCAGATGATAGCGGTTGCGGACGCGGTAATATTCGCCGCGGTCAATGTGCGGATAGACGCGCTTTCGCGCCGGCAGGCAGACGATTTTCGCGCGGCCGAGAATGCTGTCCTGATCTGCGGCGAATTTTTCGAGGAAACTGCGCGCCAGGACATAGGGCTTCGACCCGGTGGTCCAGCGACTTTCATGCACATCGCGGCGGTTGCGGTCGCCGATCGCTGATTTGCGCAGACCGCGCAACGGAATGGCAAGCGCTTCGCGCTGTACCTTGATCTTGTCCTGGCGTCCGGTGGACTGGTCCCACGCACCGTCGATCCGCGATATCTCATCGAGAAACGGCTTTGGATCCACGTCTGTTTTCAGGCAGTTAAAATATTTCATCGTCAACTCCTTTTCGCCCCAGGTGGTGGTTTACGGTGTCAGTATCGATATACCGGCGGAGCGTGGCAAAAAGGTGCTTTGACCGAACACGAAAGTCAATTAAGTCATTGTTATTTAACGTGAAAAACAGTTTCTGTTAACGCGGAATTAATCGACTGTTCATGTTGGGCATCCGGACGCGGCGCCATGTCTGCCCGAAATTGATAAAATACAAGGAGAAAGGGCCTTGTCCGCTTTCAAAACTGGTTGTTTCGTGTTCAATGCCGGCGTTTAAAAGTGCATGTCACGGGTCATGCTCAGGTCACATGGCTGGAGTATTACTTTCACGCCATATCAGGTTTTGAGGTGGGGGCTGCTTGTAACGATGTTGACGATCGAGCCGATGGGAGGGCTGTGCAACAGGTTTCGTGCCATCGACAGCGCAGTGGCGCTTGGCCACGAAATCGGATTGCCGGTTCACGTTTTGTGGCACATCAACGACCGTGTCGGCGCTTCCTTCAGCGACTTGTTCCAGACGCCGGAAGAGATTTACAGGCTGACGGAATTTTCGTCGGATTTTCTGAAACTGAAGCAAGTTCAGATTTGCAGGGCGCTGGATGTGCGCCGGCCCAGTTCATATTGTCTGCGGGCCGACATCAAAAAACTTCTGGATCAGGATTTCGATTTTCGCCAGTTCAGTCGCCGTAAGCGATTGCATTTCAAAACCCTGGACCGGTTCTTTCATCCTTACGGCATCAAGCGGTTGTTCAGGCCTCTACCAGCTATACAGCAAGTGATCGACAGCCGGTGTGCTGGTTTTGTAAACTGTGTCGGTGTTCATATCAGGAGATCCGATCATCGGATATCGATGAAGTACAGCCCGACCTCCATGTTTGTCGACAGGATGAAAAATGAGCTGCGAGACACTGACTGCGACATGTTTTTTGTCGCCACTGATGATGACAATGAGGAGGAGTTGCTGAAGCGGACTTTCGGTGACAGGGTCATCACACACTCGAAAAGAAGCCGGTCCAGAGCCAATTCGCAAGCGATAGAAGATGCCGTGATTGATCTGTTTTGCCTTTCCAGAACCAACAGGATAATCGGCAGCGCGTTTTCGTCTTTCACCCAGATGGCAGCAGAAATCGAAGGCATCCCAATGGACTATGCCGCCGGGGAGTTGCCGGATGCATCCGATTTCGGTTGGCACGATAAACCGAATTTGGCCGGCATGGTAAAATAGCCTGGCCGCATGTCTGCAACAACGGATCCCTGATGCAACTGGCAGACAAACCGTGTTCAAAACGAAACCCATCAGAAGAGTGACATGCGCACATTGTATCACCCAATAGAACCATATGAGACGGGTATGCTGTCTGTCGGAGATGGCCATTCGGTCTATTATGAGCGCTCGGGCAAACCCGGCGGCAAACCGGCGGTGTTCCTGCACGGCGGGCCCGGCGGCGGCTGCGCGCCGGAGCATCGCAGGCTGTTCAACCCCGATATTTACGACATCTTGTTGTTCGACCAGCGCGGATGCGGTCATTCCACACCGCATGCCGAGCTTGAAGCCAACACCACCTGGCACCTTGTCGCCGATATCGAACGGCTGCGTGAATTCACAGGGGTTGAGAAGTGGCTTGTTCTGGGTGGCTCATGGGGATCAACGCTCGCATTGGCTTATGCAGAGGCCCACCCGGACAGGGTCAGTGCCCTGATCCTGCGCGGCGTTTTCACAGTCACGAAAGCCGAATTGAGCTGGTATTATCAGTTCGGCGTTTCGGAAATGTTTCCGGACAAGTGGGAAAAATTCCAGGCGCCCATTCCCGAAGATGAACGCTGTGACATGATTACCGCCTATCGTGCCCGGCTTACAGGCGATGACGCCGCCATTCAGCTTGAGGCGGCCCGCGCGTGGAGTGTCTGGGAGGGTGAAACCATCACGTTGCTGCCAAGTGCGGCGCTTGCGGCATCTCATGATGATGGGCATTTTGCAATTGCCTTCGCGCGGATCGAAAATCACTTCTTCTTCCACGGTGCCTGGCTTGAGGAAAACCAGTTGCTGCGCGATGCCGGCAAGCTGCAGGGCATTCCTGGCGCCATCATTCACGGGCGTTATGACATGCCGTGTCCGGCCCGCAATGCCTGGGAGCTGCACAAGGTATGGCCGGAGGCTGACCTGCATATCGTTGAAGGCGCAGGCCATGCCTTTTCCGAACCGGGTATCCTCGACCAGTTGATCCGGGCGACGGACCGGTTCGCGGCCGATTGACCGAACCGAAAGACCGGCATAGCGTGGCGGACATTGGCGATAGGGCCAGTTTGCAAACGTCGGAGAGACTTGATGAAACGTTTGGTGTCTGCAGAAAAATCCAGTGACGGGCTTGTGTTGTCCCTGGCCTGGGATGATGGCTTCAAGGCCCGGTTTCATGCGATCTGGTTGCGGGACAATGCGCTGGACCCTGAGACCCGGTCTGCCGGTAATGCCCAGCGGCTCATTACCCTGAGCGATATTCCGCCGGATACAACCATCGCCGACGCCACAATTGCAGCTGACACCGCGAGTGTGCGGTTTGTACCTGAGGGCAAGCAGGTTGAATTTCCGTGCCAATGGCTGCGGGACCACGCCTATGATGTGAATGCGGGCAGGGCGCAAGGCTGGACGGCGCCGGACGTTGAGACCTGGGACGGCGAGTTTGATGTGGCGAGTGTCACTGGTATCCACAATTCCGTTCAACACGACGCCATGGCACTGAAAAGCTGGCTGTCCGGTGTACGCCGCCACGGCTTCGCCAAGCTGACCGGTGGCCCGGTTGCAAGCGGTGCGCTGGTGGATGTTGCAGCGCTGTTCGGCTATGTGCGTGAAACCAATTACGGCAAATGGTTTGAAGTCCGCACCGAGGTCAACCCGGCCAATCTGGCCTATACCGGCCTTGGTCTGCAGGCGCACACCGACAATCCCTATCGTGATCCGGTACCGACGCTGCAGATACTGTACTGCCTGGAAAACTCTGCCGCAGGCGGCGACAGCCAGGTGGTCGACGGATTTGCCGCCGCACTTCGGCTGCGAACCGAAGACCCGCACGGTTTTGAATTGCTGACACGCTACTGCGCCCGGTTTGAGTATCGCGGCACCGGGGATGTTCATCTTGTCAGCCGCAAGCCGATGATCGAACTGACCCCGGATGGTCAGTTGACCGCGGTCCGGTTCAACAATCGCTCGACGGCAGCTATCACCGATGTGCCGTTTGATGACATGGCGGATTATTATGCGGCCTACCGCAGGCTGGGAGAGATTATCGATGATCCGGCCATGGCAGTTGGTTTCAAACTGGAACCTGGCGAGTGTTTCATCGTCGACAATACACGGGTGCTGCATGGCCGCACCGGATATGGCGACAGTGGCGGATCACGCTGGCTGCAGGGATGTTATGCCGACAGGGACGGTTTGCTGTCGACGTTGTCGGTGCTTGAGGAGGCCGCCATGGTCAACGTGGCATGAGCGAGCTGACCCGCGAGACGATCGTCGGCTTTCTGGCGGATATTTTTGAACGCCGTGGTGGCGAGGAGTACCTCGGCGAGCCGGTTACCATGGCCGAGCACATGTTGCAGGGCGCGTATCTGGCCGAGCAGGCCGGTGAAAGCGAGGCAATCATCACTGCAGCCCTGCTGCACGATATCGGGCATTTCACCAGTGAGTTCGGCATGTTCTCCATGGATGACACCAAAGACAGGTATCACGAGGAGGCAGGCGCCGATGTGCTGGCCGGGTTCTTCCCGTCTGTGGTGACAGACTGCGTGCGCTATCACGTGGCGGCAAAGCGCTATCTGTGCGCGGTGGATACTGACTATTTCGGCAAACTGTCGGAAGCCTCGGTGCACTCCTTGAACCTGCAGGGCGGACCGATGGGGGCGAGCGAAGTCGAGGCGTTCGAGGGCAATCCGAATTTGGCGGATATCGTCAAGGTTCGCCATTTCGATGATGCGGGCAAACTGGCTGACATGGAAGTGCCGGGCTTTTCCCATTATGCGCCCATGGTGCAGCGGGTGGTTGACGCGCACTGCACCTGAACGCAGCCTACGGATCGATGATATTTCGACCTATAAGCCAAAATAGGTCTTGCATCATTATTATCGATTTCATTTATCTGTCACATAACGCAACCATATCTGGCGGGGAGCAGGAAACTACGAATTTTGGGTGGTGGCATAAGCATGGTTGCCAACCTGCTTGACGATACAAATCATGCGCTGACAAGGAGATGTCATGTTTAAGAAACTTGCTGGTGGACTTTTGGCCGGGGTTGCAGTTGGGGTCATGTCGATTTCAGCGGCCATGGCCGGTGAACTGACCGTTTATACCGCGATTGAAGCGGAAGATCTGAAAAAATATGCTGAAGCATTCAATGCCGATCATCCTGATGTCAAGATCAACTGGGTACGCGATTCAACCGGTGTAGTGACGGCAAAACTGCTCGCGGAAAAAAACAATCCGCAGGCCGATGTGGTGTGGGGACTGGCGGCGACTTCACTGCTGCTGCTGAAATCCGAAGGCATGCTGGAAGCCTATGCTCCAAAGGGTGTTGAAAAACTCGACCCAAAATTTGTTGACAAGAGCACGCCGCCGACCTGGACCGGCATGGACGCCTGGGTTGCCTCGGTTTGTTTCAACACAGTTGAAGGCGGCAAACTCGGGCTGACCGCGCCGAAGACCTGGAAGGACCTGACCAAGGCCGAATACAAGGGTCATGTGATCATGCCGAATCCGAATTCGTCCGGCACCGGCTTCCTGGATGTCTCCAGCTGGCTGCAGATGTTCGGTGAAAAGGATGGCTGGGCGTTCATGGATGGCCTGCACGCCAATATCGCTGCTTACACCCATTCCGGTTCCAAGCCGTGCAAGATGGCGGCAGCCGGTGAAATTCCGATCGGTGTGTCCTTCGCCTTCCGCGGAGCCAAATCAAAGGCCGCCGGAGCGCCCATCGACATCATCGTGCCGGAAGAAGGCGTTGGCTGGGACATGGAGGCAACGGCAATCGTAGCCGGAACCGACAACCTGGAAGACGCCAAGACGCTGGCTGACTGGACGATCACCAAGAAAGCCAACGAGATGTACAACTCCGGTTATGCGGTGGTTGCATATCCCGGCGTTGCCAAGCCTGTCGAGCACTTCCCGACCAACCTGCTGGAGAAGATGATCGACAACGACTTCGAATTTGCCGCCAACAACCGCAAGGCAATTCTGGACGAGTGGCAGAAGCGCTACGACTCCAAGTCAGAGCCCAAGGGCTAACAAGCAATCTGTTGACGAGGCACCGGTTCATCGCCGGTGCCTCTGAACTATGGTACTGTGGCATCGAACGGATGTCGCAGAATGGCGGCTGTTCGGGGAAGCGACATGGGGCAGGTAAATACAACGGAAACCTACCTGAAGATCGAAAATGTCTGGAAGGCGTTCGGGGACTTCTTCGCGCTGAAGGACATTTCGCTTGAGGTTAACCGCGGCGAGTTCGTTTGTTTTCTAGGGCCCTCGGGCTGTGGCAAGACAACTCTGCTCAGGGCTGTTGCCGGGCTGGATATCCAGACAACTGGTTCGGTTTTCCAGGACGGCAAGGACATTTCCGCCCTGCCGCCGTCGGAACGTGATTTCGGAATCGTGTTCCAATCCTATGCACTGTTTCCCAATCTGACGGTTGAGAAGAATATTGCCTTCGGGCTGGAAAACTCGGGTATCGCGAAACCCGATATCGACAAGCGCGTGGCTGAGTTGCTGGAACTCGTCGGCCTGCCGGAGCAGGCGAAGAAATACCCGGCGCAGTTGTCCGGCGGTCAGCAGCAACGAATCGCGCTGGCCCGCGCCATCGCCATGTCGCCAGGCCTGCTATTGCTGGATGAACCGTTATCGGCGCTGGATGCCAAGGTGCGCGTGCACTTGCGCCACGAGGTCAAGGATCTGCAGCGCAAGCTGGGCGTGACCACCATCATGGTGACCCATGACCAGGAAGAAGCGCTGGCCATGGCCGACCGTATCGTGGTGATGAACCATGGTGTCATCGAACAGGTGGGTACCCCTACGGATGTTTATCGTGAGCCGGTGTCGTTGTTTGTGGCTGACTTTATCGGTGAGACGAACCAGCTTGATTGTGTGGTTGACAAGAAGGGCAAGGGTGTCAAGATCGGCAAGCGCCGGTTCGCCAGTGCGGCCCACGACCACGCCGACGGCCTGGACGTGACTGCAGTCATCCGGCCGGAAGACATTATTCCCCACGGCGACGGTGCCCGCTCGCCGGGTGCCGAGGACAAAATCAGCGAGCCTGGCAACACAGTTGAAACCACTGTCGATGAAATGGAGTTCCTGGGCTCGTTCTGGCGCACCAGGCTGAGCAGCGCCGATCTGGGAGCCGGACAGATCGTTGCCGACTTTTCCATCAATGCGGTCCGCCGCATGGATATCCAGGTCGGCGGTCGCATGCGCATCGAGATCCCCAGCGACCGGCTGAAGGTGTTTGCCGCTGCGCCGGAGCCGGAAAAATGAGCAGCATCGATGCACTGGGTCCGGACGTAGCAGCCAAGAGCCGCATCAAACCGAAAATGGGGTCAGATGACTGGATCATGCGCGGTTACATGATCGTGCTGGCCGTGTATCTGATTGTGGCGCTGGCCCTGCCTTTGTACGCCATGCTGTCCAAGGCGTTTGAAACCAGCCGGTTCGACCTGACCCAGTTCGAAGTTCAGGTGAGCGATGAGGCGGGTGCCTTCAATCAACCGGCTGTGACCTTGCGGCAATTGAACGACAAGGGAAATTTCATCGCTGGCGGCGAGTTGGCGACCAGCACGGACGGACGCCTGGCGCTGACCAGGTTCTTCCCCGACTTCAGTTTCCGCAGCCCGGTGAAGTACCGGTTGCGTGGCCTCAATGACGAGGCGGTCTATCTGGTCGGATCGGAACGCTTCGAAGGCACCAAACCGGCAGAGTTTGATTCAAACACATTTCGAAAAGTGGTCGTTAGGCCGATACAGGGACACGGGCTGGGCAACTTCGCCACCTATTTTTCGACGCCCGCACTGTTCCAGTCAATCCAGAACTCGGTGTTCATCGCGCTGGTGTCGACGATTATCACCGTATCGCTGGCGTTTGGTTTTGCCTATGCGCTGTGTCGGAGCTGCATGCCGTTTAAGGGCGTGTTCCGGGTCATCGCGATGGCGCCCATCCTGGTGCCGTCGCTGCTGCCGGGCATCGCACTGGTCTACCTGTTCGGCAATCAGGGTTTCCTGAAGCAGTTTCTGATGGGTGAGAGCATATATGGGCCCATCGGCATCGTGGTGGGGTCGGTGTTCTTCACTTTCCCCCATGCCATGATCATCATCCTGATTGCGCTTTCGATTTCCGATGCGCGGCTGTATGAGGCGGCGGTTTCGCTGCGCGCCAGCAAATGGCGCACCTTCTGGACGGTCACCATTCCCGGTGCACGCTATGGCCTGATCTCGGCGGCCTTCGTGGTGTTCAACCTGGTGATCACCGACTTCGGCCTGCCCAAGGTGATCGGCGGGCAATACAACATGCTGGCGGTGGATATCTACAAGCAGGTCATCGGTCAGCAGAACTTTCAGATGGGCGCGGTGGTCTCCGTGGTCCTGCTGATCCCGGCAATGATCGCCTACATTGTCGACCGGCAGGTACAGCGCAAGCAGGTCGCGCTTCTGTCAGCGCGCTCAGTGGTCTACCAGCCGAAACCGTCCCGGCGCTTCGACCTGAGTTGCCTGGCCTATTGCGCGCTGGTGGCGACGTTCATCATCTCCATTCTCGGCATCTGCCAGTATGCGGC
>CALHUA010000175.1 GCA_938039915.1 uncultured Anderseniella sp.
AACCTGTACGACAAGACGCTGCTGGACATAGGTGACTACAGCACCTTGAACAAGGCCTGCATCCTGCAGGCACACTCGCTCGAAGAAGGCCTGTTCAAGTCCGAACCCGTCCGTATCGGCAGCCACTGCACCATCGCGTCCGATGCCTTTGTTCATTACGGCGTCGAGATGGGAGATCGCTCCACCCTCGGCCCGAACGCCTTCCTGATGAAGGGCGAAAGCGTCCCGGCCGGCCAGACTTGGCAAGGCAATCCGGCAAGCCTGGCTCCAGCGACCGCAATACCAGCTTCCACGTCCGAGAGACGGACGGCAGGCGGCCGCAAGCGCCTTGCCAAAGTCGATGGCACAGGACGGACTGTACCGTGGAGACCATCACAGCAAGCACATCCTGAAACAATCGATACCACACAGGATTATCGTGACGTACTGCAAAGACAGGTCATTATCGGCAAGATCCTGACCCCTGTCCGAGCGAGCAAGATGTTCAATGGCCGTCGCAGCGCATAATACCGGACTGGCTGTTGCGTATGCTCGCCCGTGTGATGTTCTACAAAGGTTGGGAACTGATGTCCTGGACCAGGCTGAACACGCACGCGCCGCACGCATGTCAAACATGGTGCGCCGGGAGCACTTCATGGCAGGTCGTATCCTGCTGAGGCACCGTCTTACCGCTGCGGTTGAAGGTACTGTCGAGCCGGCTGACTGGATTTTTGCAAACTGTGTGCACGGCAAGCCGGCCGTAGCGCCCGGTCTGCCGCAGATCCATTTCAGCATAAGTCATGCCGAAGGACTGGTTGCAATGGCAACTTCACCCGTGAGCGAGCTTGGCGTTGACGTGGAGCTGATAACCGGAGTTCAGGACACCACCCCTGCTCTCGACCAGTTAAACCATCGCGATCAGACATGGTTGCGCCAGCATGATGGAGCCGACAGGTGGCCGGCCTTCCTGCAATTGTGGACTGCCAAGGAGGCTGTATCAAAAGCAACGGGACTGGGATGTGGTGTGGACTTCCATGAGATTGAAATTGACGTGCCGGCCAGACGGGCCCGATGCCCGGACGGTCTGTTGGACATCGGCAATCACATGGACTTTGATCTAACGACAATTGAGGCGCACGGGGCGACCTACTGCCTCAGCACTGCCTGCTTGTAAGCGGGCGGCTGAAGCCCGTTCAGTCTGCCGAACTATCTGTGCCGGCCTGCACCCGTGCCGAGTAGTTGGGACATTCATCGGTATCCCATGTCTGCGCGTTAAAACCCAGTTTTCCAGCAAGCAGCTTTTCCGTCTCCGAGAGTTCCGGCCAGGATTTCCGGTATGACGCGGGATAATTGTCGGACCGGGAATGGTGCCAGTTGTGCATGGTCCAGCCAAGCCCCGACCATGTTAATCTCTCTGCGCCGTTGAGGTCACGCCAACCCATTATCTCCCAGCTACACAGGTTGGCGGGAATACGCACGCCATCTCTTGCATGTACCTGACCAGACATAGCCGCAAGGCCAATTGACAAGGCGACAGCAAAGCCGCCTGCACCTGCCTTTGCCAGCAACGGGATTGAATTGAAATACATGTGAGTTCTCTTCCACCAACAGGTTCAAACGAACCCGCTAATCCGGTTACGGAGGCTGCTTTCTGCCGTTTCATCACGACTGAAAATCACTTTGTCCTCTGAACTTTACACTACGTCATGCCTCAATCCGGACAAAATCATATGGCTCGAAATGGTAAATGCTCGGAGGTGATCACGAATTTTTTAGATGCTGTCGGGTGGTGGTGGGAGTTACTCTGCTTTCTTTCTGGACCTTTAGTCTTTAAAAAGACCACTGGCCGCGATACCACTCCGTCGGCGGTTTGATTTTTCGAAGATGTGAGGATCGAAGTCACATGGTTCCTGCAACGGGAATACAGTCCAGGCGCTTGATCGCGATCGCGGTTGTCGTTGCTGGTATGCTCGTTCCGCAAACCGCACGGGCCGAAACAGATATCCAGAGCAGTGTAAAAGGCTTCGCACAGTCCATTTTCAGCCTGTTCCGGCAAAAGTCGCCGCCACCGCCGCCGGCGGACTCTGACCTCGACGGTACGGGAGGCCTGCACAACAACACGAAAGTGTTTGCACAACCGGCGGACATGAGACCTTCGGACTGGACCGATCCTGCCGAGATGCGCAGGGCATGGGACGCTGCAATCGTACAGGTTCCAGGCAAGAACAACAGCTCCATTGAAGCCACCGTGTCGGACCTTAAGGACGGAAAATTCAAGTTCGCACGCAAACTGCCCGCCATCGTATATATGCATGGCTGTTCAGGCTTCTGGCCGGGCACCCACATGCGGACGAAGTTTCTCGCGGAAAACGGCTATGTGGTTGTTGCACCGGCCAGTCTCGCCCGCAGAAAATATCCGCGTTCGTGCGAGGTGGACAGCTATACCGCAGGCATGTACCGGCAAACACTCAGGATGCGCCAGGCAGATGCAGGCTATGCCATTGAGCAGATCCGCAAACTGCCATTTGTGGATGGGGACAGGATTGTCCTCATGGGCCTGAGCCAGGGCGGGATAACAGCAGCCACGTTCAAACCTCAAAACGAGCAGCAGAAAGTGCGGGCTCGCATTATTGAAGGCTGGACCTGCCATGACAACTGGCCTGAATACCACGGCGTCAGAGCATCTGCCTCCGAGCCGGTACTGGCTTTGGTGGGCACCAGGGATCCCTGGTTTCGAGACACGTCACAAGGTGACTGTCAGCCATTCCTGAACCCGACCAATGGCAGTGCATCAATTGTCTACAGCAATGAGCCGCTGGCAAGCAGGCACGAATTGATGGAGTTCAGCAGTCCGAAAAGGGAAGTCGTCCACTTCCTGAAGCGCCATCTTGGCCCGAGACCGGGCAGCGGCTGACGTCGAGAGCCAGCCTCTGGCGCTAGATCTCCGCAAACAATTCCAGCAGATTGCCGTCGGGATCGCGGAAGAACAATGTGCGATGCCCGAAGTCCCGGTTCGTGGGCGGTGACACCAGATCGATTCCCTTGCAGATGAGTTCTTCGGCGCACTGATCCACTTCCCGTGCCGAAACCTTGAACGCCAGATGAAGCGAAGCGCTACCATAGGGAGTTGGAATGTCCGCTGCGGTGAGACCCGGCCGGGACAGGACCAGCGTATTTCCACCGACTCGATATTCCAGCCAATTTGCCGAAAGCTGACGCAGCATCGGAAACCCCATGACGCTTTCGTAGAAGTATCGCATCGCTTCCATGTCGCGGACAAAAATGATCGTATAGTCAATTGCCCGAATGGAGTCGAAGGCCGAACCGGCACGCCGATCCGATCCATTCATGATCGCTTCCTCATTGAAAAGCCCTCAACATGTCTGCCTTTGCGATTGCAGCACTGTCCAGCTCCACTAAAAATACACCGGCATAGAGCCCAAACACGTCAAAAATCCGGAAAACAGTCATCCGGCTTACTGTGGCTGAAATGTCACACATCTGAAAAAACTGTTGCGACTGCGAATTAAAAACTTCCCTTGCGCAACGACATTTGGTCCTTTGGTTGCATACGGAGAGAGCGATTCAACTTGTAGGGGTCTAGACATGAGAAAAACCATCCTGGCAACCTCTGCGGCACTGATCGCGTTTGCCGCGCCTGCAGTGGCAGCGGACCTTGAGACAGAACGTCAACTGGGCTTGATCGTCTCCGGTATGGTTGATCAGTGGACCGGCGTGCAGATCATTGACAACAGTTTTGACGACGACACCGTATTCACCAATGGCGGCGAAGGCAGACTGAGCCTGCCGCTGGGAGACAATCTGTCGATCCAGTCCGACGTGAAGTACGAATACAATTCCAATGCGCTTGAAAATCCAACTGACAATGATGTTCTCGGTCCACGTTACTCATTTCAGGGCGCGGCACATGTCAGCTGGCGCGATCCGTCGTCCTTCCTACTCGGCGCATTCGGCGGCGCCGGCGTCACCAGTTTTGGCAGACGTAAGTATGATGTGAGATTCGTTGGCGGTGAGGCGCAAGTCTATCTCGACAACATCACCCTGTATGCCCAGGGCGGATATGTTGACTACGCGAATACGCAGATCACAGGCCCGGTGGCTTTCGGTAGCCCGATACCTGACGATGGTCTGTTCGCCCGCGGCGTGCTGCGCTGGTTCCTGACACCGGACAGCCGCATCCAGATCGAAGGCATGTATGTGAACCTTGATCTCGAGAGTACTGTTTTCGGCAACTCCGGAGAATCCGATATATTTTCAGCAGGCGCACGTTATGACTTTACGGTAGGCGGTCTGCCGGTCATTGGTGACACGCCATTTTATGTGGCCTATCGCGGCACCTTCCGCGACAATTGCGCTGGCGGCGATGATTTGGATGATCATACATTCATGGTCGGAACCAGTTATTCGTTCTCAGGCGACATGCTCACCGTGGACCGTCAGGGAGCCACCCTTGATACCCCGAACTTCGACCACGGTTGTGTTGGACAAATTCAGCAACAACCATCTGACCGTCGCCTCAAGACGGATATCGTGGCGCTGGGTGAAACCGAAGAGGGCGTCAAGCTGTATAGCTGGAAATACAAATCCGACCAGGTCACTACCTGGGTTGGCGTGATGGCGCAGGACCTTGAAGCAACACATCCCGAAGCGCTTGTCACCGGAGCAGATGGCTTTTACCGGGTGAACTATTCCGACCTCGGCGTTCAGATGATGACTCTGGAACAGTGGAACGCCAGACACCTCTGATTGACCTCAATCTCTGCGATGTTCAAACCCCGGATGCTGATGCCAGTTTCCGGGGTTATTTGTTTGCCACTCCATGCTACCTGTTTAATCAGGCAGCCAATGACGCCTTGGTCTTGCCTATCAGCAATGCAGCCTGCGCAGCCTCACGGCCCTTCTCAACGAAATGCTTGCGGTAAATTTCATTGTGATGATCGGTTTCCTGATACTGGTGCGGCGTCAGCGAGACTGAGAGTACAGGAACCCTGGTATCCAGACTAACCCGCATAAGACCGTTCACGACGGCATCGGCGACAAACTCATGCCGGTATATGCCGCCATCAACGACGAAGGCTGCGGCAGCTATGGCTGAATACTTCTTCGTGGCCGCCAGTTCGTATGCCAGCAGCGGCAGCTCGAAAGCGCCGGGTACGTCGAACACGTCGACCTGATCGGCCGGAATGACGGAACAGAACCCTTCCAGCGCCCTATCAACGATGTCGGCATGCCAGCTGGCTTTGATGAATGCGTAAGTGGTGTGTGTCACACAAGATCTCCTTTCAAGCAACAAGACACGTCACCAAGGCGATCTCGTATGATGCCGACTACGCTAATCGCGGCCGACAATCGTACTGTCTCTATCATCCGGACTATGACCGTCGGCTCAGGCATCGCACCTGATCTGCTGACCCTTCACACACAGGTGAAGGCGCTCGCGGGCTCGCAGACAAACCTGCATACCGCCGGTGGGGACTTTCACCCCGCCCTGAGAACACGATGGTTCTATAGCAGGTCCGGGGATCAGGCAATGATGTGCGTGCAATGTCTTGGTGCAGACCAGACAGCTGTTCATGTCACGGCAATATCAAAGTGGAGCACATCCTCGCGGGTGCCGAGTTTTGTGTAGAGCTGGATGGCGGGGTCGTCCTCCAGGTCGGTCTGGATAAAAACGACATGGGCCCCGCGCTCAGATGCAATGGTTCTAACCTGCGCAATCAGGCCTGTCGCCACGCCTCTTCTGCGGTGGCGTTCTGCAACGGCCAGATCGTAAATGTAGATCTCGCTGCGGCGTTGTTCGAGCTTCTCAAGTTCGTAGGCCACCAGTCCGCCGACGACCTCTGCGCCCTGCTGGGCAACCAGCGCGATGACCGTTTCCCTGCCAAGCAGCTTGTCGAGATATTGTCGATCAGGCTGTGCCCCTGTGTAGGTAGGCGCGTCCTCGAAGGCCTGCCCGAATACAGCAAGCAGCTCTCGAGCCAGATCGATATCACCTGATGCAAGCCGGCGGATAGTGAACGGTGTTAGTTTCGCCATAGGCACCTTCGCGAACCACTTTTTCCAAATAATTTGGGTAGGCCGCGATTGGGGCTATTTTCTGTCAGCGTTTACGGGTATTCAGCCAATGTTTCGTTAACGAAATGAATCAGGTAAAATCTATAAGTATATGATTTTGTGATGTTTATAGTGAGGTTTTGCGCATTTTTGCAAGAGCCTTCAAGATTGCTCACATACCGGCAGCCAGCAATTTCCTCAAGGCATCCAGCTTTGGCGACGCATAGTTTTTGCGCCACACCATCAATGTCCTGATCCTCGAATAGCGCCCCGGCAGTTTGCGATATTGAAGCGTCCCATGTACATCGATGATGGCCAGAACGGAGGTCGGGATCACGGCAAATCCGGTACCGGCAGACACGCATGACAGCATGGCGAGGTAGGACCCGACAGAGAGCGTTGTACCTGGTGTAATCTGCTCACCAAGCAGCCAGTCGTTCAGGTAGCGGCGATAGGCGCAGCCTTCCTCAAAGGCGATGATCGTCTGACCGCTCAAGGCGGCGGAGTTTTCTACCGGGGCGAATGAATTCGCTGCAACCAGGCAAAGCTCTTCGGTAAAGACAGCACGTGTTTGAAAGACCGTGCTGGTAATCGGTTCCGCAATGAAGGCCACATCGATTTCCGCATTGCTCAAACTGTTCTGCAGCGCTCCAGCGGTGGCAGCCGTCAGTCGAACCGAGACGTTCGGATGCAGGTCATGAAATCGAGACAGCACTTTAGGCAGGCGCGCTGCGGCAGTGCTTTCCATCGTGCCGATGCGAAAGGTTCCGGTCAGATCCTTTGTACTCACCGCGTCGGCAGCCTCACGTGCCAGGGTCAGCATACGCTCAGCATAAGGCAGCAGGTTGCGGCCGGCATCAGTCAATGTCATGCGCTTATTGTCACGCAGAAACAAAGACTCGCCCAGTTGATCTTCCAACAACCGGATGCGCGTGCTGACACTGGATTGCACACGGTTCAGTTGCGCAGCGGCTTTCGAGACCCCGCCTTGCCGGACAACGGCCTGAAACACTTCCAATGATGCAATATCCAACTTCATATCGTTCTCGTTTTGGAAATTATATGTTCTCTATAATTCATTTTTGCAGATGACGTTGTATCCGTAAAGTAGCTGGATGCCTGTCAAACCATCGCCGCTTCTAATCGCATTTACCGGGTCTCTTTGTCTTGTCCTCGCCATGGGCATCGGCCGTTTCGCCTACACGCCGGTTCTGCCGGTGATGCTGGGTGACGGCCTGCTGGATATGGGCGCTGCCGGTGCGATCGCATCCATACATTTCATAGGCTACGCCATGGGTGCGTTGGCGGCCGCGTATGTCATCACAACACCACGGGCAATGCTTGTGGGTTCGCTGACCATCATTGCTGTTTCAACCCTTGCAATGGGCATGACCGATAACCATGCCGTCTGGTTTGGTGCGCGCTGGCTGGCCGGCTTTTGCAGCGCTCTTATCCTTGTCATCGTCAGCACCTATCACATCCGGGACCTCTCAGGCCCGAAGCACAGTAACCTGCAAGGCTGGGTGTTTGCAGGTGTCGGTGGCGGCATTGTACTGGTTGGTACGGGCGTGCTTGCCATGATGATCATTGCGGTCACCAGCCACACCATCTGGCTGAGTTTCGGTGTCCTGGCCGTGGCGGGAACCGTATACCTGTTCGCGCAGCAGGTTGATTTCACCCCACATTTGCCGGACACTGCCGGCAGTGCAGAACACCAGCGAACACCGCTTTCCTGGGCCATTATCCTGCCCTACGCCGCAATGGGCTTCGGATACATTGTGCCTGCTACCTACCTGCCCGTGATGGCACAGGAGATATTGCCGTCACCGCTGATATTCGGACTGGGCTGGCCCGTCTTCGGCGCCGCCGCTGCGATCTCCACGGTTTTGATCGGGCGGCTGCAGTCACGCTACTCCAACAGGCAAATCTGGCTGGCAGCTCAGGTCGTCATGGCTCTCGGCTTGCTGGCTCCGGCGGTTTCACCTTCGATTGTGGCCATTATCATCGCAGCCCTGTGCGTCGGCGGCACGTTCATGGTCATCACCATGGTCGGCATGAAGGAGGCGCATCGCATTGCCGGGCCACAAGACGCACAACTTCATGTCGCTGCCATGACGTTTGCCTTTGCGGCCGGGCAGATTGCCGGACCCTTTGTGGCCGGTTGGGCGTTTGAAACACTGGGCGGATTTTCCTATCCGCTGATCCTTGCAGGCGCCCTGCTGATCATCAGCCTTGTGCCAATGCTGGCAAAACATGGGCATTTGCGGCCTGATGTCCATTGAGCGTTACCTTTTGCGACTGCATTGCCTCATGAGGCCCTTCTCAGCGGTTCGCCGAATTCCACAACATTGCCTTCCGGGTCAGTGATGAACGCGACACGACGTTCGAACTCGGTGCCATCCAGCGGATAGGTTTCTGCCTTCACGAATGCAGTCACGCCACGCGCCTCAAGGGCGGCCATGGTGTCGTCTACGCTGGCAGTAGCGAAGCACAGATGACCATAACCGGTGCGGCCGAAGTGCTGGC
>CALHUA010000176.1 GCA_938039915.1 uncultured Anderseniella sp.
TGACAACCAGCCGCAAGGGGCTGGCGGCACCGTTCCATTGGGCTGCGAAGAGTTGGTGGACAAGGAGAACGAGGGACAGATGTACTGGGTGCAGACCTCGCGGTCTGCAACGGTCGATGGTGAAGACCTCAATGATGCCCAAACCGGTTTCGACCAGCGCACCAATGAGCCGATCGTCAATTTCCGCTTCAACACTGGTGGCGCCCAGCGCTTCTGCCGTCTGACCCAGAACAATGTCGGACGCCCGTTTGCCATCGTTCTTGACAGTGAAGTCATTTCGGCGCCACGCATCAACGAGCAGATCTGCGGCGGGTCGGGCCAGATTTCCGGTAATTTCTCGACCCAGGAAGCCAACGATTTGGCAATCGTATTGCGCTCTGGGGCACTGCCGGCGAAACTGACGATTGTTGAGGAACGCACCGTCGGTCCAAGCCTTGGTTCTGACTCGGTGCGTGCCGGTTTCGTTGCCTCCATTATCGGCCTGGTTGGCGTGTTGATCTTCATGGTGATTTCCTACGGGCTGTTCGGCATGTTCGCCGTTCTGGCGCTGGTGGCAAACCTGATGATGATCCTGGGAACATTGTCATTCCTGGGGGCGACCCTGACACTGCCCGGTATTGCCGGTATTGTTCTCACCATGGGCATGGCGGTTGACTCCAACGTGCTGGTGTTCGAACGAATACGTGAGGAGGTGGCCAATGGCCGGTCCCCTCTGAACGCCATCGAAACGGGCTTCCGGATGGCACTGGCCACAATTCTTGATGCCAACATCACCACATTGATTGCCGCCGTTATCCTGTTCGGCATGGGCTCGGGGCCGGTCAGAGGCTTCGCCGTGACGCTGGGTATCGGTATCGTGGCAACCGTGTTCACGGCCTATACCGTTACACAGCTCATCATTTCCGGATGGATCAAGTTGAGAAGACCCAAGGTGGTGCCGCTATGACCGACCGCAAGATCATCGGGAGATTGAGACCATGAGGCCGCTTCGCTTCGTTCCGGACAACACCAAAATTCCCTTCATGAAGTTTGCGCGGCCGGGCTTTTATGCCTCCATGGTGGCGGTGCTTTTGTCGATCGGGCTGTTTTTTGCAGTTGGTCTGAATTACGGCATTGACTTCAAGGGCGGCACGCTGATCGAAATCAGGACGGAGCAGCCTGCCGACCTCAATGAATTGCGCACCACAATTAGCGGACTTGGCCTTGGCGGGTCGGAACTCCAGGAATTCGGTGAACCGACAGATGTGCTGATCCGCATTGAAACCCAGGAGGGTGGCGAAGAGGAGCAGCAAAAGGCTATTGCCACGGTTAAGGACGCGCTCGGATCCAATGTGGACTACCGGCGCGTCGAAGTTGTCGGGCCGAAGGTGTCGGGCGAACTGGCGCGCGACGGTATACTGGCCATCCTGCTGGCGTTCGCGGCAATCATGATCTACATCTGGCTGCGGTTCGAATGGCAGTTCGCCATCGGCACGGTTGCGACCCTGGTGCACGATGTGGCGTTGACGATCGGGCTGTTTGCCATCCTGCAATTGCAGTTTGACCTGACCATTATTGCGGCGCTTCTGACCATCGTGGGCTATTCGCTGAACGATACGGTGGTGGTGTTCGACCGGTTTCGTGAGAACCTGCGTAAGTACAAGAAGATGAATTTCGACGAAATGGTCGATATGTCACTCAACCAGACGCTGCCGCGTACCCTGATGACATCTATCTCGACCCTTGTCGCGCTGATTTCCCTTTATGTATTTGGCGGCGAAGTGCTGCGCGGGTTCACGTTTGCCATGATATGGGGTGTTGTTATCGGCACCTATTCATCGATCTTCATCGGCGCACCGTTGTTGTCGTTGCTCGGGGCCTATGTAGACCGTGCACCGACACCGGGGCCCGGTGACAATGCGCAGGCAGAGATTGTGCAACCCTGATGGGCGACGCGCCGTTTTTGTCTGAGCGTGTGGCGATCGACGCCTATGGAAATGGTGGCTTCAGATTTCGCGACATGTCGCACAAGGGCTCGTTGCTGTGCCTTCCGGCCGGCGTATATGGTTGGGGCCCGGTAAAGCCGGAGGAACTGCGACTGGCTGACTTCGACCAGGTTTTCGGATCGCCCGACGGCATCGGGTTCGTGCTGCTTGGCACCGGCGATACTCAGGTTTTCCCAACCGGCGAGATACGCCGGGCATTTGTGGAAGCCGGCATCGGGCTTGAGCCGATGGCCACAGGCGCGGCGGTGCGCACCTACAATGTGCTGTTGCAGGAAGGCCGCGATGTGGCCTGTGCGCTGATTGCGGTTGATCATCATCGGAGCGGTTCATGAGTGCATTTCCGGCAGAGTTGATGGAGCAGTTGCTTGACGACCTGCGTGCGAGCGACCGTGACCGGTATTTGTGCCTGCTGCTGATGCCGGAACACTCGCGCGGATTTCTGGCCGGGCTGTTTGCCTTCAATTCGGAACTTGCCCAGATACGCGAAAGAGTGACGGACCCGGCTGCCGGCGAAGTGCGGCTTGCCTGGTGGGCCCAGGTCATTGACGCGATTTATGTGGGGCAAACCGTCGAGTCACCCCTGGCGCAGGCCCTGGCCCGCGCAATAGAGGCGGGTGACCTGCCGCGACACTCGTTTCAGGCCATGCTGGATGCACGCCGGTTTGACCTGTTTGATGATCCCATGCCGGACCTCAATACGCTGGAAGGCTATCTTGGAGAAACCTCATCCGCCGTGCTGCAGATGAGTGCCCTGATCATGGCCGGCGACGACGGTCTTGAATGCGCTGAAGTGTCTGGCCTTGCCGGTGTTGCGATGGGTTTGACCGGGCTGATGCGATCCCTGCCGATACATCGTGCCCGCGGGCAATGCATGCTGCCTGCTGACATGCTGGCAAAACACGATCTGACCCAGGCGCACGTGCTGTCGGGCAGGGGTGGTGCCGGACTTGAACTGGTGCTGCTGCAATTGTGCCGACACGCCAACAAACGGCTCGAAGAGGCCCGCAAAAAATGGCATCTGGTGCCGGATGCGGCGGTGAAGGCCTATCTGCCCGTTGCGCTCGTGCCCGGATACCTGAAGAAGCTGGAGCGTGCACGAGCATCCCTGATGACCAAGGTGATCACGTCGCCACAATGGATGCGGCAGCTCCGCCTGCTGAATGCCGTGCGCAGTGAAGCGTTCTGAAGCGCTGCATTTTCGGAAAATCCTACTCGGCTGCCGCGCGCTCGTCATGTGTTGACAGCCAGTCGGCAAAGTCAGCTTTTGCACGCCCCGTATAGGCCAGTTGCCGGGCCGGTTTCTTGGCCTTGCCGCGGGGACGCTTGCCGTTTTCATCGCGCGGCACCTCAACCTCGGGAAACAGGCCGAAATTGACATTCATGGGCTGGAAAGACCGTGCCTTCGAGGTCATGTCGCCACTGTCGTCGCTGAGATGGCCACCTGAGATATGCGAGATCAATGAGCCATGTGCTGTGGTGGGTGGTGGCGGCGGCAAAATGTGTCCGGCCAGTTCCGCCGCCGCCATGCGACCGGCCATCAGGCCCATGGCGGCGCTTTCAACATACCCTTCCACACCGGTGATCTGGCCGGCAAACCGCAGGCCCGGACGGCTTTTGAGTTGCAGTGATGCATCGAGCAGTTTCGGTGAATTGATGAAGGTGTTGCGGTGCAGCCCGCCGAGCCGCGCGAACTCGGCCTTTTCGAGACCCGGAATGGCCCGGAAAATTCGTACCTGTTCGCCGTGTTTCAGTTTTGTCTGGAAACCGACCATATTATAGAGCGTGCCCAGTGCATTGTCCTGACGCAACTGTACAACGGCATAGGGTTTCTCATCCGGTTTGTGCCGGTTGGTCAGGCCCATGGGTTTCATCGGACCGTGGCGCAGGGTTTCCGGACCGCGTTCCGCCATCACTTCGATCGGCAGGCAGCCATCGAAGTAGGGGGTGTTCTCCTCCCATTGCTTGAAGTCGGCCTTGTCGCCGTCAATCAGGGCCGCGATGAAGGTTTCATACTGGTCCCGGTCCATGGGGCAGTTGATGTAGTCTGCGCCGGTGCCGCCGGGGCCTGCCTTGTCGTAGCGCGACTGAAACCACGCCTGGTCAAAGTCTATGGTGTCGCGATGAATGATGGGGGCGATGGCGTCGAAGAACGCCAGGCCGTCGTCACCGGTAGTTTCGCGAATGTCATCTGCCAGTGCAGGCGATGTAAGCGGTCCCGTGGCCACGATAGCCTGCGGCGCCCACTTCGCCGGGGGCAGACCTGCAACTTCTTCGCGCTCGATCGTGATGTTGGGGTGGGCCTGGAGGGTGGCGGTCACGTCGGCTGAAAAGGCATCGCGATCAACTGCCAGTGCGCCACCGGCCGGCAGCTTGTGGCGGTCGCCCATGGCCATGATGAGAGAGCCTGCCTGGCGCATTTCCCAATGCAACAGGCCAACCGCGTTGTGTTCGTCATCGTCGGATCGAAACGAGTTTGAGCAAACAAGCTCGGCCAGGCCATCGGTCTGGTGGGCATCGGTTTCGCGGACGGGGCGCATTTCGTGGAGGATCACCTGGGCGCCGGCCTCGGCTGCCTGCCAGGCAGCTTCAGACCCGGCCATGCCGCCGCCGATAATATGTATTTTCTGAATTGTCATGAGATGACTGATTAGTGCCTATTGCACCGGTCGGCAAGGTGCTGGGCGTCGCTATCGGTTCACCCAGTCGGCAATCTCGGTCGCGACAAGCTCATTGGCGAGGTAGCCGTAGAGTTTGTGTGGATTGCTGGTGTTGTAGTGCACCCAGCAATTGTACATGCGCTTGTCGGTGATCTTGTCCACATAGCCATATTCCAGCATCTCGGCAAAATCGTCTGCCATGGTCGGATCGTGGGCGATGAAATCGTCATAGGCGGCTATGTTGACCCAATCCTTGACAATGGCTTTGGGAAACCGCCCGCCGGCATGTTCGCGGGCATCATAAAGGTTGGCCCTGACACCCGCCTCGCCCAGCGGGCAGCCGAGTGTAAGCCACTTGGAAACATTTGGATTTTTGCGTTGCAGGTTTTCATACTCGCTCATCTGCGAAAACTTCCACAACACGTCATAGGCCACTACGCACCCCATGGAATGGCTGACCAGGCAGATCTCATCGCGGGCGTTTATCGCCCTGCGCAACGGGTTCTGCAGGCGCTCGCGGACATCGGAGCCGGTCTTGCGGCTCATCAGGTAGGCTCCCATGTCAGCGGAACTGCGTTGCAGAATGATCTCGTTGGCCCGACTGCGGGTCAGCACCGACAGTAATGTGCTGAATGCCCGGGCCGCATTGTTCAGGTAACGCAGGTCCTTGTACTGGCTGATGACCTGGTTGTACGCGGCTTCGTCGAAGGTGCCGATGTCCAGCATCTGCCTGAGGCTTTCGGCATATGGTTCATGGGGAAGGCACGGCTCATGCTCATATGCCTTGTTGTTGCGGGCGGTCAGCCTGGCGGCGATATCGGGATCATGAGTTGCCATGATGGAATTGTTGATGTCGCCGTAATAGGCGAAGGAGCATTTGACGGTGCCTGAACAGATGGCTTCGACGGCATCGGGTGATACCTTGCTGAGCCCGTGCATCAGCGCATCATTGATGAGCTTCTTCTTGCGCGATGCCGACGGTTTGATGGACCGGCCATGAACAAAGATGATGTGTTTACGTGGCATTGAGAGACGATCCGGTTATACCAAAATTGCAACAATCAGACAGGTTGCCGGGCCTCATCAAGTAACCATTCATAAAATTGCCGTGCCTGAGGTGACAGTTGACCCTCCCTGGGCCGGAGCAGCCAAAAGCCCCGGTCTGACTGCTGTACGGCATCGATGGGGCGAACCAGGTCGCCCTGCTCAATGAAATCCTCAGCCAGCCGTCTGCCGCAGAGGGCGATGCCTTCACCGCGCAAAGCCGACTGGATCAACACCATGTAGTTGTCGAAAGTAAACCCCCGGCCTGACTGTTCTCCCTCGACACCGAGGGATTCCAGAAAACTGTCCCATGTGACCCAGTTCCGGTCGAACTTGTTGAGATGCAGCAGGGAGTGGCGCAGCAGGTCTGACTCCGACGTGATCGGGCTGGATTTTTCCATGTAGCGCGGCGAACACACCGGCCAGATTTCATTGTCGAACAACCGCACGGCGTCTGCGGCGGGCCATTCACCGGCACCATAGCGCACCGCGATATCGATGCCTTCGCTGGCCAGATCGAACACCGGTGATGACGCGACCAGACGAATATCGATTTCCGGGTGCGAGCCGCGAAACTTGGCTATGCGCGCCATGAGCCAGTACGACGCAAAGGCAACCGACGTGGCAACCGTCAGTTCGCCGGGCCCCGGTTGCCGGCGCAGGTCGGATGAGACATTGGCAATATGTTCCAGGCCCATGCCAACAGCCCGGTGCAGGCGCTCGCCCTCACGGGTCAGCGACAGCCCGCGCGACTGGCGTTGAAACACTGCAACGCCGAGAAAATCCTCCAGCAACTGGATCTGCCTGCTGACAGCAGACTGGGTGACATCCAGTTCCTTGGCCGCACGGGTAAAGTTCATGTGCCGGCCAGCGGCTTCGAACACGACCAGTGCATTTGTCGGCGGCAGGTTCTTGCGAAGAGCGATAGCCATGATAATATCTTATTGGAAATACTGTCTACGGGCTGTTTTAAGGCATGTTAACAGCCTCTACCATGATCTGCAATCATGGTAGTCCATCAAGGGAGCCTATTCGGCTGCCGCTTGTTTTCCCCGTGACAGGACCGGCGCCAGATACTGGCCTGTGTAGGAGCGTTCGACGCCAACAACGTCTTCCGGGGTGCCGACGGCCACGATTTCACCGCCGCCATCGCCGCCTTCCGGACCAAGGTCGATGATCCAGTCTGCGGTTTTGATCACTTCCAGATTGTGTTCGATGACCACCACGGTATTGCCGTGCTCGACCAGTTCATGGAGCACTTCCAGCAGTTTGGCGACGTCGTGAAAATGCAGGCCCGTGGTTGGTTCGTCCAGCAGGTACAGGGTGCGGCCGGTTGCACGTTTGGACAGTTCCTTGGCAAGTTTGACCCGCTGGGCCTCGCCGCCGGACAAGGTGGTGGCCTGCTGGCCGACCTTGATATATCCCAGCCCGACGCGTTCCAGGGTGACCAGCTTGTCGCGCACAGCGGGAACCGCGCGGAAGAAGTCAGCGCCTTCGGCGACGGTCATGTCCAGTATGTCGGCAATCGACTTGTCCTTGAAGGTGATGTCCAGGGTTTCGCGGTTATAGCGTTTGCCCTGGCAGGCATCGCAGGTCACATACACATCCGGCAGGAAGTGCATTTCAATCTTGATGACACCGTCACCCTGGCAGGTCTCGCAGCGTCCACCTTTTACGTTGAACGAAAACCGGCCGGGTCCGTAACCGCGGGCTTTTGATTCCGGCAGCGCTGCAAACCATTCGCGGATCGGCGTGAATGCGCCGGTATAAGTGGCCGGGTTGGAGCGCGGCGTGCGGCCGATCGGTGACTGGTCGATGTCGATAATCTTGTCGAGCAGTTCCAGTCCCTGGATCTTGTCGTGCTCCGCCGGTATCTGGCGGGCTTTCATCAGCTTGCGAGCTGCCGATTTGTAGACGGTATCAATCAGCAGTGTAGATTTACCGCCGCCTGACACACCGGTGACGCAGGTGAACAGCCCCAGCGGCAGCTCGGTCGAGACGTTCTTCAGGTTGTTGGCCCGCGCACCGGATACCTTGATCAGGCGCTTCTTGTTGAGCGGCCGGCGCTTCGGCGGTGTGGGGACCTGCATGACCCCGGTCAGGTACTTGCCCGTGAGCGATGCCGGATTGGCCATCACTTCATCCGCACTGCCTTCAGCGACAATCGTGCCGCCATGAATGCCGGCGCCGGGGCCGATATCGACCACATAGTCAGCCGAGCGGATGGCGTCTTCGTCGTGCTCGACCACAATCACCGTGTTGCCGATGTCGCGCAGGTGCACAAGTGTTTCCAGCAGCCGGGCATTGTCGCGCTGGTGCAGGCCGATGGACGGTTCGTCCAGCACGTACAGAACACCGGTCAGGCCGGAACCGATCTGGGACGCCAGTCGAATACGCTGGCTTTCACCACCCGACAGCGTACCGGACTTGCGCGACAAGGTGAGGTAGTCCAGGCCGACATCGACGAGGAATTTCAACCGCTCGCGAATTTCCTTGAGGATACGGGCGGCAATTTCCAGCTCTTTCGGCGTCAGCTTGTCGGAAAGTTCGTTGAACCAGTCGTTGGCCGCGCGGATCGACATCAGTGATACCTGGGCCACGTGCAGGCCATTGATGCGCACCGCCAGCGCCTGGGGCTTCAACCGGTAGCCGTCACAGGCCTGGCATGGATAATCCGACTGGAACTGTGCCAGTTCCTCGCGCACCCAGCTTGAATCGGTTTCGCGCCAGCGGCGCTCGATATTGCCGATCACCCCTTCAAACGGTTTCTTTGTCTTATACGAGCGCAGACCGTCATCATAGACAAAGGTGATTTCCTTATCACCGGTGCCAAGCAGCACGGCATCCTTGATATCGTCGTCCAGTTCCTCCCAAGGGGTCGACATCGACGCCTTGTAGTGCTTGCACAGGGCCTGCAGGGTCTGGGTATAGTATGGTGAGGTCGAGCCGGTCTTGGCCCAGGGCACGATGCAGCCCTGGCGCATGGACAGGGTCTTGTCCGGCACCACAAGGTCCGCCTCGAACCGAAGTTCGGTACCAAGTCCATCACACTTGGGGCAGGCACCGAACGGGTTGTTGAAGGAAAACAGCCGGGGTTCCACTTCCTCGATTGTGAAACCGGATACCGGACAGGCAAATTTTTCCGAAAACGTGATGCGTTCGTGGGTATCATTAAGCGACTTGTTGGCACTCTTGGCAGAGGTTTCCGCGTCCGGCAGGGGCTTGTCCGCAAATTCCACGACCGCCAGGCCTTCGGTCAGTTTCAGGGCGGTCTCGAAACTGTCGGCCAGACGGGTCGCAATGTCGTCACGCACCACGAGGCGGTCCACGACGACGTCGATGTCGTGCTTGTACTTCTTGTCCAGGGCAGGGACATCCGCGATCTCGTGGAACTGACCATCAACCTTGACGCGCTGGAACCCCTTTTTCATCAACTCGGCGAATTCCTTGCGGTATTCGCCTTTGCGGCCTCGAATAAGCGGGGCGAGCAGGTAAAGCCGGGCGCCATCTTCGATGTCCATTACCCTGTCGACCATCTGGGTCACCGTCTGGCTCTGGATCGGCAATCCTGTTGCAGGCGAATAGGCAATGCCGACGCGGGCAAACAGCAGCCGCATATAGTCGTAAATTTCCGTCACTGTGCCGACGGTGGAGCGCGGATTGCGGCTCGTCGTCTTCTGCTCGATGGAAATGGCAGGTGACAGGCCGTCGATCTGGTCGACGTCAGGCTTCTGCATCATTTCCAGGAACTGCCGGGCATAGGCCGACAGGCTTTCCACATAGCGGCGCTGGCCCTCGGCATAGATGGTGTCAAATGCCAGCGAGGATTTGCCCGACCCGGACAGACCGGTAAACACGATCAGCTGGTCGCGCGGCAATTCAATTGAAACGTTCTTGAGGTTGTGCTCGCGCGCGCCCTGAACAGATATGATGCGTTTGGTTTCGGCCATGGTGGAGAACTAGATCAAAAAGAGAACACGCGCAACGGGGCGCCGGGAAAGCTACTGACACTTTACGACAGTTTGGTGCTGCCGGTTTGACGTTATCCACGCCTATTTCAGGTCAAATGGAAAAGTGAACCTGATGCTGGCTGAAGTGACCGGTCACAAGGTCGACAGACATCAGGTCTTCGCCCACGATTACCGGACCTGAATAGTGGCGCCGCACGGTGGAGATCAGGTCTTTTTCATCGGCATCGGGTGGCACTATGTGGCTCAGCACCAGACATTTGACATTGGCTTCTCGGGCAATCCTGCCTACTTCTTCAGCGGTGGTATGATAACTTTCAACCGCAGCCATAGTTTCGGCAGTTCTGCCGCCTGTAACCAAGGCAGGATCATCATGCGAATGGGCGAACACCTCATGGACCAGGACGTCGGCGTTCTTTGCCGCTTCGACCAGGGCGTCACAGGGCCTGGTGTCACCTGACAGCACCAGTTTTCGGCCTGCCGCCTCAAACGCATACCCGAAGGCCGGTTCGACCGGAGGATGTTCCACGCGCACGGCAGAAACCCGTGCATCACTTTCGGCCATGATCGCGCGACTGTCCTCAAACTCGATCACGTCGATATTGAAGGCTGCCGTCGAACTGCGTTTCTCAAACTCGATGCGCAGGGTTCGTTCTGCTTTCCAGGCATTCATTTGCGCATCGACAAATGCTTGCGTGCCGGGCGGGCCATATATGACCTGTAGCCGGTCCCGGTTCTGATGCCAGGATGAAACAATGAACTGGTAAAGATCGACGAGATGATCTGAATGCAGGTGGGTGAGCAGCAGGGCGTCTATCCCGGCACCATTGCTACCTGCCTGCACCAGGCGCTGCGTGACGCCTGACCCGACATCGACCAGGAAGCACCTACCGGCGCATTCAACCAGAGTACCCGCACCGTAACGCCTGGGGCTGACAACCGGACAACCGGTTCCCAGCAGGGTGGCTTTGAATGGAAAGTTACCGGTCATGCGTCAAGGCTGCCTTGTTTACACCAGTTGCGGCATTTGTAAGCAGGTTTGGGCCTTGCTGCAACGCGTGCTGCGCGCTACGAAGTGACATCAACATTCATATCGTTTCTTCGGGACTTTGATCGATGACTTTATTCGCGCGTGTCGGTGACAAATCTGACTGGATTGAAGGGGGCACCGGCCCCTGGGAGATCATCATCGGGCTGGAAGTCCATGCCCAGGTGAGTTCCAAATCAAAGCTGTTTTCAGGCGCGTCCGCCGAATATGGCGGAGAGCCCAATGATCATGTATCGCTGGTCGATGCCGCCATGCCGGGCATGTTGCCGGTCATCAACAAGTATTGCGTCGAGCAGGCGGTGCGTACCGGGCTTGGCCTCAAGGCCGAGATCAACGAGTATTCGGTGTTTGACCGGAAGAACTATTTCTATCCCGACTTGCCCCAGGGTTATCAGATTTCCCAGTTCAAGCAGCCGATTGTCGGCGAGGGCCGGGTGGTGCTTGATATGGATGAGAACACCCAGGTTGAGGTGGGGATCGAGCGTCTGCATCTGGAACAGGACGCCGGCAAATCGATCCATGATCAGCATCCGACCATGTCGATGGTGGACCTGAACAGGTCCGGTGTCGCGCTGATGGAGATTGTGTCGAAGCCGGATATGCGCTCGGCGGACGAGGCCAAGGCCTATGTATCGAAGGTGCGCACCATCATGCGCTATCTGGGCACCTGCGACGGCAACATGGAAGAAGGCTCACTGCGCGCCGACGTGAATGTGTCTGTGCGCAAGCCCGGTGGCGAGGCCGGCACACGCTGTGAAATCAAGAACGTCAACTCGCTGCGCTTCATGGGGCAGGCGATCGAGTATGAAGCACGTCGCCAGATCGACATTCTGGAAGACGGCGGAAGTATCGATCAGCAGACCCGGTTGTTTGATCCGCGCAAGGGCGAAACCAGGTCCATGCGGTCCAAGGAAGAGGCCCACGACTACCGGTACTTCCCTGACCCGGATCTGTTGCCGCTCGAAGTCGATGCGAGCTGGATTGCTGACATCAAGGCATCACTGCCGGAATTGCCGGATGAGAAAAAAGCGCGTTTAGTCAAGGACTTCGGTCTGACGGCTTATGATGCAGAAGTGCTGATCATGGAACCGGCGTCGGCGGTTTACTTCGAGCAGGTCGCAGGCGGCAGGGACGGCAAACTTGCCGCCAACTGGGTGATCAACGAACTGTTCGGCCGCCTGAACAAGGAAGGCAAGGAAATCGAAGACAGCCCGATTTCCGCTGATCAGCTTGGCGCGATTGTGGACATGATCAGCGACAAGACCATCTCCGGCAAGATCGCCAAGGACGTGTTCGAGATTGCCTGGACCGAAACCGGGGTTGATCCGAAACAGGTGGTGGAAGACCGCGGCCTCAAACAGGTGACCGACACCGGCGCCATCGAGGCAGCCGTGGATGAAGTCATTGCAGCCAACCCGGACAAGGTGGCGGCGGTTGCAGAAAAACCGGCGATGGTCGGCTGGTTTGTCGGTCAGGTCATGAAAGCCACCGGCGGCAAGGCCAACCCCCAGGCGGTCAACGATCTGCTTAAATCGAAGCTTGGTGTGGAGTAGACCTTGTTGCGGGTTCGTCGGGCATCTGCAGACGATCTGGATGCAGTCAGGCAGTTGCTGCATGATACGTGGCACGAGACCTACGATGCGACCATGGGCGTTGATGTTGTCAACGACATCACGTCGCGCTGGCATTCTGTGGAAAACCTGAGCCGGCAGCTTGGCGATCCCGATGGATGTTTTCTGGTCGCTGAAGACCCTGATGGAACGATTGTCGGACACGCCGCAGCGGTACGCAAAGCGGCGGATGTGGTCAGCCTCGCCAGACTGTACGTGCTGCCGCAACAGCAAGGTGGTGGTGCCGGCACGGCGCTTCTTGAGGCCGTAACAAACTGGGCCGGGCATGGCACGACCATTGAACTGGAAGTTGAAACCAGCAACGCGCCGGCCATCGGGTTTTACCGCAAGCACGATTACTCTGACGATGGTCAACGGGTTCAGTGTGGCGGAGACCCTGCCGCCGGTCAGGCCATAGTCATGAAGCGGCGTGTTTCATGAACAAGGGGGCCTTCGGCAAAATTGTATGTCTGGTTGGCATCGTGGTGGCAACGGCCGGCGTCGTATCGGGTTTCCTGAGCCGGTACTGGATTGAACTCGATGTGTTCAGCCATCTGACCCTGCATTTCACAATTGCCATAGTGGCGCTGGCGATCGCCTATTTCGCGCCGAGGACTTTACGGCTGGCCGTTGCACTGCTGGCGATGGCCGCCGGGATGATCGCGATAGGCAGTTGGGGCAAGCTGAGTGCGGATCAATTGGCGGTTGAAGCGAACGTGCCGGCTGGCGAACGCACCCTGAAGATCATGCATTTCAACGTCTGGGGACGGAACCGGTCGCTGGATAAAGTGGTTTCGGAAGTTGCGCGACTTGATCCGGATATCCTGTTTCTGACTGAGGTGCGAAAAAGCGGCAAGGGACTGACCGAGACGCTCGACAATCGGTTTGCGTACCGTTTGCCGAAAAAGGGCCGATTGCCCAGAAGCCTGACGATGTATTCGAAGTATCCGTTTTCCGCGTCACAAAGATTTCGCCGCGGTGACGGTTTGAGCATTGTTCGCGGGACCCTGGGGGCAGACTGGCGGCATCTCAACATAGTCGGCACCCATCTCACCCGTCCGCCCGACATCCGGGATCAGGAGCAGGAAATACTCACGGCGGTCAAAATGGTAAAGGCCCTGAACGGCGACTCTATCGTGGTCGGCGACTTCAATGCCACGCCGCACTCTGCCATGCTGGACCTGTTTCAATCACATACCGGCCTGAAGCGGGTAACGTATCTTCCGACATGGCCTGCACTGGGTCTCAATCTGCCGCAGTTTTCCATCGACCACATATTCATTAGTGACGGGCTTTCGCTGGCCATGCCCGCCATTGTGGGGCGTTATGCGGGCTCCGATCATCTGCCGGTTGCTGCCAGTATTGTGGTTCCACGGTAAGACAGGAAGACTGTGCTCAGGAGACATGACGTGACAGATCCGACAATCGAACTCTATTACTGGCCGACACCGAACGGATGGAAAATCTCCATCATGCTGGAAGAATGCGGGCTGCCCTACAAGGTGCGCTATGTCAATATTCTGAAGGGCGATCAGTTCAAGGCGGACTTTCTGCAGATTGCCCCCAACAACCGCATGCCGGCAATCGTGGATCAAGACGGGCCTGGAGGCGAACCGATCTCGGTATTCGAGTCCGGTGCCATATTGCAGTATCTCGGCAACAAGACCGGGCAATTCTATGCCCGGGACCCGCGTCGGCGGGCTGCCGTCGAGCAATGGCTCTACTGGCAAATGGGCAATCTGGGCCCAATGTGTGGGCAGGCCCATCATTTTCGTTTTTATGCACGGGATGATATATCCTACGCCACCGAGCGTTACACAAATGAAGTCACTCGGCTTTACGGTGTCATGAATACCCAGTTGGCCAGGACAGAGTATCTGGTCGGTGATTATTCGATTGCTGATATGGCCTGTATCGGATGGATCAAGCCGCACAAGCGCCAGGGCCAGAACCTTGACGATTTTCCCAACCTGAAACGCTGGTTTGAAGCTATCATGGCGCGTCCGGCCGTAATTGCCGGAATGGCATTGGGGGCGGAGTTTCGCGGAAGGCCGGAAGACCTTAAAACCAATGATGAAGCCCACTCAATTCTGTTTGGTGGTTCCAAACAGGGCTAACGGTATTTCATCGAAACCAGCAACATGGTTGACAGAAGGTTAACGTAGCAAGAAACAGCTGGTGGGTTTAAACACCGGTTTTCCGGTGTTTACGCGAGCGGTGTTGCCGTGTGATGTGTTCAGGAGTGTTGGATTGCGGCAGCGGCTTCATGTTTTGATAACCATGCCTTTTAACGCTGTTTGACGTTGCTTGATGGCATGGTGGTTTGCAGTAAAGCGTAACTGGAGAGCCCTCGACCATGTCCAAGATTATCGATCTTGCGGAATATCGTGACGTCACACCCAAAGAAGATGAAATCAGATTGCCGGAGGACGGATTTGTGTCCCTCGGACTGTCTTTGAGCAGCGACAGTGCCAGTGCGGATGACCTGGTACAGGCGCACAAGTGGTTTTCGCTTGCCGCGATGCGTGGCAGCCGGCAGGCGAGGGTGCATCGGCTGGAAGTATCGTGCCGGATGGACGGTGACCAGATTTGCCGAGCGCAATCGGAGTTGCACGCATTTGTGAGTGAGCGTTTAAGCGCCTGACGGTGAACTGTTGAATCAAAAAAGGCGGTCCGCACACAGCGGGCCGCCTTTTGCTATCTCAAATATTCCAGGCTCCTGACCCCAGGGATGATTGCCTTAATAGTCAGGAGTGAACTTCGGTTGTCCGTCCAGATAGGTGCCGTGGGTGGAATTCACCCAGCTATCCCAATAAGCCTGATCACGGCGGGCCTTGTAGATTTCCGTTTCAAACACATCTGCACGACTGTTTGTCTGATCCGCATAGGAATTCAGCGTTGGCAGGCCTTTGTTGGAACTGTCATAGCTGTGGCCCTTTGGGATGAAGCGCTTGCCGATTGAATCAATGGCTTGAGCCTGTGCGAGACCTGCAGCGCCGGTGATCAGTGCTGTGCCTATGATTGCTGCTTTCACAATTTTGGTCATCATTGTGGTCATCTGTCTTGCCTTACCCATTTGGCGGCGCCCCCTCGCAGAAGGCATCAAAAATCGCCACACCGTCCTCGTTGGCTTATTAATACACCTATTTGTGGCGAAGCACACTTAACAAATGAACAATTTTGCAAGAAATTGCTAACCATAAGAGCGGAATCCGGGCCATCCGCTCGATAATCCGGTTTTGACATTGAAAAACGCCGCGCCGGTTTGGTAAACCGAGGCGGCGTTTTGATCTGACAGCCATAAAAATGCCGGGTCTGAAACCCTGTCCGGGCCTGCATATTTTACTGGCCGTACTGCCTGACACATTTGCGGTATGCCCGCCAATGGCTGCGGTAGCCGGTATCCAGGGCGCGATTTTTCAGCCATTTGCAGTCATAAAAGGCGAAATCCTCATTGGCATCGGCCGGGCCAAGTTCAACATGGCTGTGGCCGCCATACGGGCTCTGGTGTGATCCGTAGTAATTGCCGCCGGCAAAGGCGGTGCCGGAAATTGCTGCAAGGACTGAACCTGCGACGATGCCTGTGGTGATGATTGACTTGATGGTCATTGTTCTATTCCTCTCGGTGCCGAGCATTGGCGCCCTTGTTGTTGTGTCTATGTGGGAAAAGCTACAGATAGTCACAGACCCGTGATGTGTAGTTGATCACATGGCGGACCACTGTCCGGGCCGACAGGTTTTCTGGAATAGTGGGGCTGCCGCCAACTGTTACTGGAGTTCCAGGTCATGTTTGCAAAACTGAAACTGACACTTTGCATGGCAATTTGCCTGGTGATGTTTTCATTGCCCGGCAATGCGCAGACCGTCGAAATCGTGGCTCTTGGTGCCAGCAATACCTGGGGAAAGGGGGTCGGTCGCGACCAGGCTTACCCCAGACACCTGGAACGGATGTTGAGAGGCAGGGGAATTGCTGTCCGGGTACGCAATGCCGGGATCAACGGCAACACCACCGGACAGATGTTGCGCAGGTTGAAAACCAGCATTTCGGCCCGGACCAGACTGGTTGTTCTGCAGCCAGGCGGCAATGACCGGCGCAAGGGTGTTTCCCGCGCGACCCGCAAGAGCAATATTCGCCGGATCAAACGATACCTCCGCAACCGGGGAATCCCGGTTGTGATGTTGCGAAACCGCCTGATAGGCAGTGTGGCGAAAAGATACCGGCGCCCGGACGGGCAGCACTTCAAGAGCGATGGGTATCGTGCGCTGGCGGCGCGGTTGCTGCCGCGGGTTCTGGCAAAACTGAAGCGCTAGAGCGAGATGATCTGCAGATCAGGCGCCCTTGAACAGGCACCCTATAGCGAGCACGGCATAGGCAATGGCCATCAGCCAGAATGATTTGATAGGTACGACAACGACTATTCCCAGAACAGCCAGGAGTGCAAGCAGTGCAATGACCACGGATATGACGAACAGAACTGTTGTCGGGGCACTAAGTTTCACAACAAACCTCCTCATGTTTTGGAGACTGCAAGCGTACTGACAATTATCCGCTTGGCAATGATTCGATCCGGCAGGTCGCACAACAGATACACGTGAGGTTCAGATAGTCACTGCGAAATCGCAATCTCGACCGCGCGGACAATCCGGTCCAGATCCATTGAGGCAAAGTCGCTGCGCTGGTGCAGTTCCACGCTTGCCTGATCGCGTACTGCGACCAGCAATTCTGCAACCTGCTCGGGCATGTAAGGAACATGTATGAAGCCACATGTAATCGGCTCACGATGTCCCTGTGCTGCCTGCAGGAAACTGTACAGGCAGATGTTGCAAAGATAGGTGCCTGCGGTTGCGGACAGACTGGCAGGAATACCTGCCTGCAAGATGGCACGTTCGATAGCTCGTGTCGGCAAGGTTGACATCAGGGCTGCTGCACCGTTGCGGTCCACGGGTTCGTCAACAGCGAGAACACCGTCATTGTCGGCAATGCCGAAGTCGGCGATGTTCACGCCGATACGTTCGATCCGGATCATGCTTTCACCTGGCCAAAGGCCCAGACTGATAATTTTTGACGGATTGAGCTCTTCAATGAGTTCTGCTGCCATTTCCGGGAACCTGCCAAAGGATACCGGCAGGCCGCGACCGATCACGGGGTTGCCGGCGATGGTGCGCCCGTGCAGCCGCAGCATGGCTTCATGCGCGGGGTTTGCGCCCCGTCCGCCATACGGTTCGAAACCGGTAATCAGAACTGGACGATTTGCCATTTAGATGATGCCTCTGCCTGTGAGAAACCATTTCCAATATCTCCATTTGTACGCGCCAGCATCAGTCATGTCACTTATTTCAAATCGCGAAGAAGTATCGCTCTACAGGATGCAAGACTTGAACGACGGCAATCCGACAGGTGGGATTGGAGCCGTTTGGCGTTGACGCGTGAGTTCGGCGAGGCATAGACTTTCGGCTTAGACGATCCTTCCGAAGTCCTGAAAACGGCAGAGAGAAGGGCGTTGCAGGGGCAGCATGCGTTATTGCTGCGCATACAGTTAGTTTGGGAGGATCGGGGCATGGTCTGGTTCGTCGTGGCAATTTTGCTGCTCGTCCTGCTCATACTGGCAATCATTTTTCTCAACAAGTTCTACCGCAAGGCAACGCGCGAGGTTGCGCTGATCCGCACCGGCGCGGGTGGCCAGCGCGTGGTGCTGGACGGCGGCTGCATATCAATGCCGTTCCTGCACAAGGTTTCCGAAGTGAACATGAAGACAACCCGGCTCGAGATCGAGCGCCAGGGTGCCAAGTCGATGATCACCAGGGACCGGCTCAGGGTTGATGCAACGGCTGAATTTTATGTCCGCGTGCAGCCGACACCTGAGGGTGTGGCAACAGCGGCACAGGCGCTGGCCGGAAAGTCCTTCCGTGCCTCTGAACTGGCTGAGACACTGGAAGGCAAGCTCGTCGATGCCTTGCTGGCTGTTGCGGCTCGCTACTCCATGGATGAGCTGCAGGACAAGCGCGGAGAATATGCCGGCGAGGTCTCTGAGATGCTGGAGGATAACCTTGCCAAAAACGGCCTGGTGCTTGAATCGGTGTCCATGACAAGGATCGACCAGACCCCGTTCAATGTGCTGGACGAAAACAATGCGTTCAATGCACTTGGCATGCGGCGGCTTGCCGAGATTATCGCGGTCAACAAGAAGGAACGTGCGGCAATCGAGTCTGATGCAGAAGTATCGGTACGCCAGAGTTATCTGGATGCGACCAAGCGCAAACTCGTCATCGAGCAGGAGGAAGAACAAGCCTCCATCGACCAACAACGCCATATTGAAACCACCCGCGCTACCAGCCAGGCCGAAGTGGCTGAACAGCAGGCTGCCGCTGAGTTGCGCCGTGAGCAGGCCCGTATCTCCCGGGAACGTGAAGTGCGCAGTAACGAAATAGATCGCGATCGTGCCCTGCGCGCGCTGGATGTGGAAGCGACACTTGCTACCGAGAAAGCCAGCGCCGACAAGGTCATCGAGATGGCCGCGAAAAACGCCGAGCAGGCTCGGGCGGTGGCTGCGGCTGAAGCCGCGCGTGCCGAGGAAGCGGCTGCGAAAGAGACTGTTGAGACTGCTCGCGAAACGGCAGCCGCTGAGCGCAACCGGGAACTGGCGGTGATCAAGGCCGGCGAACAGGCTGATGTTGATGATGTCCGCGTCAAGAGTGAAGCCGGGACAATCCTCGCCATGGCACAGGCTGAGGCGAAGTCAGTGATCGACCGGGCCAAGGCGGAAAAGGATCGCCTGATTGCGACAGCGGAAGGAACCGCCGCAGTCGTCAAGGCCGAGAATGCCCAGAGTTCGGACCTTATTCGCATGAAGCTTGACATGGCGCGTATCGAAGTATTGCCGGACATGGTTGCCCGCATGCTGAAACCGGCCGAGAAGATCGAGAGCATCCGCATCAACAACATCACCGGATTTGGCTCCGGTGCTCCTTATGGCAATGGCGCAGGCACAGGCGGCGGCAATGGCAGTCCGGCGGTCAATCAGGTGGTTGATGGTGTTTTGTCGATGGCGCTGCAATTGCCTGCCGTGAAAAAGCTGGGGGAGGAAGTCGGCATCAATATCAGCGATGGGCTGAAAGGACTGTCAGACTCACTGGCAGGTTCTGCGGCATCCAGTGCCCGGAAACCGGCAGCTCGCAAATCGGGACCTGCAAAAAAGAAGAAAGTTTAGATGCTTGGGGGCAGTTGAATCCGGATTGTAACAGTAACCAGCCGTGCTCTGAGCAGAGGCTGAAAACAGGAGAGACCATCATGTCGTTTGATCGCAGAACTTTTATTAAGGGAACTTCTCTTGCGGGGCTGACGTTGATGGCGCCCGGCATCATCGGTCGCGCCAAGGCGGACGACACGATCAGGCTGGTGAGCATTCTGGACCAGTCAGGCGGACTGGACATTTACGGCAAGCCAATGGCCGACGCGACAACCATGGCGGTCGACGAAATCAATGCTGCAGGCGGCTTGAACGGCAAGCAGGTTGAACTGATCAACTATGATCCTCAGTCCAACATCCAGTTTTATACTCAATATGCCACCAAGGCGGCGGCCGGCGACAAGGCGCATGTTGTGCATGCCGGCATTACGTCGGCCTCGCGCGAAGCCATTCGCCCGACACTTGGCCGCTTTAAATCGCTGTATTTCTACAATACCCAATATGAAGGCGGCGTATGTGACAGGAACTGCTTCTGCACCGGCTCGACACCGGCCCAGACTGTTGAAAAGCTTGTGCCATATGCCATGAACAAGTTCGGCAAGAAGGTCTACATCATCGCTGCCGACTACAATTACGGCCAGATCACAGCCCAATGGGTGAAGAAGTACGTTACCGACAATGGCGGTGAAGTGGCCGATATCGAATTCTTCCCGCTGGATGTGACCAATTTCGGCCCGACGATCAAGAAAATCCAGGCAGCCAAGCCGGACATGGTGTGGTCTGCACTGGTCGGTGGCGCGCATATATCCTTCTATCGCCAGTATGCTGCAGCCGGCATGAACAAGTCTGTGCCGATTGCGTCCACTACCTTCGGTGTCGGCAACGAGCACAAGCTGATTTCAGCCGAAGAAGGCAATGGGATACTGGCTGCTTACAGCTACTTCCAGGAAGTGCCGGGCGATGACAATGCCGCGTTCGTAAAACGCTTCAAGGAAAAGTTCGGGGCAGATGCGCCCTATCTGAACGAACTGGCAACCCGCAGTTACGAGGGTATCCAGCTATGGGCCGAAGCTGTCAGGAAGGCCGGCACCGCGGATCGCATGCCGGTGATCGA
>CALHUA010000177.1 GCA_938039915.1 uncultured Anderseniella sp.
GTTCGCGCAACTGATTTATACCAAAGAAATCAGTTGTTTTCCTGCAACCACTGCATCACCCGCGATGCCGCACTGCCCGATTTGAAATGCCGTTGCGACCATAACCGGAGCGAGGTACCCAGTTGTACCTTCAGGTCAAATGGCGCCACCAGTTCACCGCTCGCCAGGTGTGAGGCGACAAGGGCTTCGTGTCCCATCAGCACACCGGCACCATTGACCGTCTCTTCAACTGCCAGCGTGTACAATGAAAACACCGGACCACGCGGTTTGACATCCGCCTGCGCAGCGCGAGACCAGATTGTCCAGTCGTCTGTCCAGGTCGAGTCCGACAGGCACAAGACGTGAGACAGGTCCTCCGGTGACTTGAGCTTTGCCGCCATTGCGGGTGCGCAGACCGGGAAGATCACATCGCGGGCCAGTGCGCCCCTGGGGTCATCACCATAGAACAGGCTCAGATCATAGGGCGCGCGCTTCAGGTTCGGCGGCGTTTCCATGGCGGTTATCGAAATTGATATGTCCGGAGCCACAGCGCGCAGGGCCGGCAGGCGTGGCGACAACCACAATTGCGCCAGCGACGGCAAGGCCGCGATGTGGACCGTGCTTGGGGCTGCTTCATTACGCAGGGTCTGAACGGCCAGACCCAGGCCGTCAAACGCCGCGGTAAAACCTGGCAGTACCGCGTCACCCACGGCAGTAAGCTGCACGCCTCGCGCGGTACGTTCAAACAGTTTTGCACCCAAAGAGGCTTCCAGCGATTTGACGTGCGCGGTAATAGCTCCAGGCGTCACACCGAGTTCCTGTGATGCAGCCGCAAATCCGCCAAGCCGCGCGGCAGCCTCAAAAGCCCTGAGTGCGGTTAGCGGCAAGTCTTTGGGACGTGGCGGTGCAACAGCCATTTGAGCCTCATTTTTTCTGACCCTAATATTTCGCAAAACTGATTTGCCTGCAAGCCCGCACGCTGCTCTTTTAAAGCAACCATCAATACTATTTTCGGCAAAGGAACTTGCAATGACATGCCTTTCACCAAGACCCTGGGTTCCGGCCCACTGCGAAACGCTGATGCAGCGCATTGCGAGCCATACTGCGCAAACTTCCAGCGCGCAGATCGATGCCCGGCTTGACCAACTGGTTGAGGACAACAGGACAATCCACGAGCGCGACTGCTTCAACCTCAACCCGGCCACTAATGTCATGAACCCGCGCGCCGAAGCCATGCTGTCTGCCGGCCTGGGCTCGCGCCCTTCCCTGGGATATCCGGGCGACAAATACGAGATGGGACTGGAAGCTATCGAGGAAATCGAAGTCATCTGTGCCGAACTGTGTGCGGAGGTGTTTGGCGCGCAGTATGCGGAAATCCGCGTGGCGTCCGGCGCCATGGCCAACCTGTACGGTTTCATGGCGCTCACCAGGCCCGGTGACGCGGTGATCGTGCCGCCTGCCTCCATTGGCGGGCATGTGACCCATCATGAGGCCGGATGCGCGGGTCTGTATGGCCTGGACATCCATTACGCGCCGATCCGGGAAGACGGATACACCATCGATGTCGATGGATTGCGTGTGCTTGCCGGCAAGGTTCGCCCCAGGCTCATTACAATAGGCGGCAGCCTCAACCTTTTGCCACACCCTGTGGCCGAAGTGCGTGCCATTGCAGATGAGGTAGATGCCCGTGTGCTGTTCGATGCGGCCCACCAGTGCGGCATCATAGCCGGCCAGGCATGGCCCAATCCCCTGGCTGAGGGCGCACACCTGATGACCATGAGCACCTACAAGAGCCTTGGCGGGCCAGCCGGCGGCCTGATCGTCAGCAATGACGCAGATATCGTGGAACGGCTTGACCGCATTGCGTTTCCCGGCATGACAGCCAACTTCGATGCGGCCAAATCCGCCGCTCTTGCCGTGACCATGCTGGACTGGCGCGAGCACGGCACCGCCTATGGTGCGGCCATGGTCGAACTGGCAAAAGCCCTCGCAGCCGCACTCGATGCCAGCGGCATGCCGGTGCACGGAAAAGCATTCGGGTACACGCAATCGCATCAGTTTGCCATTGAAGCAGCCCGCTTTGGCGGCGGACAGGCCGCATCGAAAAAACTGCGCCAGGCAGGCTTTCTGGCCTGTGGTATCGGCCTGCCGGGACCCGAGGTCGCCGGTGACATGAACGGCCTGCGCATCGGCACACCGGAACTGGTGCGCTGGGGCGTGACGCCGGAGCATACAGAACAGTTGGCCGGGCTGATCGCCCGCGCCTTGACCACCAATGACCCTGCTTTACTGGCCAGCGAGGTGGCGACCCTCCGGCGGCAGTTTGATAGGTTGCATCACATCAGGGCTTGAGGAGCAACGCTGTTTCCAAACCCAGCCCCACTACTGCACCGGCAGTCCCCGCTCCTGCAGAACCTGCCTGATCAGATCACCGGCTGAGGCCGGGTTTTTGAAACAGCCTGCGATATTGCGGATGCGGCTGGCGATGCTGGATTCAGGAAAGCCGATCTTTGCCATGTCGGTGCGCAATGTGGCGGTTACCTTGCCGAACGCCTTGTTGTCGAAGCCTTCCTCATCGCGCAGACGACGGATGGCGACACAGTCGCTGACGGCCTCATTCATCAGATGTTCGGGACCATTGCGCGGCGGGTGCGGCCGGTCGACGTCGCCGGTCTGGTGGTGGGCGCATTCGTGCCGGTCAATGAATTGCTGAAACTCCAGCGGCGCGTTTGGAAAATTGGAGCGCATCACGACGGGCTTTCCGTTTGCGTCCCTGATTGCCATCCCGACCGCCAGACCGGGCCGGCCCCGGTCAGTTGTGGTGAACTGAACCTGCTCACCCTTGTTGTTGGAACACACAGGGACCGGCGCAACATCAGTTGCCCGGGCCACAGTATCCTGTTGTGCATCTGCGCTGCCGATCAACACTGCCATCACCAGTATCGACCCTATTGCGACAACGGCCTTGCCTGTCATCATGTTCAGAAAGCCCGTCATGGGTTGGCAAACAACAGGGCCGGTACTTCCGAACTGCCTTCCGTCAGGCCGGTCGCGGCATGCACGATGGCGTTGGCATCGATGCCAAAATGTTCATACAGGTCGGCAATGGTGCCGGTCTGGCCGAAATGCTCCACGCCCAGCGGAATGGTGCGGTGCCCGACCACGCCACCCAGCCAGGCAAGCGTTGCCGGATGGCCGTCGATCACGGTGACGATTGAACAGTTTGCAGGAAGTGGCGACAGCAGCGCCTCGATGTGAGACCGCGCCCGGGCATTGCCACGGCGCCGATCACGCTGTGCCGCCGTCCATCCCGCATTCAGCCTGTCGGCTGACGTTACGGCCAGAACGCCGACATCACGCCGAACCTCGGCAATGCGCCCTGCTGCGGCAATGGCCTGAGGCGCAACACAGCCCTGGTAGGCAATGACCACTTCGCAATTCGGGCCCGGTTCGCGCAACCAGTAGGCGCCGTCTATGGTGCCCTGCCGGAAATCGTCATTGGCGCGGGTGCCGGGTTGTTCAATCGGGTTGGTGCTTAAACGCAGATAAACCGATCCGCCGGTTTCATCGCGCAGCCAGGTGCGTTCATCGCGGTCGCCCTCACCGTCCTTCTGCATATAGTCGAACGCCCATTGCATGATCACCGCCAGTTCATCGACAAAGGCAGGTTCGAACGAGGCCAGGCCATCCTGGCTCATGCCGATGAGCGGTGAGCCGATGGACTGGTGTGCGCCGCCTTCAGGCGCCAGCGTGACGCCGGACGGCGTGCCGACGATCATGAAGCGGGCATCCTGGTAACACGCATAATTCAGTGCATCGAGACCGCGGGCCACGAACGGATCATACACGGTGCCCACCGGCAACAGTCGCTTGCCGAACAGCGAATGAGACAGACCCGCTGCGCCGAGCAGCAGGAACAGGTTCATCTCTGCAATGCCAAGTTCGATATGCTGGCCTTCCGGCGTGAACTCCCATTTCGCCGTGGAGGGAATCTTCTCGCTGATGAACGTATCGGCCTGTTCGGTGCGGGCAAACAGTTTGCGCCGGTTGACCCAGGGTCCCAGATTGGTAGTGCCGGTCACATCCGGCGACGTGGTGACGATGCGTTCAGCCAGCACACTGTCACCCTTCGACAGGTCGTCCAGGACCTTGCCGAAGCCCATCTGGGTGGAGATTTCACGCTCGCCGGCAGGCTCGATCGCCGGTACCGGTATGGCCGGTTCGCTGAAGCGTCGCACGCCCTTGGAAAAGAAGGCGGTCTGATCCAGGAATGCCTGCAGGGCTTCCGGGTCGCTGACCGTTGCAAACCTGTCCCATTCCTCGCCCTCGGCCACGCCCATGTGCTGTTGCCATGCCGCCATCTGGGTCTTGTTCATCAGACCGCCATGATTGTCCTTGTGGCCGGCAATCGGGGTGCCCCATCCCTTTACCGTATAGGCGAGGAAGCACACAGGCCGGTCATGATCGATGGCCTCAAAGGCTTCCGCCATGGTGGCCACGCAATTGCCGCCGAGGTTT
>CALHUA010000178.1 GCA_938039915.1 uncultured Anderseniella sp.
CCGGCCACACCGATCTGCTTGATGCCATGCTTGTCGAACAACCCTGTGTCCAGGAGTTCGGTCGAGTCTGAATAGGGCCCAAGCGGCTTTTCCAGCGCGCCGGCAATTGCCAGCACATGATCGACACCGGCCTCGCCGGCTGCCCGTGCGATATAGTCTTCAAACATCGCTGCGCTTTCAATCGAACGGGCTGCAAAATGCGGTGCCGGCTCAAACCCTTCGCTGCGCAGGCGCTTCGCGGTTGCGATGGTGTCGTTGTAATCGGATCCGGGCAGGAAGGTGATGTACACCGTCGTACCGGGCCGCAACATGGTGCGGAAATCCTCTACCTTGGCAGCCGACGCCGGCGTGGTTTCAACGGTGAAACCGGACATCAGGTCGATAATGGCCTGGGCTTCGTGTGAGACGTCAGACTGACTCTTGAGCACCTGGTGCATCGCGTTGTATCCCGGTTTTTCAGATGTTTCGATTATGCGGGCCAACTGACCATCAGACAGCTGTCGTGAAAATTGTCGTCGCCCTTGTCACAGCCTGCCAGGATCCGGTAGCCGTCCCGCCCGTCGCCCGGAGACCAGTCAGCATCGATCATGATGCGGTTGCCGCGGTCCTCGTCTTCCAGGATACGTCCGCTCAGCAGGTAAATAACCTGTCGGGTCACCGGTACACCGTCATCAGGGCCGAGGCGGGTATTGTGGGTGCGCGGTGTGCGCCATTCATGAACGACCTCCGCGTCTGCAGAATTGCCGTCCAGAACATAGGCACGCTGATTGTACCAGGCCATCGAACGGCCAAGCAGCCGGCAGTCCTTTTGTGGAAGGATGCACATGATCATCTGCCGGTGGTCACCGTTGAACGACAGTTTTTTCAGCAACTCGGCATTCGGCTCAACCGCGTAGGCCCCCACGCCCGATTGATCGCCGGACGAAGCGGCCGCCACAAGAGCGTCTTCGTCGGATTTTGAAATCGGCACCGGAGGAACGTATGTCAGGCCCCGCAAGGGGCGATGATCAAACTCCGGAATCGGAAATCGTTTCCAGGCCATGAGATCCCCGCAAAAAATGGGCATTTTGTTAATCGCCGGGAAATCTCGTCACAGTTTCGGTGAAAGGACTAGACGTGTGGCACATGCCGGGTATTCATCGAGTGAATGCCCGGAGAACTGAGCGTGCAAATCCGTACCGACAGTTGTGAAGAACTTTCAAATTCCGTCGAGATGGGCAGGTCATAGGTCTTCAGGCAGGTGACGTTTGACCTCGGCCGATACGACCGGCCCGCATCGCAGAACAGGACTGGACTGTGGGCACTTTGCAGCCGGGCCAGGCTTGCCGTTGCCAGCCTTCCCGTTGCCTGGTCGTACCAGAGATCGCCTGCGCAAATCACGTCGCCGGGATCAGGTACAAAGCTTCTCAGGTCAGCCCTTGCGGTCTCGACATCCACCTTGTTGAGCCTGGCATTGTGGCGGGCGCAGACCAGGGCATTCGGGTCGTCGTCCACTGCCAGGACCGATCGCGCACCTGCCATCGCGGCGGCAATGGCAACCAGGCCATTGCCGCACCCCAGATCGACGACCCGCCTTCGTGAAACATGGTGCGGCATGTCCAGCAGAAAGCGCGCCAGGCCCTGGCCACCGGGCCATGCGACCACCCAGTACGGTGTCGCGACCCCGATGATATCGTGGTGCTGTGCCCTGAAGCTTTCGAAGGTTTGAGGGTGCGGAATACCGGCAACCGAGACCTCCGGCACCAGCGGCGGCGCGATGCGCACGGTGATGGATTTGAGTTGATCGGGCGTCATGGTTACACTGTAGTGGGTTCACAAAATATATAAACTATATATAATGTGAACAACTGATCGAAAACCAGGATGAAAAAATGACCAAGCTTACCCTGCTGTGCTGGCAAGAAATACCTTCTGTGGTTGAGGCACGCGACGGGCCGAAGAAGCATAAGATCGAGCTGAGCCTGCGGTTCCAGGAGTTGATTGACCTGGTCGCGATGCGGCGCAAGCTGGATGGATCCGATGACTATCTTCTGCATTGGCAAAAGGAAAAACAACCCGATTCAGACGACGCGCCCGAGCAGGCCGCCGCAAATCTGGCAGCTGAAATCGAAGCAAAATACGAAGACATCAAGGCCGCGGCCATCGCCAACAGTTGATGCTCGTTCCAGCAGGTGAATTCGTTACATGATCCAAAATGACATTGTAAGTTCCTGGGCGTGCCCGCCACCGCCGATTGCAGCGTCGCGCGTCCTGCGGGTCCATAAATACCGCGATCTGTCAAAAATTCGGCCCGTCATAGCCAATGCCGCGGAAGACGCCTGCAAGACCGCCCTTCAACTCGCTTCTCCAGATGCAAGATATGTCGTTCTACCCATAAAATCGCTGAAAACTGGCCGAATGTCTGTCTCCGGGGGTATTGAGTTTCAGTGCGGAGCGTTTGAAAAGCACCTGTCAGAGTGTGAGTATCTGGTGGCTTTTATCATGACCATAGGCCCTGATCTGGATAACAGGGTCGTCAGCCTGGTGGACGAAGTCTTCGAGCCTCTTGATGCGCTGTTCCTGGAAACGGCCGGCTGGCTCACCATAGAAAGCGCGACCCGGCAGTTCTCCCGGCACCTCAAGGAGGAGTTTGCCGGGCAAGGATGGGACGTGTCGTTGCGGATGGGACCGGGATACGAATATCCCAGCCCTGACGGAGAAGGTCGCGTGAGCTGGGACCTGTGGCAGCAAAAACAGTTGTTTGAGATGTTCGGTGACGCGGAACTCCCGGTTTCATTGTCACAGATGTGCGCCATGTCACCGAAGATGTCGCGCTCCGGTGTGTTCGGGCTGACGCGGAAAACACACTGATGTGAATTAGGTATTGAATTGCTGTCTTCGTGTGCTAAGAATATATAGTTGATATATTATGCAAGCAAGAGGACCAGCACCATGAAGGAACTTTCACCAAGGGAACGCTTTGCCCGCGCGGTTCGGCGAGAGCCGGTTGACCGGGTTCCTGTCCTGTACAGAATGAAGGCGGAAGCCAAGGCCAAGCTGGCACGCATCTACGGAATTGAAGATGCCGGCACCGGGCGCAAGCACAATCCCGAACTGGAGTTGCGGCTCGGCAATGATGCAATCATCTATCAGATCGGCATCAACGCGGATTTCTCCCACCGTCATATCGATATCGGCGAAACCTGGCACAATCACTTTGGCGTTGGTTACGGCAAGTCCGGCCTGGAGGGCCGTACCGCCGAAGAAGAACTGGCATTCGCCAAGACCCAGGATTTCTGGGGTCCGGCAAAAATCGTCCCGGAAAATTTTCCGAACTTTCACCCGATCAAGTCCGAAGAAGATCTTGCCAACTATACCTGGCCGGACCCGGCCGACCCGGTCATGCTGGCCCCGATCAAGGAGCTGTGTGAAAAATACCAGGACGACTATTACATCATCGTCGACCTTTCATCGACACTGATCGAGGCCGCCTATGCCCATATCGTCGGCACGCAAAACTTCTTCCTGATGACTTTTGACAAGCCGGACCTGATCAAGAAGGTTCTCGATGGGCTGACGGAATACTACACCGAGCTTGGCAAGAACGCGATTGCCATGGGGGTCGACATGATCCGCGTGGGTGATGATGTCGGCGCCCAGCAGGCAATGATGATTTCGCCGGACCAGTGGCGTGAACTGGCCAAGCCCAGGTTTGACTACATGTTCAAGGAGTTCCGCAAGGCCAACAAGGACCTCTACATCAAGCTGCATTCGTGCGGTGACTACTCGCCCATCATCCCGGATATGGTCGAGCTGGGCGTGGACCTGTCAGGCCTGATGCAGCCCACCGGCGGCAACAAGGACCAGGTCGGCATCAAGCGCAAATATGGTGACGACCTTGCGCTGATCGGCGGGTTCGATGTGCAGAACCTGTTGCCGCGCGGCCAGGTTGAAGCGGTGCGCAACGGGGTTCTTGAAACCATGAAGAACCTGGCCACCGGCGGCGGATATATCTTCTCGCCATCACACTACATTCTCGCGGATGTTCCGATCCAGAACATCTACACACTGATCGAGGCCCAGCGAGAATTCGGGACCTACGGCAAATATCCGTTGAATTGAGGAGATAGTTATGAGCGAACCTGTGCTCGAGATACCGGAAGGTTGGGAAGAGCGGGCCGTCGACGGCTGGGAATGGGCTACCTTGTGGGAAGCCGTTGAAGAAGGCGATCATGGCTATTCCCATGATCGTGTACAGCAAGCGATCGATGCGGGAATCGACCCGCGTGTCATACTGGACGATGGCCTGTTTCCCGGGTTTAACCTGCAGGGAGACCGGTTTTCCGAGCAGATCATTTTCATTCCGGAAATGCTGATCACGGCGCGCGCGATGAAAGCCGGACTGGCGCTGATCAGGCCCTTGCTGGCAGCCAATGATGAAAAGCCGCTCGGCACATTCATCATGGGTACCGTTTTGGGCGACATGCACGATATCGGCCAGTCAATCGTGACCATCATGCTGGAAAACGCAGGTTTCAACGTGATCAACCTGGGGACCGACGTGCATCCCGACAAGTTCATCGAAACAGCCGCTGAGGAAAAGGCCGACATGATCGGTTTCTCGGCGCTGTTGTCGACCACCGTCTATTATCAGAAAGTCACCATCGACGAGTTTGAAAAGGCCGGGCATCGTGACAAGGTGCACATCCTGATCGGTGGTGCGCCAACCACCCAGGAATGGGCCGACGAGTGCGGCGCCGACGGCTGGGGTCGTGATGCGATGGAAGCGGTCAAGCTGGCCCGACGACTGATCACCGACCAGCGGGGAGCTTGGGCATAGGTCCATTACATGTCTGATACAGTTCAACTCCGGATAAGGGACGATGATGGGCAGGAACAGTCCATCACGGCCACCCGTGGCGAAACCCTGCTGGACGCCGCGCACCGGTCCGGGGTTGAGATCACCGCGACGTGCGGGATGCGGGGGCGCTGCCGGAGCTGCCGCTGCAAGATTATCGACGGAACCATGCCGCCGCCGACGGTGGCCGATACCGTCCAGCTGGGACATGAAGAAATCCGCGAACGGTTCCGGCTGGCCTGCCAGACCCGCATTGTTGCCGACACGGTGATCAAGCCGATGCCGCCCAAGTCGGAATCCGGCCATCAGCTGCTGGGCGGCCATGTCGAGACCACGTCGCTTGACCTGGTCTCAGGCGTCGAAAAGATCGCCATAACGGCGAAAGCACCCGTTTCAGAACACCACCAGACCAGTGACATCGAAGAAGTGTTCATGGCGATTGGCGAGCCCCTGAAATCGCGGCTGGTGCCCGGTTCATTGCTGCAGGACCTGCCGGCAAAACTGCGCGAACAAAAAGGCGCGCTGACCGTCACCCTGTTTCGCGGCAAGATTGTCGATATCGAAGTCGGAGACACCACTGAGAAATCCTATGGGATGGCCATAGATATCGGGACCACATCCATCGTGGGATCGCTGCTGGATCTTGAGACCGGTGAAGAGCTTGCTGCCGTCGGCATGCTGAACCCGCAGGCACCGTTCGGGGCCGACCTGATGTCGCGGATCGCCTACGCACAGTTCAAGCCGAAAAACCTGGCGCAACTGCGCGGCAAGGTGTTGAGCGGTCTGAACGACCTGGTCAGGCAAGCTGCTGAAAAGGCGGATGTGTCTGCGGCGCATGTCTACAAGATCGTGATCGTCGGCAATACCTGCATGCATCATATCCTGCTGGGGATCGATGTCAGCTACCTTGGCCTTGCGCCCTATGCACCGGCAGTGCGCGACGCCCAGACCATTGCCGCTGCCGACCTGCCGTTGAAATCCGCACCACACGCCCATATCTGCACCTTGCCGATCCTGGCGGGATTTGTCGGAGCCGATGCGCTGGCGTGCGTCTTATCCACCCGTATCTACGACAGTGACACTGTGCGCGGGCTGGTCGATATCGGCACCAATGGCGAAATGGTCCTGGGGTCGAAAGACAAGCTGATTGCCTGTTCCGCACCTGCGGGACCTGCCTTTGAAGGAGCGCAGATCCGCCATGGCATGCGCGGTGCGGTTGGCGCCATCGAGCGGGTCACCATTTCGGACGATGTCGCCTGCCAGACCATTGGCGGCGACGCAGCCGTAGGCATATGCGGTTCCGGCCTGATCGAGGCCTGCGCGCGCATGTCGGATGCACGCGTTCTGAACCGGATGGGATCTATAAAGTCCACCGATGACCTGCCCGAGGCCATCGCAGCCAGGATCCGCAAAAGCGACCACGGCCAGGAATTCGTACTGGTCTGGCAAACCGAGGGTGGAAAAGAAGAGGATATTTCGCTCACGCAAGGCGATGTGCGCCAGTTGCAACTGGCCAAGGCGGCGATTTTTTCCGGCGTCATGATGCTGATGAAAGCCATGGATGTGAGCGCGGAAGAGGTTGATGAGTTGCTGCTGTGCGGCGGGTTCGGCAACTATGTCGATATTGAAAGCGCGGTCAGAATTCGCCTGTTGCCGGAAATGGACCCGGAAAAAATCACCTATGCGGGCAATGCCGCATTGATGGGCGCACAGATGGCTACACTGTCGGAAGCCGAGATTGAACGCGCCGAGACCCTGGTGGGAACAATCGAACACGTGGCACTGGCCGCACGCACTGACTTTCAGGAACTGTTCATCGATGGCATGAATTTCGGTGAACCGGGCCTGCAGATTTTGTCGCAGCAAGATGAGGCAATTGCAGTATGAAGAAAACACGGGTGGATATGCTGTTTGGTTTTCTTGGATCGGGCAAGACGACACTGGCAGCGCGAATTTTGAACGAGTATGGCGCCAAGCGGCGCCTTGCGCTGATTGTCAACGAGTTCGGGGACGTCGGCGTCGACGGCGAGATACTCACAGGCAACAGCATTGATGTGGTGCAACTGTCCACAGGATGCCTGTGCTGCACACTGAAAGGTTCACTTGAGGCGGCCGTTCTGGAACTGGGCGCAAAGTCCGAGGTGGACCATATCATCATCGAAGCAACCGGCGTGGCTGAACCTGAACAGGTCATGTCGTCATTTGCCGCCGAAGAATTCACCGACCGGTTTGAAGTCGGGCCGATGGTGACCGTCGTCGACGCACCGAAGTTCTTGAAAATCCGCACGATGCTCGGCCCGTTTTACGAGGCACAGGTGGAAAAATCCGACTACGTCATCCTCAACAAGCTCGATATGGGTGATGTTGACCTGTTCAAGCAGGTGCAGGCCGAGGTTGAGCAGATCAACCCGGATGCCGTCATCCGGTTTGCCGAGCGCTGTGATGTTGATTTGAACGAAGTCCTGGACGGTCCGACCAGCATGGCGCTGCAAAACTGGGAGGCGCATGACCAGGAGCAAGAACACAGCCACGATCATGATCATGATCATGATCACGATCACAGCCATGACGGCGATCACGACCATCATCATGCACTGCATGCACCGGCTGATTCCTTTGTGCTGGATGTACCTGATGATGTCGATCGCGACGCGTTGATCGAGCTTTATGCAAAGGCGCCGGAAAGCCTGTGGCGGTCAAAGGGGTTCGTGAGGATAAAAGGCAAGGACCATCTTGTTCAGGTCGCCATGGGCAGCGTAGAAATAACGCCGACCGACCCGCGCGACCGGCACTATCTGGTTTTCATCGGGGACGGTATTGAACCCGATTTCTTCACCGCTTTGCTGGAGAATTCAAACCTCGCAGAGGCACCGGCATCATGATCTCAACGGCTACAAAGGACAGTCCCGCCCGGTCGCAGGCAGAACGTGCCTACTGGTTGCTGGCGGAACGGATCATTCGACTGGAACTGCCGCCAGGCGCCGTTCTGCTGGATCGTGACATCACGGCGGAAACCGGTATCGGGCGAACCCCCATACGCGAAGCAATGCAGCGCCTGGCCACGGAAGGATTGACGGTTCACTACCCGCATCGCGGTGTTGTGGTATCTGAAATCAGCGCGGCCAGCACGCGCAGCATTTATGAGTTCAGGGCGCTGATCGACGGCGAAGCAGCCCGCCTGGCAAGCCTCAGGCGCTCTGACGAGGAATCTGCCGCGTTGACAGCTATCGCGAGAGAGCTGGAGCAACTGGCCGGTGGCCAGGATGTCGACAAATATGTCAGCGTCGACCGGTCTTTCTACGATGCCCTCGGCACGGCCTCGAAGAACCAGTATATCCAGGAGACAATACCGCGGATATTCAATCTGCACCTGCGGCTGTGGTTCTATATTTCACAGACCCGCGGTGACTGGAGTGCGCTGGCCAAGGCCCATTCGGACATGGCCATCGAGGCTGCCGATGCCATTCGCTGCAAGGATTCAGATGCGGCAAACCTGGCCGTGCGATCGTACATCGCACAACGGCAGAAAGACATGCGTAACCTGATCTGAAAAATCTGCTCGTAGGAGGAAACAATGAGCCGCGACCTGACCAAGGAAGAGCAACAAAATTTTGCAGAGATGTATGGCACCGGCACAAGATGTGTGTCTTGCGGCAACGAAGACGTGACCGTGAAGATCTGGGAAAAATACGGAACCAATGCAGCTGAAATCGGTGGGGATATCACCTCGAGCGGAATTATCGGCGCAATGGTGACCTGTGATGCCTGCGAGCACGCGGAAACAGTAGCGCGCGCACGACTGCTGGAAGCCAGCTGATTTAATTTCTTTGATATAACCTGCGGCGACTGATCCAGCCGCCGCAGGTCCGATGAGTGTCGTGACCGCTGTCAGGCTGCCTTTGCCTGGCTTCTCACATATTTCAGGTATTTCAGACCGTACTCGTCTTCCGCGGTCATGACCGCCGCAGCTCGTTCGTATTCGCCTTGATCGGCAGGCGGCTTCAGTATTTCGTCCAGCGGGTTCATCAGCGGATCAATCATCAGTGCGTCACATCCCGCCTCCATGCACAGGCGGATGAAGGCATCGTTCAGCAGTTTGCGCCGCGGCAGACCGAAGGAGACATTGGACAGGCCCCCGAAAATACGGACCTCGGGATATTTCTCGCGCAGGCCCTTGACCGCGTTCAGGAAATGCACGCCGAACTGCGGTCCTGCACCGACCGGAAAAACCAGCGGGTCAAGGAAGCGGTCGCGCATGGGCACGCCCTTTTCATCCATCATTCCCATCAGCTTGGTCAGGTTATCAATGCGCTCGTGTTCATCCTGCGGCATGCCGGAATCGCCAGATCCATTGGCGAAAATCAGTGCACCTGCTTCCTTTCCGATGTCGATGACAACGTCGCGGCCGGCTTCCAGGCTGACCGAATTGATGGCCGGGCGCGACAGAGACATGTCATAGACCTCGAGACCGGCACGCAAAGTGTCGGGATCCGAACTGTCGACGGCAAAAGAGACCTCCGGACATATCTTCTGGGCGGTCTTGACAATCCATCGCATGAATTCGTGGCGCTCTTCCGGATATACCGACAGCTCGTCCACACACAGGTCGATGATGTGCGAGCCGGCATTGACCTGTGCCTTGATGGCCCAGGTCAGGAACTCCATTTCCTGATCCTTGACGCCCTGCCGGATATGGCCGATGCGGGCCGAGCGAACCTGCTTTTCATCTTCAGGATACTGTTCGGTGACATCGAGAAATCCGTCGCCGCCATCCAGCGCCGGATAACGCCAGAAAACCTTGCCGTCTTTCTTCACGATGTTCTTGGAATCGGCCCGAATGCGACGCGTCGTGTTGATGTTTTCACCGATGACAATCGGGGTTTCGTCTTCAAAATTCAGCATGTTAACCTCGTTATACGCAGCGCAAGCATGTCGCAATTCCTGTTGCCCGCAGGCGTTTCCGACGAGCTGAGCCGAGACCCTAGCAGACATGTTTCCAGGCCAGTCATACCGGGTGTGAAGGGGGGGTATTCGCTGCGAGTGTGACCACCATATGCGCGAGCGTATACGGTTAACCTGTTACCGGCTCCGAGCCTGTTGCCGGGTCTTCGACCCCGGGCCGGGCGTCAAAAAAATTTCGGCCCCGCGAAAGAGCCGGAACCAAAAATTATTGGGAGGTTGCTTTGTCAAATCCGGGCATGAAGTTATCAGACCGAATAGCAAAAATTAAAGGCGCAACACTCGTCAAGAGTTTCTGCTATTCGTGCCCGTGGAACTGTCCCACCGAGGTCTATGTCCGCGACAACAAGGTTGTTTACGTCAAGGGCAATGAAGACGCGCCCAACAATATCGGCACGCGCTGCTCGAAGGGCATGGCCAGCTGGTGGATGACGCAGGATCCCGACCGGCTGAAATATCCGATGCTGCGTACCAACGCCAAAGGCCAGCCCGGTGAGTTCAAGCGTATCTCGTGGGACGAAGCCTTCACATTTATCGCCGACAAACTGAAATCCATTGCGGAAAAGCATGGACCCGAGGCGGTCGCACTGACCTGCCATCACGATCCCAACACGCAGTTTTACCGGCACCTCCTGGGTGACCTGTACGGTTCACCGAACATGTACACCCACACGTCGGGCTGCGAGATGGACCGCCGGTCTGCCTGCCTGACCCTGTTTGGTCACCCCTTCCCGATGCATGATTTCGTCAATTCGAAATACGTTATTCTCTGGGGCATGAACATGCTTGGCGCCAATCAGGGATTGTTCGAAAGCCGGGCACTGCTTGAAGCCAAAAAACGCGGCGCCAAGATCATAGTGGTCGACCCTGCATTCACCGAAACCGCGCAGAAGGCCGATGAATGGATTCCCATCAACCCGGGTACCGACGGTGCCATGGCACTGGCCATGTGTCAGCACATCATTGCCGAGGGCCTGCATGACAAGGAGTTCGTCAAGAAATACTGCGAAGGCTTTGACGGTTTCAAGGACCACCTGAAAGACAAGGGCTACACGCCGGAATGGGCGGCCGACAAGTGTGGTGTCGATGCTGATACAATCAAGCGCCTGGCGCGTGGTTTCGCCACCACGAAACCGGCGATGTCCGCGATCTTCAAGGGCTCGGGATATTACACCAACGGCAATGATGCCGGCAGGGCCTGTTATATTCTGGATGCAATCTGCGGCCAGGTCGATGGACCCGGCAACCTGCATCTGAAGGACTGGGCGCCGGTTGGCATGCCGCTTGATATTCCTGAGGAGGCCAAGCGCAAACCTGAAAAGGAACCGCTGCATGCAGCCATGGGGTATCCGATCGCGCCTGATCTGCCCAACGCGCAACTGCCCAAGGCCGTGATCGAGGGCGATCCCTATCCTGTCAAGGCGCTGTTCGTGCAATCGACCAATCCGGTGATGAGCGACCCTGATCGCGACAAGATGCTTGAGATGTTCAAACATCTGGAACTGGCCGTGGCCTGTGAAGTGCTGATGAGCGAGACCGCACTTGAATGCGACATCGTCCTGCCCGAGACGTCATTTTATGAAATGGCCGAAGTTCGCCAGGGGCTGTGGCTCGGCGCCGAAGCCATTATCTGCCAGCCGGCCATCGAACCGGTTGGTGAATCCAAGCCGCCTTACGACATCGCCAAGGGAATTGCGCAAAAGATGGGATGGGGTGAACATTTTGCCTTCGAACACTGGGAAGACTGGGCCAAGACCGCAACGGCGGATCTGCCCGGCGGGCTGGAACAGCTGAAAGAGCGCGGGTTCTGGTCGCAACCGCCCAAGTTCAACAAGCTGGCGGATTGTCTCGGGACCAAGACAGGCAAAATTGAAATCTATTCTCATGCCTATGCGGATTCAGGCTTCAACCCCTACCCGGACTACACTGAGCGCAGCGTGATCCCCGATGACGACTATCCCTTGCAGGTGACGCACTCGAAGCTCTCGATGCACTGCAATATCGTGACCCAGAACAATCCGCTGCTGATGGAAATCTGCCCGGAAAACTGGGTCGAAATCAATGCCAGCGATGCCGCGAAATATTCCATCGAGGATGACCAGATGGTGGTCATCGAAAGCCCGAAGGACAACATTACCATCCGGGCCAAGGTTGTGCAGGGACTTGTTCCAGGTGCTGTGTCGATCCGGCATGGTCATGGCTTTGGCCACTGGGCAATGGGGTCGGTTGCAAAGGGCAAAGGGGCCCATTCCAACAACCTGATGGAAATTCATACCAATCCCGTAACCGGTGCCAATTGCTACAATGAATGCAAGGTCCGGGTACGCCCGGCCTGAACCAGGAGCTGACACATGCAACATGGATTCTATTTCGCAGCCGAGCTTTGCGTCAAATGTCACGCCTGTGAGATCGCCTGCAAGACCTGGAACGAGGTTGAGGTTGGCCCGAGATGGCGAGAAGTGGTCAAGGTGGAAAGTGGCGAGTTTCCCGATGTCCAGGCAATGAATGTATCCATGGCCTGCATGCATTGCGGCGATGCCCCGTGCCAGACCGCATGCCCGGTCAGCGCGATCTCCAAGCGCGGTGAAGACGGCATCGTTCTGGTCGATCCCAGCGTGTGTATCGGCTGCGGCTTCTGCGCCTGGGCGTGCCCGTTCAATGCACCGCAACTGACCGCGATGGCCGGCAAAATGGAAAAATGCAATTTTTGCCAGACACCCGGCAGCGAACGCCCCCATGACATGCCGCGCGCCTGCGAGGAGGTATGTCCGACCGGAGCGATCAAGTCGGGATCACTGGCCGAGCTGGCCCAGCAGAACCGCAAGAAAGTGGCCGGAAAACTGGGCGGAAGCCAGGGTATGCAGGGATTTCCCGGCGTGGTGGTTGATGGTGCGGACCGTTTCGGCGGGAACAAATGATCGGGCCACTGGCGGCAGTTCATGTCGACTGGACGGGATCGGTGAAGACCGGCCCGGTCCACGCATTGTATTTCTTCAAGAAGCGCCAGTACATTCGCTGGGATATCGAAAAGGAAGCACTGTGGCCGGATTATCCGGCCGACATTGCCGATGGCTGGCCGGGCCTGCTGGATCATTTTCCGGGCGTTGACCTGTGCGGCGCCATTCATGTTCCGGGCTGGCAGAACAAGATCTGGTTTTTCTTTCAGGGCCAGGACAAGGCCGTCGGCTGGGATGTGGCGACCAACAGGGTCGATGATACTCCAACACCGGTACAGACACTTCTGCCGTGTGCCGCGAGTACCGGCGGCCCCTTTGCGCCGATTTACGTAGATCGTGGCGACAGCCAGACCGTCTATGTCTTCCGCGGCGACGAATACACGCGTTTCACGGTTGCGGACGGGTCATTGCCGCAGAAATGTGACGACGGATATCCGCGAAAGATCGGCCAGGGCTGGACCGGCGGCCTGACCGTTGCACCGCTGTGCGGTGTCAGCGTGAACTGGCCAAACAGAAGTTCGGCGCTGAAAAACAACAAGCTCTATTTTTTTCTGGGGGATCTTTATACCCGCTGGGACATCGGCACGCATTCCAACAACTACCGGCTGGATATTCCGGCAGGATGGGTTGGTTGGCCGCAGTTTGAATAGACCTGCACGGGCCTTCGATCACTTGACTCTGATCACTTGACTTCGGTCGATATCTCGATATCTATAGAGATATGGAGAAAACAACTGTATTGAACCGCCTGGCTGCCCTGTCTCAGGAAACCCGCCTGGATATCTTGCGATTTCTGGTGCGCATGGGACCTGATGGCGCGATTGCCGGGCGTATTGGCGAAGAGCTCGGACAGGGATCGGCGACATTGGCCTTTCATTTGAACATCTTGACGGCAGCAGGCCTGCTCATGCGTGAAAAACGCGGGCGTCAGAACCTGTACCGGGCAAATATCAGCGCGGTTCATGCGCTGAGCGCCTACCTGCTGGAAAATTGCTGTGCCGGAGCCGAAGAAGAGTCCGCCGAAGCTCCGGCGCAATTTGTCAACCAAGCCTGAGAGGAAGGATTCCCACCATGGCAAACATCAGAGTTTACGATCCCGCACAGTGCTGCTCGACCGGCGTTTGCGGTCCCGACGCAGACGAGACCATCGCACAGTTTTCCAGCGCCCTGGAAAAAGCCCGGAAATCCGGCGTGGCCATCGATCGCTTCACGCTTGGCCACCAGCCGGGTGAATATGTGAAAAACACCGCTGTGAAATCTCTGCTGGACAGTGAAGGCGTGGATTGCCTGCCAATTGTTTTTGTTGGCGATGAAGTCCTGTCGAAGGGCGACTATCCCAGCAGGGCTGAACTGCTGGCATCAGTGGGTATCGAAGATGACGGGGCGCAGGCCACATCAGAGTGTTGCGACACGGCCGAAAAAGCCGCCGGCAACTGTTGCGGATAGGACAAAACATGACATTTCTGGAAAAAGCGACGCCCAACCTGTTCTTCACCGGCAAGGGCGGGGTCGGCAAAACGTCGACCAGCTGTGCGGCAGGCGTTCGCCTGGCCGACCAAGGCAAAAGAGTGCTGCTGGTTTCAACCGATCCGGCATCCAATCTGGAAGAAGTGTTTGATCAGTCGATCGGCGGTGAGCCGACTGAAGTTGCAACGGCTCCCGGGTTGTTTGCTCTGAACGTTGACCCTGAAGCAGCTGCTGAAGCCTATCGCGAAAAACTGATCGGACCGTATCGTGGCGTCCTTCCTGAGACCGCGATTTCTGCAATGGAAGAGCAGATGGCGGGCGCCTGCACCGTGGAAATTGCAGCGTTCAACGAATTTGCCCGCCTGTTGGGAGACCCTGAAGCCATTGCCGGGTTCGACCATGTCATTTTCGACACGGCGCCAACCGGCCACACATTGCGCCTCCTGACGCTGCCGACCGCATGGTCGGGGTTCATCGAGAATGCAAGTGCCGGCACCTCCTGTCTCGGCCCGCTGCAGGGTCTGGTCGAACAGCGCGATCTTTACGCATCGACGGTTGATGCCCTGTCTGATTCAGACAAGACCACCGTTGTCCTGGTGTCACGGCCGGAACGCTCGGCTCTGGACGAGGCCGCCCGCACGGCGGAAGAGTTCCAGGAACTCGACATCACCAATCAGCAACTCGTGGTGAACGGCGTGTTCAAGGCCAATGACAGATCCGATGCAATTGCGGTTGGCCTTGAGGCGCGTGGTCAGGAAGCTCTTGATTCAATTCCGAATGCATTGGCACAACTGCCGCGCATTGATCTGCCATTGCGCCCACGCCAGGTCGTCGGCCTGGAGGCGCTGAAAGCCTTTTTCATTCCGGAATTCGAACTTCCCGAGATCGCTGCGCAAGCACCTGACATTGGTGGCTGGTCAAGTTTCGATGAGCTTGTGGACAAGCTCGACGGTGACGGCGGCGTCATCATGACAATGGGCAAGGGAGGCGTTGGCAAGACAACCATCGCGGCTGAAATTGCCCGCGCACTGGCCGACCGTGGCCGCAAGGTGTTGCTGACAACGACCGATCCGGCCGCACATGTTGCAGATGCCGCCGGTGATGTGCCGGCAAACCTGAAAGTATCCCGCATCGACCCCGAGCAGGAAGTGGCCAATTACCGTGAGCGGGTTTTGGCAACAACAGGCAAGAATCTGGATGCAGACGGCCTGGCCCTGCTGGAAGAAGATCTGGCATCGCCATGCACCGAGGAGATCGCCGTCTTCCAGGCTTTCGCGGAAACCGTCAACGAGGCGACCGACCGTATCGTTGTCATGGATACAGCACCGACCGGTCACACCATCCTGCTGCTGGATGCTGCGCAGTCCTTCCACAAGGAAGTAAGCCGTCAGGCCAAGTCGGTGTCGGATTCCGTCCTGAAACTGCTGCCGCGTCTTCGCGACAGCGACTTCACCCGGATCGTGCTGTGCGCGTTGCCGGAAGCCACCCCTGTGCACGAGGCAGGGCAGTTGCAGTCCGATCTTCGCCGCGCAGGAATTGAGCCGTTTGCATGGGTGGCCAACCAGTCCCTGTCTCCGTTGAACGTAACCGATCCGGTTCTTGTTTCCAGACGGGCACAGGAAAACCGTTACCTCACTGAAATACGGGAAGAGCAATCGACCTATCCGGTGCTGATTGAACTGAAAACCGACATGCCTGCGCAAAACCAGTTGCGCAAGTCAGCCTGACCAGGTCCGATACATGATTGAGAGGGGCGGAAAACTTCCGCCCCTTTTTTGTGCGCTCCATACGCCTCACTAGCGGTTTTAGCCCAGAATTCTGCTAAATACTCATCACCTACCTGCTTCAGATCGCCGACAAAATGTCTCCAATGCAGAAATATGGAAGGGGGGGCCGATTCTGGGGAATGCAAGGTTGGGCAACTTAGCGGCACTTTTTCTCAATGCTTTGGATACCGAACTGAAGAATTCCAACTATCACATTTGGTTTGAAGTCCGAAGTCAAACTGACCCACAAAAGTGGGCAGCAAAAATTTGGGAGGAGCCATGCTAGGCCAGCAGATACTGAGCGGGCTTGCGACAGGGAGTCTTTACGCCCTCACGGCAATCGCAGTGGTTGTCGTGTTTCGCAACACACGAACCATAAATCTGGCGCAGGGTGACTTCGCGATGATCGGCGCGTTCCTGGGGATCATTTTCCTCAAGGACTGGGGCCTGAACTATTTCGCCATGCTGCTGCTGGTGGTGGCTTCCTGCATGTTTCTTGGCGCTTTCGTGGAACGCGTCATCATGCGTCCGGTCGCCGATTCTGACTGGCTGACACTGTTCACCACTACCATCGGCGTCTACTACATCCTGCACGGTTTTGCCGGGTGGATATGGGGACGCGATACCAAGGCGTTTCCAGTCAGCTTCGATCCGACACCGGTTGAACTGTTCGGCGCCCTGGTCAGCAAGGGGCACCTGTACAATATGGGAATTGCCCTGCTGATCGGCGGGGTGTTGTGGTGGTTTTTCACCAAGACCAAACAAGGTATCGCCATGCGCGCGGTAACCGATGATCCCGAAACCGCCCACCTGATGGGCATTCCGGTGAAATTCATCGTGACACTGACCTGGTGCATGGCCGGTGCGATTGCAGGCTTCATCGGCGTCCTGATGGCGCCCATCATCTACGTGTCGCCAGAAATGATGGATGAAATCTTGATCAAGGGCTATGTGGCTGCCGTGTTCGGCGGGCTGTATTCCTTCCGCGGCGCGGTCATAGGGGCGCTGATGATCGGCGTCGCTGAAAACCTGGCCGGCGGCTATCTGGGAAGCCATTACAAGACCTCGGTGGCCTTCATCATGATTGTTGTGCTGCTGGCATTCCGTCCGCAAGGGCTCATGGGCATTCAACAACGGCGCGAGATCTGATCATCATGGACGCGCACAAGGACAATTCACCCACGGCTCAAGACAGTCAAACTGACCTTCCCCGCAACCGGACACAGGCCGTCAGGGATCTGAAGCGCCGGTTCATGCGCAATGACATCCTGTTTTCCGCCCTGTTCTTTTTGGCCATGCTGGCCGCTCCGCTGTTTCCCGATGTCAAAGGCTGGATGCTGAGCCAGGCGTCACTGGTGATCATATACATCATCGCCGCCATGGGGGTTCTGGTGCTGGTCGGGTTCACCGGGCTTGTCTCCGTCGGGCACGGAGGGTTCCTGGCCATCGGTGCCTACACATCGGCGCTGTTGACGCTTCATCTGAATGTCGACCTGGTTGTCGGCATCGTGGCCGGCATGGCAATGGCGGGGCTTATCGGGGCTGTGCTGGCGCTCATATTCCTGCGCCTGTCGGGGGCATTCATGGCCATCGGCACGCTTGGATTTGCCTTCTTTGTCGGCACGATTCTCAACAATGTGCCGTTTTTCCAGGGCCGCGACGGTATCCTGCTCGATGCAAATCATGTGCTTGGAATAGAGATTGGCGACCACGGTTTCTACTATGTGTCGACGATCTGCCTGGTCCTGGTGACACTGTTCGTATTCGCACTGGTGAATTCTGGTACCGGCCGCGCCTTCATGGCTTTGCGGGATGCCGAAAAAGCGGCCATGGCCAGTGGTGTAAACCGCCTGAAATACCGGACCCTGGCGTTCACCCTGAGCGCCGCTATCACCGGCATTGCCGGGGCATTGAATGCCCATGTCGTCAACTATGTTTCGGCAGAGGTTTTTGCCGACATCTGGTATTCGGTCGACATCCTGATGGCCGTCGTCGTTGGCGGTTCAACGGTCATATTCGGCCCCTTCCTGGGCGGTTTCTTCGTTGTGATGCTGCCGTTCTTCTTCGAACAGCTTGCTGATTTCTCATTCATCCTGAAAGGCGTTGTGCTGATCCTGGTCCTGCGGTTTGCACCCGCAGGCATCATGGAACTGCTGGTCAGGCCTCTCAAGAATGCCCGCCGCCGCCGCTTGCGAAAAATCGGCGGATCCATGGCTGCCGAGGAGGCCGAGTGATGAACGAACATCTGCGCTGCGAAGGCATTCGGGTCAGTTTCGGTGGAGTTGTTGCGTGCGATGACATCTCGTTGACGGTTGAAAAAGGCAAGATCATCGGTCTGATCGGCCCCAACGGCGCCGGCAAGACAACCTTGTTCAACGTGCTGACAAGGTTCCAGCCCTATGAATCAGGATCGGTGTTTCACGACGGCGAAAACATCGACGCCCTGCGGCCGCACGAAATGGTGCATCGCGGCCTGGCACGTACCTTCCAGAACATCAACCTGTTCAAAGACCAGACTACATTGCGCAACATCATGACGGGCGGGCATTCCCTGATGGGCGACCCGCTCCAGGCCATGTTGTGGACGCCTTCAGCACGGCAAAAAGAACGCGAAATCGAAGACCGTGCCCTGGAAATCGCTGAGACCCTCAACCTGACCTCGGAACTGGAAAACGAGGTCGGGAACCTGCCCTACGGATACCAGAAACGCGTCGAGCTGGGCAGGGCCCTGGCATCCAAACCATCCATCCTGCTGCTGGATGAACCGGTCGCCGGCTGCAACGATGACGAGACCGCAGAGCTGCAGGAAATCATCCGCAAGGTAAATACCGAACTGGGTGTTTCGGTGCTTCTGGTCGAACACGACATGAAGATGGTCATGAAGGTGTGTGACTACATCTACGTCATCAATTTTGGCTCCAATCTCGCTCAAGGCACCCCGGAGGAAATTCGCAAGGACCCGGAAGTGATCAAGGCATACCTGGGTGAGGAGGAGCACGTATGAGTTCTTTGCAAGTTGAAAACCTGAAAGCGAATTACGGCCCGATAACCGCCCTCAAGGACGTTTCAATCGAAGTGCCCCAGAAGAGCATTGTCGCCCTGCTGGGCGCCAACGGCGCAGGCAAGTCGACAACGCTCAAATGTATTTCCGGCGTGGTGAAACCCGCAGGCGGGTCCATCCAGTGGGACGGCGCTGCCATTACCGGCGAGACGCCAAACGCCGTGACGCGCAAGGGGATTGCCCAGGTGCCGGAAGGCCGCCGCATATTCAAGGACCTGTCGGTGACCGACAATCTTGAAATGGGCGCCTACACCCGGTCTGACCGCGCCCAGATCGAAAAGGATCTGGACGACATTTTCGATCTGTTTCCACGCCTGAAGGAACGGCATTCGCAGCTTGGCGGATCCCTGTCGGGCGGCGAGCAACAAATGCTGGCAATCGGGCGCGGTCTCATGGCAGCCCCCCGGCTTTTGATGCTCGACGAGCCGTCTCTCGGGCTTGCGCCCATCGTGGTTTCACAGATTTTCGAAACCCTTCAACGCCTTGTCGCGGAACGGGAACTGACCATCCTGCTCGTTGAACAAAACATGAAAATGGCATTGAAGGTGTCGAGCTTCGGATACGTCATGCAACTGGGGAAGGTAATGATCTCCGGCTCTTCAGACGAGTTGGAGGAGAACAAGGAGGTTTATGAAACGTATTTAGGAATCGCCTGATTTTGCCCGCAGACCGGGTAAAGCGGCGCACCGCGCAAATTGCGCTCAACTTGGGAGGAAAACATGAAACAATCAGTTAAATCAATGATTTATGGCACCGCCTTTGCCGCACTCGCAGCAATTGCCACGCCTGCTGCCGCAGAGAACGGCCCCGGCATAACAGATGATAGTGTTTTGATTTGCTCGTACCAGCCCATGACCGGCAAAGTGTCCAGCTATTTTCGCATGGGCAAGGGCGCTGATGCCTGGTTCAAGCACGTCAACGACAATGGCGGTATCAACGGTCGCAAGATCGAATACCGGATGATCGATGATAAATATGAGCCGGCGCGCACCAAGACGGCAGTAAAACGCTTTGTCGAACGCGACGATTGCTTTGCCATTGTGTCACCGCTCGGATCAGCGCCGACAAGTGCGGTCATCGACTACATCGTTGACAAGGAAGTGCCGCTGATCGGTGCAGGCACCGGTGCGGAGAAGAACCTCACCATCGAAAGCAAGTGGGTGTTTCCGCTGTATCCAAGCTACTTCACCGAGGGTCAGCAACTGGTCAAATTCGCCAAGGAAGTCTTTGGCGCGAAAAAGATTGCCGTGCTTTACCAGAACGATCCCTCCGGCAAGACCCATATTGCGGGTATCGAGTCCGTGCTGAAAGATGAAGGGGTGGAAGTTGTCGCTTCCGAAGGCTATGAGCCAAAAGAAGTGGACGTTTCTTCTCAGGTCATTGCCATGCAGGCATCGGGTGCCGATGCCGTGATCTGTTCATGTGCTCCCGAACCCGCAGCCAAGTTCTACACTGAGCGTGCCAAACTTGGTTGGGACATTCCGGTGGTGAACGTGTTCTTTGGCAAGAGCCCCAAAGTTGCGGAACTGGCCGGAAACGATGCCGTCAACGGCGTGTATTTCTCAACCATTTTCCGGGACTTTGATTCCCCTGCTCCACAGATCCAGGAATCGAAGAAAATCCTCGCCAAATACTATCCCGAGGAACAGCCGGACGCGATCCACCTGTGGGGTTTCGCAGGCAGCCAGGTGTTTACCGAAGCGCTGCGTCGGATGAGCGACGGCCCGATCACCCGTGATCGCCTTGTCGAAACACTCGAAGGTATCGATGACTGGAAAGACAGTGTGGTGCCAAGCGTCACCATCGGGGAAGGCAATGCGCCGAACCACTTCATCATCAAGGACATGTCCTTCGTGAAATTCAACAACGGCAAGTTCGAAGACTTCACACCGCCGTGGATGAAATAAACCGGCCTGTGGGCGGGGCCGACATGGCCCCGCCCACAACCATGAGTTCAAGGCGCCGGGGGACCGAATTGGCAAACTTCGGGCGCACGATAGTCGATGATAAATTTTCCCCAGCAATGCTGCGTTCCGGGCCAGTGAGAAGCCCGGTGCCGGCCACACAGTGAATTAGGAGGCAAGATGACAGCAACGATTGGAAGAGCCATCCCGCCTCAACGCCAGAGAGTTCTGGATGCACTGAACCTGAAAGAGCCCGACCGTGTGCCGATCGGGCTGTGGGGAACCGTCGAGGGCTACCAGCATCTTCGTCGGGGCCTGGGAATGGGCTACAACGAGGATTTCAAGAATTACCGCACCGGCTCGACCACGTGGACAACCGACGTGGCGTTCGAGGCGGATCTGGCGGAAAAGCTGGATGTTGACTTCCTGCGTGTGTCGATCGGCCCGTCTGGCGGGTCACCGGGCTTTCGCGTTCTTGACCTGGACTCCATTCCGGTGCCGCTGCAGGTGCCGTCGCCGCCCGATGATGCTGAAATAAACATCGATGAATGGGGTGTGGTGCGCAAATGGACGCCGCACGAAAACGGCGGCTACTACGAGATGATCGGCTATCCGCTGTTCGACGCCACCAGTGCGCCGCTTGAGGAAGGCCTGGAGATATTGCGTGAGTTTCCATGGCCGGACCCATGGGACGAAGCGATGTGGCAGGACAGCCCCGTGCCCGGCATGTCGCTGCGCGAATACTGCAAGTACGTAAGGGAAGAAACACCGTTTGCCCTGATGGGCCAGGGCGGCCGCGGCGGCCTGTTCGAGCAGGCCAAATACATGGTCGGCTATGCCAAGATTTTCTCGGATTTCATCGAAAGTCCGGAATTCCTGGACGCCATGCTGATCAAGCTCGTCGACCTGGAAATTGAGCACAACAAGGCGTTTCTTGCCCAGTGCGGTGAGTATATCGACTGGCTGCGCATGAGCCCGGAAGACCTGGCGTCTGAAAAGACGGCCTTCATGTCCCTGCCCATGTTCGAAAACCAGCTGGTGCCGCACTACAAGCGCGCAACGCTGGCGACCAAGGAGTTTTATCACACCAAGAATCCGAACGGGAAAATCCAGTTCCACAGTTGTGGCGCCATTCCCGAACCGTTCATGCGACATCTTATTGACTGCGGTGTCGACGGATACGACTCGATGCCACCCAAGGTGGCCCGGCATTCCAATCCGTCTGCAAAGAAGCGTCAGCTTGGCGACGAGATGTTCTTTTACGGCGGCATCGATGTTCAGGAAACCCTGCCCTGGGGAACCGTCGAGGACGTCCGCGCCGAAGTGCGCCAGCGCATCTGGGAGGTTGGTCACGGCGGCGGTTTTCTGCTCAGTTCATCGCACCGGCTCGAACACGACGTGCCGGTCGAGAACACCCTGGCGATGATCGAAGAAGCACATGAATACGGCAAGTATCCCCTGCCTGACACACCGCCCGAAGGGGCGGACACCGGCGATGGGTATGAGCCCTGGGATCCAAACCCGAAAAAGAGAAAGCGTCGGCCCAAGCCGTCGCCTGCGGCATAACAGCGGGGTATCGACTCAATGCCTTTGAAGATTGACACCGAAATCGAATTTGACCTGGAAGATCTCCAGTACGATTTTGAAGACTCCATGGAAACGGACCGCTGGCATGACGCGCCCGCTGAATTGAAAGAACTGTTCCATCGATTGGAGTGGAACATTATCGATGGTGAACATGCCGATACGGTTGGTTTTATCGACACCGCACTTGAAGGCGACATCAGCGCCCGAACGCTGATCTCCGGTCCCATGGCCACCGGCATTGCCGAGGTCGGACGCCGGTTCAAGATGGATGAATACTTCCTGCCGGAAGTGATGATGTCGGCCAAGTGCATGCACGAAGCGCTGGCCCGGCTGAAGCCCCTGATCCTGGCGGAAAAGAGCGAGGAAGTGGGCACCGTCGTGATCGGTACGGTACAGGGCGACCTGCATGACATCGGCAAGAAAATCGTTGCCATGATGATGGAAGCCGCCGGCTTCACCGTGCATGATCTGGGCGTTACGGTGCCGCCGGAAAAATTCGTCGAGGCGGTTCGCGAGCACAACCCGCAAATCGTCGGATTCTCAGCCCTGTTGACCACCACAATGAACATGCAGTGGGAAACGCTGAAAGTGTTTGCCGCAGAAGGCTTGCGCGAGGACCTGAAAGTCTTCGTCGGCGGCGCCCCGATCAGCCAGGCCTGGTGCGACAAGATCGGCGCAGATGCCTACGCAATGGATGCGCTGGTGGCGGTTGACAAGGCCAAGGCCTGCGTAACGCGCCTGAAAAACCTGACCGGCGGTGCGCCCGAACTGCACGAGGCGATGTTGGAAATCGACCGCGAACGAGAGGCCGCAAAAGCAGCTGCGGCAGAATAAAATGACCCAGACGCCAGAAGCGATCCCCAAACCCGGCTGGATCAGCGTGCGTAGCATCAACTATGTCATAGCCGGGTTGCTGGTTGTGCTCGGGTTGATCGGTCAAAGTCACGCAGCTATCGGTTACGCCCTGTTCCTGATCGCCACTCTCCTGCTGCTGTCAGGCGTTGCCCTGCTGGGCATTTTCGCGTTGACCAGATGGTTTGATACCGCTTTCCTGCGGCAATCCTTCGTCTGCGCGTTCTGGATGGGCGCGTGGGCCTATGTGTTCGCGGTTGCAAGCTTCATCGGCTATTACACCTACGAGGCCGCGATCGGCAATGTAGCGTTCCGCTACATCCTGTTCGGGCCGGCCATACTGGCGGCAATCGTGGTCCTGGATGTCGGGATCTATCGCGTCATTGTTCAAAAGAATCTACCGACCTTCCGGCGCTTCGGTGATCTGTGGAACCGGGACGGACTTGATCAGGATGCAATGGCGCGAACGCTGGTCGATGAAGTTGTCCTGCATCGCACACTGTTCAAGGTCAGTCCATTGCGCTGGGCAAGGCATCAACTGATCTTCTGGGGCTTCGGTTTGATGTTCCTCGTTGAGGTCGCAGCTGTTGCGTTCCGTGAGGCATTTCCGTCTTTCGGATGGACCGATATCTGGCACATGAGGGAACATCCGATCAGGCTGGCCTTTGATCTTGCCTACGATCTGACCGGGCTTATGCTCCTGGTCGGATGCGTGCTTGCGCTGGCCTTCCGGGTCATGGTCCACGGCAAGGCAGAGCAAAAGTTCACCGATACCCCCACCACGGTTTTCCTGCTTGTCCTGACGGTTTCCGGATTCATGCTTGAAGGCGCCCGGTTAGGGCTTGAACCAGCCGGGTCAACCACCGCATGGGCATCGTTTGTCGGGCTTGCCTTCATCCCGATTTCCCCGACCGGGGAGACGGCCAGGGAGGCGTTATGGATATTCCACGCCCTGGCAGTTTGCGCGTTCATTGCCTACATCCCGCTCAAGCGAATGATACACTCCTGCGCCACGCCGGTGGGGCGGTTGGCGAACTCGCAAAAAGGCCTGCTGGCGGACAAGAAGGCAAAAGTCATCGCCGGTCTGAGCGGCCGTTTCGGGCGGCGTTAATACCTGACATTTCACACCAATTTTACAAAGTTGATGACAAGTGCGCCAAAATGCGGCGTAATTGCCGCCAATAAAACAAAGGGAGACGTCGGGATTTCATGCCGACATTGAAACAGCTTCTGGACGCCGAATGCGCCAACTGTCCGGTTGGACTGGTGCGGCAGAGCGAGCTTTGCCAGGAAGTTGAAGAGCTCTATTTCGTACCTGGTGTCGAGTGGACACTGCACCATGACCTGTACCGGCCGTGGCCCGGTCACAACGACCGTGTGTTTCGCTGGTTCGTGCTGGAAAACGGTACGGCCATCGGTATCACCGGAACCATTGATGAACCCGACGGTGTGGCGCGGGTGCCATTCCAGAAGGTCTATCATCTCGATTGGAACCGCCTGAGAAACTGCCGGATCGTGTATGAGGCAGGCAGCTTCACCAAGGCCGCGCAGATCATGAACATCACGCAGTCCGCCGTCAGCAGGCAGATCGGCACACTGGAACAGGAACTGGGCTACGACATCTTTTTCCGCAACCGGCAGGGATTGCTGCCGACGGAATACGGCGAGTATTTTCTGGAGTCCATCCAGAAGATGTGGGATTCCCTGGAACTGGGGCTGGCCCGCCTGAATGAAATGCACGAGACACCGGTTGGCCCGCTTTCGCTGACGACGACCGAGGCATTCGGCTCCGCGTGGCTGTCATCGCGGCTGGGCAAGTTTCACGAGATGCATCCATCGATCGAAGTCTCCCTGCTGTTGGCGGACAGTGCGGTCCTGGACCTGTGCAAAAGAGAGGCCGATTGTGCAATCCGGTTCAGCAAACCGGAACAACCCAATCTGGTTTTCAAGTTCATCGAAGAGTTTTCATACCGTATATACGGATGCCAGGAATATTTGAAAAAAAACGGCATTCCGCGTTCGGTGGAAGACCTCAATGCGCACCAGCTGATTGTTTACGGCGATGGAATGGGTCATCAGCCGATCAGGGAACTGAACTGGCTGTCTCAGTTCAACCGCCCGTCGGAAGCCAATCACGTACCGGATATTTCAATCAACAACATTTATGGAATTTACCGGGCTGCAGAAAATGGACTGGGCCTGGCGGCGTTGCCGTTTTATCTGAGCGAAAGGTCCAACAAACTGGTCAGGGTTCTGCCGGATGTTATCGGGCCGAAAATTCCGATCTACTTTGTCTATCCGCAGGAACTCGGACTGTCGCAACGCATCTCCTTGCTGCGCGATTTCATTGTCGATGAAATCCGCTCCAACTGGGGTGACCTGAAAAAACGCAACATGGCGTGAAGGGCACGGGTCAGGGGGGGCATGTGCTCGCGGCATACTTGCGACCTCAAGCGGACCATATAGTTGACGGATGTGGGTTCCGCACGCAGAAGACAGTCAATGAATTCAAAGGCAAAGCTTGTATTCATGCCATCCGGCAAGCGCGGGGAATTTCCGGTCGGCACAAGCCTGCTGGATGCCAGCCGCTCACTGGGGGTGGACCTGGACACGGTTTGTGGCGGTCGTGCGGTCTGCGGGCGTTGCCAGATTGAACCTTCCTTTGGAGAGTTTGCAAAACTGCAGATTAACTCCGACCCTGCTCACCTGTCAGAATTCGGGCCAACCGAAGAACGCTATAAGAAAATCAAGGGCCTCGGCGACAAGCGCCGCCTAGGCTGTCAGACCCAGCTTCTCGGCGACCTCGTGGTGGATGTTCCCGAGGAAAGCCAGATCCACCGGCAAATGGTTCGCAAGAGCGCCGATGAAATCCGCGACCTCGTCATTGATCCGGTTGTCACGCTACACTATGTCGAACTGCCGAAACCCAGCATGGAAGACCAAAGGTCCGATCTTGAAAGGATCAATGCCAGCCTGTCCGATGAGTGGGGACTATCCGGCCTGAAATGGGACATCTCCTGCCTGGGTGAACTTTCCGCAGCACTGCGGGCCGGCGAGGTCTACGGGGGAGAGTTCAAGGCGACGGTTGCCGTTCGCGCCGGCCATGAGGTGATTGCGGTCTGGCCCGGCTTCAAGGAGCGCGTTTTCGGCATTGCCGTCGATGTCGGCACAACCACGGTTGCCGGCCATCTGTGCGCACTGGACAATGGTGACGTGATGGCCAGCTCCGGTCTCATGAACCCGCAAATCCGCTACGGTGAAGACCTGATGAGCCGGATTTCCTACCTCCAGCAGAACGAAAACGAAGCGCCGAACCTGACCGCTGCGATCCAGACCGCGCTGGCGGACCTGGTTGATGCAGTGTGCAAGGAGGCTGATATTTCGCCTGCCGATGTCGTTGAAATGACCATCGTGGGCAATCCCACCATGCATCACCTGGTTATGGGCATCGATCCTACCCAGTTGGGAATGGAACCGTTTCCACTGGTGGTCGATGAAGGCACCAGCGTGCATGCAAGGGATCTGAATATCCCGATCAACCGCGCCGGTTATGTCTGGTTCCTGCCGTGCATTGCCGGCCATGTCGGGGCTGATACGGCCGGTGTGATCCTGAGCCAGGCACCGCATTTGAGCGAAGAGATGACACTGGTCATCGATGTCGGCACCAATGCTGAAATTGTCCTGGGCCACAAGGACCGGCTGATTGCGTGTTCCTCACCCACCGGCCCTGCATTCGAAGGCGCGCAGATCACCTGTGGCCAGCGCGCCGCCCCCGGCGCCATCGAGCGTGTGCGGATTGACCGGGAGACCCTTAAACCCAGATTCAAGATTATCGGCGTTGAACAATGGTCGGACGAGGACGGCTTTGACGAAGCTGCCGAAAACATAGGTGTCGCCGGGATTTGCGGTTCGGGAATCATCGAGGCGGTGGCCGAGCTGTTTCTCTCCGGCATAGTCGATGCATCAGGGCGCATGCAGGCGAAGAAACTGGATGTCGCGGACCATCCCAACTTCGTCGCCAAGGGCCGGAATTTCGAATATGTCCTGCATCGCGACGGCGATCGGGTCATCTATGTCTCGCCGTCCGATATCCGGGCCATCCAACTGGCCAAGTCAGCATGTTATTCCGGCGTGCGGCTATTGATGGACCGCATGGGCACGGACCATGTGGACCGCATCTACCTTGCAGGGGCGTTCGGCAGTTATATCGACGTCGGCTATGCCATGGCGATCGGCCTTATTCCCGATTGCGATCTCGACAAGGTCTCTTCCGCCGGCAATGCCGCCGGCACCGGCGCGCGTATTGCGCTGTTGTCAGCAAGTTCACGGGCCGAAATAGACCGGGTCTGCCGGATGGTCGACAAGGTGGAAACCGCCATCGAACCTGAGTTCCAGGACTATTTCGTTGCGGCGATGAGCCTGCCCCATTCGACCGAGCCCTTCGACAAACTGAACGACTGGCTGGTGAAGCAGGGGCTGGCAAGCCGGTGAGCGGGGAAACGACACCACCGGTGCAGCCAGCCGATGGTCCCGCCACGTCGAAGCGCGGGCCCTACATCGTCCAGGTCGAAGCCGGTGAAAGCTATCTGTGGTGCAGTTGCGGCCTGTCGAAAACCCAGCCATGGTGCGATCAATCTCATATCGGCACGAGTTTCGAGCCGATGGAGTTTGTTGCGCCCATTTCCGGTGAATTCCATATTTGCGGATGCAGGCAATCGAAGAACAAGCCTTTCTGCTTCGGAACCTGCCGCGGTCACACGCCGGAAAATACAAAATCGGATCTGTTCTGATCATGCCCACAGATGCTTTCAAGGTTCAGGTACGCAGCAATATGGTGCTCAGCATCACCGGCGTGGCGAGCAAAGAAGTCGCCCCCGGGCTCGATATCAATAACCCGCTTGCGGTGTCTACTGCGCTGGCAGACAACAACAAGAAAAACGGCAACCTGGATGGAGATTATTTTCTCGGCACGTTCATCGATGCGCGCGACTTTGCCTGCCTGTGCATAGGATTTCAGCAGGCGCTGTGCGACAAGAGCCTGGAATCCGTGCAAAATGCCGGCAGCGATGGCAGCCAGTCCTGGATCAACCGCTTCGTACCGGCCGCCGGGTCTGAACAGGCCGACTGATCTTGCAATCACTCGCCTCCAGAGTGGCCGGACTTCCTTCCCGAACACTGTTATTTTTGCGACTTGCCTTTCGGCTCGGCTGTCTTGTGGGCCGGATTGTTCTGCTGTGTCGGCACGATGTGCCATGAGGCGAGGGCGTCCTTCACCTGGCTCGACCGGCGCCTGGCTGGCCCGACCGCCATTCTGAGGGCCGATACCAGCAGGACCGACAGGAAGATCGCTGCCTGAAAATACATGAAGGCATCAGGACCATTGCTCTGCATCAACGCACCGACCAGCAACGGGCCCAGTGACGACCCGAACCCGTAGATCACGAACAGGCGGCTGGAGGCCGACAGCATTTGCCGGCTTTCCATCTGGTCGTTGATATGCGCCAGCGCAACAGACCGTGTCGGAATGGCCAGCGTGCCGAACACGGCAAACATCATGATCGTTATCACGAGGCTGCCCTGCTGCGTGGCAGCCAGAAACGCGGCCAGGGCTGCAACCAGGCTGATGGTCAGCAGGACCAGCCGGCGGTCCACCTTGTCCGCCAGCATCCCGAGGGGATATTGCACAATGGTGACGCCGAGGGTCGGCAGCGCGATCATCACCGATATCCACCACACCGGTATCCCCTTGATCACGCCATAGGCCGAGCCAAGGCCGAACAGCGCACTTTGCGCCAGGCCGTTCACGAAAATCGCATAGGTGGCAAGCGGAGAGGCGCGAAACACCACGCCCAGCGACACCGGCGGTGTCTTGATAACGGCAGGCACGTCAATTCTCAGAAGGGTAATCGGCACCAGCGCCAGGGACAGAATGACCGAGGCCAGCAAGAACCGGATGTAGCCGCTGCCATCATCGACGTTGAGCAGGAACTGCCCTGCTCCCATCATGGAATATGTCACGACCAAATAAACCGCCATCACCCGGCCACGGGTGCTGTTTGACGTGGATGCGTTCAGCCATGCCTCGCAAATGATGTACAGCCCGGTTGTCGAAATGCCGGTCAGGACCCGCAGAACGAACCACCAGGTCGGCTCGACAAAGACCGCCAGAAGAAGGGCCGATGACGAGGCAAGCGACGCCAGGCCGGCGAAGACCCGGATATAACCCACCTCCTCGATCATGCGCGGCACCAGCCAGGCGCCCAGCAGGATGCCGATCGGATAACCTGTCGCGATATAGCCAATTGCAATGCCGCCGAAATCCGCCTGCGACGCCAGCAGGCCGACCAGCGATCCCTGCAGCCCCGTTGCCAGCGCGAGCAGGGCAATACAGAACAGCAGGATTGCAATGCTGAATGTCTGGGTGCGGCTGCTCAAAGCATGATGACCATGCCGTCGAAAGCGGTTTCTTCGGGAACGCCATCAGCAGCGGCAAGCATGTCCGGTCCCATGTGGGTCAGCACAATGCGCTTAGCGTTCAGCACGCCTCGGTTGGCTTCAATGTCGGGATAGTTCAGATGGTATTTGACCGGCTTGCCATGGGCATAGCACTCCATGATCAGCAGGTCGGCACCTTGTGCCAGCGCTGGCATGCGCGGGTTCCATTCGCCGTCACCGGTGTAGGAAATGATCTTGCCGGCGATGGTAAGCCGCACCGAGGTCGGCCGTGTCTCGGGCGTATGTACGGCAGGCATGGTCTCGATTGCCAGTTGGCGGTGACGGTGTGTCGCTGTGTCCGGCAACTCCACGAAATCCACGGTAAACCGGCGTTTCATCCCGTCTGAGCCTGGAAAAAGGGCAGCCGTGGCCTGTTCAATCCAGCGTTCCGTACCCGGCGGCCCGATAATGGTCAGCGGTCCCTGCCGCCTGGCCCCCAGCATTGCATCCATCAGCATGAAAGGAATGCCGCCGGCATGATCGCCATGCAGATGGGTGATGAAAATGGTCTCGATTGTGTTGTGGTGAATGCCGAGCCTGTTCAGCGCGACAAGGCTGGAGGCACCAAAATCCAGCGCCAGACGCATGTCCGGTGTGTCCACGACAATACAGGTGTTCAACCGGCCGCCGGATCCGAAAGCGTCTCCACAACCTGCGAATGTCACGGTTACACTCATCACCACACGATCCTGTTGCTTTGCACCGCCGACGCGCGATAGGCGCTGGCTGCGTACCCCGGGAGTTACAATGGCCACCAAGTCGCTGCAAGCGCAATGTCCGACGCTTACATATACGACCAGGTAGTCTACAGATACACAAAGGTAGAGTCCCGGGATTGTTGCCGTGTATAAATTCACAGCTGTTTACAGACAGCGCTGGCTAGTGGAAGAATTTGCCCTAATGGAAGCATTGTCATTTGAAACAGTAAGGACCGAGGTCCAGGGTCGTGTTGCGAAAATTACGCTGGATCGGCCGGAGCGGCTAAACGCCATCAGTCGGCAAACCATGTCTGACATTCGCGCGACGCTGGACTGCCTTGAGGCGGACCCTAATGTTGCGGTGGTCGTGATCCACGGCGCAGGACGGGCGTTCAGTGCCGGAATGGATCTGAAGGACGATGCCGCCGGTGATACGTCAGGCCCCGACGGCTGGAGGCGAGTGCTGTCTGAGAACCTCGAATTCGTGACCTTGTTCTGGGACTTCCCCAAACCGACGATTTCTGCCGTCCACGGCTATTGCATGGCAGCCGGATGCGACTTGGCGATGGCCTGCGATATCACAATCGCTGAGGCAGGTACGTTTTTCGGCAAGCCGGAACTCAAATTCGGCAGTGTCATCACGGCGATGGTGATGCCGTTTCTGACCAGTCCGAAAATCGCCAAGGAACTGTTGCTGACCGCCGACGACCGAATTTCTGCTGAGCGGGCTCATGAAATTGGCCTGGTCAACCATGTCGTTCCAGAAGGAGAAGGCCTTGATCGTGCCATGCAGATGGCGGCGCGAATTGCCACACTGGACGATGATGCAGTTCGCATCACCAAGCTTGCCATCAACAAGTCTGTCGATGCCATGGGCTTGCGTGAGGCCCTTGATGCCAATCTCGAACTGTCAGTGGAAATCGAAACGCTGGAAACACCGTCTCGCCAGAGGTTCAAGGAGATTTCACGCCGCGATGGACTGAAGGCAGCGCTGGCGTGGCGCGAGACACGTTTCAATCCGACCAGCGATCAGGACTGACCTGCAAGCCAGGGTTATCAACCGTCTGTCTCAGCCAAACTGGAATGTACTGGCCTGTCTGGCGTGCTGGGCAATGGACTCGGTTATCGGAGACACCTGGCGACGTGTTTGCACAGCCCAGAATTCCAGCGGTTCGATGGCAGGTTCGGTTTTCAACTCAAACAGATCTCCGCGCTCAATCTCGTCGGCAAAAATGATTGGTGGCAACATGCTGATGCCGAGGCCTGCCATGGTGAGCTCGGCGACCACACCAAGGCTGTTACAGACATCGACACGCCGTGGTGCTGAACTGTTGTCGCTGAACCAGGTTTCGATAATCTCGTGCATATTTGAATCTTCCGACAATGTGATCACCGGTACGCGGTTAAAGTCCTTTGCAGACAACTGGCCGCCCGCATTGACCAGCTTCAGCTTGGGGCTGGCCATCCAGGTGTAGAGAATGCTGCCAAGATAGGTGGTCGAAAGATCGGACCCAAATGCCGGTCCGGGCAAGATGGCCAGATCCAGTTCGCCATTGCGCAGTTTCTGCCAGACGATCTGAGTCAGGTTGATGTCGAGATCGATCAGTACTGCTGGAAACTCTTCGTTCAGACGCACGACCAGGTCTGACAACCAGGTCAGTGCAACGCTTTCAGTGACGCCGAGTTTCAATCGCCCGCTTAGCTGACTACGGTCGCTCATCCGGCCTTCGACCTCCTGGACCAGATCGACTATCCGATGTGAATAATCGGCAAATTCCCGGCCTTCCGGTGTTATGTGCAAGGTTCGTGCACGACGGTCAAACAGCGTTACACCCAGACGCTTTTCCAGTTCGGCAATGCGCATGGAAATTGCAGGCTGCGTGGTATTGAGTCGACGCGCTGCGGCACTGAAACTGCCGAGACGGCATATCCAGACCAATGCTTCCATATGCTTGAAGTTCATTTGCTTTCCTCCACGATCTGATGCGCGAACAACGCTTCATCAGAAATCCTTATGGATAACCATAAAGAATGGCAATTTGATTTGATATCCCCGGTTTGCAAAGATGACGGAAATGTTAGGTTTTTCGAGTGACAGGCACTATCGCCGCGCACTCAAATTGTGGTGTCCTGACGCAGAATTCGGGACACGAAACCTGTCTGGGAGGACAAAATGAGAGTGTTTTCAAAATTGTTTTTGAGTCTGGCAGTCGGTGCCATGTTCGTCAGCGCCGGTATCCAGACCAGTGATGCAAAAGTGCTGTTGCGCGCCAACAGCCAGTGGAGCGAAACACACTCCGGCTCACAGGTCGACAAATGGTGGGCGGATGAAATCAAAAAACGAACCAATGGCGAAGTGGAAATCAAACTCTTCTTCGGCGGTGCACTTGGCAAGGCGCAGGAGAACCTGCCGCTGCTGCAACAAGGTGCGATCGACATTGCCATGATGTCGCCGGGATATTTTCCGGCCCAGTTGCCTTTCCATGCCGCACCGAACTCCATTCCAATGGCCATGTCCAAAGTGGAACAGGCAACGGAATTGATGGAACGACTGATGGTTGAGGTGGAAGCCTTTGATGCTGAGGCCAAAGAAAATGGCGTGAAGACTTTGTTCTTTCATCACCTGAATGCCTATCAACTGGTCTGCAAGGAGCAGATCAAGGGCGTTGCCGACATGAAAGGCAAGAAGATGCGCACGTGGGGCAAGGCGCTGCCGCAAGCTGTCGAGGCCGTTGGCGCAACACCGGTGACAATGTTCCTGCCTGAACTTTATGAGGGCGTGTCGCGCGGCACTGTGGATTGCATCCCGTTCTCAGTCGATCTGATGATGAACTACAAGATGTACGAAGTGGCCAAGCACATACACAATATCACTATTTGGCAGGGCCCAACCAACGCCACGTGGATTTCGCTGAAGTCCTGGGACAAGCTGACACCGGAACAGCAGAAAACCATGCAGGAAGTTTCTCTTGAAGCAATGCGTAAAGACCGTGACGTCACCATCGAAGCCGGCAAGAAGGCAATTGGTGAACTGAAGGCCAAAGGTGTGCAGTTCCACGATTTTCCGGCTGCTGAACAGGCCAAATGGGCCGAAATGAATCCGGACTTCTTTGGCGATTTCATCAAGGAAATGACTGCCAAGGGCCGCGGCGACGATGCCACCAAGACCATCAAGATATGGAGAGAAGTGACACAATAGTTGTGTTTTGACCGGTTGTTGCGGCAATCGGTTTCAGCAAGCGACACCCCGGTGCCGGGCCTTGTCCCCGCACCGGGGGAGTTACTTCCCATATTTATCCAAACAGAGTGATCGGACTATTTATGAGCAAGGCCAGACCAGTGTGGGCGGCATGGGTCGGACAGGTAGGACTGCTGCTGGCATTTTTGTCCGGCATTGCCATGTTGCTCATGATGATAGCCGGGTCGCTGGACATCATCGGCACCAACATGTTTGGCTGGCCGGTTCCGGCGGCCTTTGAATTCATGGCAACGATGATGGTGGTGGTCGTTTTTTTCGCGCTGTCGCTGGCCCAGGCGCGCAAAGCCCATCTCAGGGTGGAAGTTATCTACAATCTCATGCCGGCCATCGTGCAGTATATTCTGGACATCCTGCAGTATACCGTCACCACGGCCTTCTTTGGTCTGATCGCCTATTTTGGCTGGAAGGCCGCAGCGCTCGGTTTTTCTCAGGGGGAATATGCATCCGGAATAGTCAACTTTCCGATCTGGCCGGCCCGGTTTGCCCTGGCGTTCGGCGCCAGCATGATGACCTTGCAATGTCTGATCGATCTCGTCGGCCATGTTCTCGGCTGGCAGGTGGATGACAGCGCCGACAGCACCATGGGCAAACTTTGATGATCACGTTCATGACGTCTTGTAAACCTTCGCGGAGGCCGGCATGGATCCGATAGCCGTCGGCTATATCAGCGTCATTGCATTATTCGTTTGTCTGGCGGTCGGCATTCCTGTCGCGGTAGCGATGGGTGGTGTCGGAATCGTCGGCATGTATCTGGCAGTTGGCGACCTGTTTACCATTGGCCAGCTGCGGTCGTTGCCGTTTGCAACAGTGAACGAGTACGGCCTGGCCGTCCTGCCTATGTTCGTACTGATGGGTGTGCTGGCCGAGGCTTCAGGGATCACCACGGAACTTTTCAAGACCGCTGACATGTGGTTGCGCAGGTTCAGGGGCGGCCTCTATCAGGCTGTGATTATCGGCTCAGCCACATTTGCGGCCATTTCAGGCTCGACAACGGTCAACGCGGTTGTGTTTACCCGGATTGCATTTCCGCAAATGGTCAAGTTTGGCTATTCACGCAGCCTGTCGATCGGTGCGATCGCCGGTGCCGGCAGCTTCGCGGCAATGATCCCGCCATCAATTACAATGGTTATCTACGCGATCATGACCGAGCAGTCGGTTGGACAACTACTCATTGCCGGTGTCATTCCCGGTCTGTTGACCGCAGTGGTCTATCTCGCCGGCATTTATTTTCTGGTGCGGCTCAGACCTTCTCTTGCGCCTGAAATCACCAGCGTTGTCAGTTGGCGCGAGCGATGGAGCGCGTTGGGCAAGATCTGGCCGATCGTTGTTTTGATCATGCTGGTCTTCGGCGGTATTTACTCAGGTATCTTTCCGCCATCTGCCGCCGGCGCGGCAGGCGCGGCGGGTGCATTCTTGTTTGCGCTGTTCAGAATGAAGCGACTGAGCGGCTGGCTTGTTCCGGCATTGCAGGATGCTGCCTTCATCAGCTGTATCATCTTCCTGATCCTGATCGGTGGCCTGCTGCTGTCCCGCATGCTTGTTGTGACCGGGGTTATTGATGAGCTGGTTATCCTGATCACCAGCGTTGCTGACACGCCGCTGAAATTCATGATCATGGCCTCCATCCTGTACCTTGTGCTCGGCTGCTTCCTCGACACCACTTCGATGATGGTCGTCACGCTGCCATTCCTGTTCCCGGTCGTGCTTGCGCTTGATATCGATCCGATCTGGTTCGGTATCGTGCTGGTCAAGCTCATCGAAATATCGGTCATAACGCCACCGGTGGGGATAAATCTGTTCGCGGTGATGGGGGCAGTGGGTAATCAGGCGACCTTTGGCGATGTCTACAAAGGGGTAATTCCATTCATATTTTTTGACCTGATCGTGCTCGTGTTCCTGATTGTGTTTCCGGAACTCGCGACATGGCTGCCACAGACAATGATCGACGGTTAGGAGGCCAGTTCAATGAATCAGAAATTTGTTGATACCGATCTCTACGAGCTGGTGGTGAACAAGACCAATCTGACCAAAACCGGTGGCAGCGATTATCACAAGATCGCGATACCCGAGAATGCCAATATCGCCCAGGATACGATTGGCAAATACGCCACTGGCCCCAAGGCGCAATCCACTGCGCTGATCTATGAAGATGATGCAGGAAGCCTTACCTCCTACACATTCGCTGAACTGGATACATTGGCCTGCAAGTTTGCTGTTTCACTTGCCGGCCTGGGAATTGCGCGCGGTGAGCCTGTCGCGGTGCAAACCGGCCAGACACCGGAAACCGCCATTGCCCACATGGCAATTTATAAACTCGGCGCCGTGGTGCTGACCCTTTCGCATCTTTACGGCCATGACACCGTAGAACATATCCTCAACGACAGCCGAGCACGCATCCTGATCACCGACCGGACAACCTGGGACAGGCTGGCCACATCATGCGACCGCTTTGAAACGCTTGAACACATCATCATGCGAGGACCGGATATCCTGGATGGTGAGATTGCATTTGATGGCTGTCTTGACACCGATGCGTCCGGCTTTACACCCGTCGAAACCCACGCGGACGAGCCGGCATTGCTGATGTACACCTCCGGTTCAACGGGCATGCCCAAGGGCATGCTGCACGCCCACCGAATCCTGCATGCCTATTTGCCGACCGTCACGATGTTCTACAACCTGGAACTTGACCGCGATGACACGGTCTTCTGGAGTCCGGCGGACTGGGCCTGGGTCGGTGGTTTGCTGGATCTCGTATTGCCGGCCTGGCAGCTCGGCCAGACCGTTGTTGCCACCCAGCAGCGTTTTGACAGCGAATGGGCTTTTGAATTCATGTCACGCCACCAGGTAACCCATTCCTTCATGACACCGACTGCCCTGAAGCGCCTTGCAGAAGTGGCAAGCCCGAGATCGCGCTGGGACCTGGATGTGCGGGTCATCTGCACAGGCGGCGAAAGCCTGCCCGGCGATGTTGTACGCTGGGCCGAAGAAGAGTTCGGCATCATCTGCAACGAGTTTTACGGGCTTACGGAGTTCAACCATCTGGTCGGCAATTGTGAAGCACTTTATCCGATCATCCCGGGCTCGATGGGCCGGGCCTATCCGGGCCGGCGGGTCGCCATCATCGATGATGAGGGTAATGAGCAGAAAGACGATATCGTCGGCGAGATTGCCTCGTGGAAACCTGACGATCCAAGCCTTTTCCTCGGCTATTGGGGGCGACCGGGTGTGCCGGAGAAAATGCAACTCGGCGACTGGCTCAAAACCGGTGATCTCGCCAAGCGCGATGAGCAGGGCTACTTCTGGTATCAGGGCCGCAACGATGATCTCATCAAGAGCGCCGGCTACAGGATCGGGCCGGCCGAGGTCGAGGATTCGCTGGTCAAGCATGAACTGGTTGCGGAAGCCGCGGTGATCGGCAAACCGGATGCTGAGCGCAGTGCCATCGTCAAGGCATTCGTCCGGCTGATGCCTGGCACATCTGCCAGCGATGAACTGGCTCAACAATTGAAGAACCACGTCAAGACCAACCTGGCGGCCTACAAGTACCCCCGCGAAATTGAGTTTGTTGACAGTTTTCCATTGACCAGCAGCGGCAAAATCCGTCGCGGTGAACTACGGCGCCTTGAAATCGAGAAAGTATCGAGAGGGTCAGCTGCATGAGTGCGGGTGAAGACATTGTGGTGCTTGGCGGCGGGTTGACCAGGTTTGCCCGCGAGCGCAGCGACGGCACGCCCATCGACTGGATGGTCGAGGCTGCCCTTGACGGCATCAGGGACGCCGGTGTTGATCCCGCTGAAATCGAACACTCGCTTGTTGCCTATGAAAGCGAGATTCTCGCCCGGCAATTGTCGATGGGTCAGGTCATCCAGGACGCGCTGGCGTTCTGCCCCAGACCAAGCATCCGCGTCGAAGCCGGCGGCGGTACCGGCGGCGCCGCCATCAGAACCGCCTATGCCTATGTCAAATCCGGCTTGTGCGACTCCATTCTGGTTGTTGGTTGCGACGCCGTCGGGCGCGGCGTTACGTCGGCAACGGTGCGCGAGGTCTATGCCTTGTCCGGCGACGTGGATTTTGAAATGGCGGCGGGCGGTTTCTTCATGGCCTACTACGCCTTGATGATGCAGGAGCATATCCGGCTTTACGGTACCACCGAGGAACAGATGGCCCATGTATCGGTCAAGAACCATCGCAATGCCCAGAGCAACCCGATGGCCTGCATGCCAATGGCCATTACCATAGACGATGTGCTCAACTCACCGCCCGTCGTTGCCCCCTACAAGCGTCTGGACTGCGCCGTCCTGGCCGATGGCGCATCAAGCCTGGTCATCGCAACGGAAAGCTGGGCCAGGCAGCATGCCTCCAGTTGGCGCGACCGGCCAAGGGTTTATCTCACTGGTGTTGGCTGCGGCACTGATAGGGTGCGCCTTGGCGACCGCCCTAAACCTTATCCGGGCCTGGCTCATTTTCGCGCCAAAAAAGAAGCTGCCCAGATGGCCTACCGGATGGCCGGCATCGAAAATCCGAGACAGGATCTGGATGTCGCAGAGGTTGCAGACACCTATACCGGTGCTGAACTGCAGGCTTATGAAGACCTCGGGTTTTGCGACTATGGTCAAAGCGGTCCGCTGACTGAGCGCGGGGTCTTTGACCTTGGTGGCGAGTTGCCAACCAATACATCAGGCGGGTTGATCGGCCAGGGAGCACCACCCGGTGCCATGGGGCTTGCCCAGGCTGTTGAAGTTCTGAAGCAGCTTCGCGGCGAATGTCCGAAAGAACGCCAGGTTGAGGGTGCCCGGCGCGGCCTGACTGATATTCACGGCGGGACGGCAAGTTTTTCAGTCGTATCGATCCTGGAACGCAGGGACTAGGGCATGACAGATCTGGTGAAGCACAAACTTGATGTAATCGAAAACGCCGATCCATTCGGCCGATCCGGCATCGACGATCCCTGGCATGCGTTTCGCAATGTCGAGCGACTGGATATGGAATTGCACTTCCAGTTCAAGCACTCACTCGGCAAGGTGTCGCCATTCTTTCTGGCATTGGAAGAAAAACGGCTTTTGGCGACCCGCTGCCCCGAGTGCGGCAAAGTGTGGATGCCGCCTCGGGTCCATTGCGGCGATGACCTTGCGATAACGGATTGGGTGGAGGTGGCCGGCACCGGCATACTGGAGGCGTCTTCGCTCAGTGCCTACACGCTGACCACCGGCGGTGGCAAAGACACTTTGATTCTGGGCTATGTGACGCTGGAGGGTACCGATACGGCAATGCTGCAACAGATCCGCAATTGCCAAGACCCCGGGAAACTGGTTCCCGGTACCGTCATGACGGTCAAATGGGCGACAGAGCCAGTCGATCACCCGATGCAACTGTTCTGGTTTGAACTGGCGGATTAGAGCACATGGTCAAGGGCCTGAATTTCGAATTGAGCAGCGAACAGGAGATAATCGTACACACGGTGCGGGCCTTCGTTGAAAGAGAGCTCTATCCGCACGAGGATGAGGTCGAGCGGCTGCGGTCGGTCCCTCGGGAAATCGCAGACGACATCAAGCAAAAGGCTATCGCCCAGGGTCTTTTCGCACCGAATTTTCCTGTTGATCTGGGCGGCGGTGGTCTCGATGCGGTGACCATGGTGCTTGTAGACCGCGAACTTGGCCGTGCCAATCTCGCGCTGCAATACTGCGTCGCGCGACCGAGCAACATCCTGCGGGCTGCAACAGGCACACAGATCGAGGAATATCTGCTGCCTACCGTGCGTGGTGAGCGCCTTGATTGCGTCGCCATGACCGAACCTGAAGCCGGTTCAGACCTGCGGTCCATGCGCACCAGGGCCGTGCGGGACGGAGATGACTTTGTCATTAACGGCACCAAACATTTCATCAGCAAAGCCGACATTGCCGACTTCATTGTCCTGTTTGCGGCAACCGATACGGTCGATACGCCCCGCGGCAGGCGCAACCGGGTGTCGGGCTTCTTCATCGACAAGAACACACCCGGCGTTAATGTCCGCGACGGCTATCACTGCCTGTCTCACCACGGTTACAACAATTGCATCATAGACCTGGACAACTGCCGGGTGCCGGCGCGAAACCTGCTTGGCGAAGAGCACTGCGGGTTTGAACTGGCCAACACATGGCTTGGGGCAACCCGTCTGCAGGTCGCAGCCATGTGCCTTGGCCGGGGTCACAGGGCGCTTGAGTTGTCGAGCGCCTGGGCAAAGTCACGTGTCCAGTTCGGCAAACCGATTGCGGCCAATCAGGGGATCAGTTTCAAGCTGGCTGACATGGCAACTCAACTGGCTGCCGGAGAATTGCTGACCTTGCAGTCCGCTTTCAAGGTCGACAACAACACGGCCACGCCGGCAGATCCGGCCATGGCCAAGCTGTTTGTGACCGAGATGCTGGCACAACTGGCAGATGATGCCGTCCAGATACACGGCGGCATGGGGGTCATGGAGGAATTGCCGATTGCCCGTATCTGGCGTGATGCGCGGGTTGAGCGCATCTGGGACGGTACCAGCGAAATCCAGCGCCACATTATAGCGCGTGATCTGTTGAAGGCATACGATGGCCCCGCGTCGGCAGCAGGCACATGACCTGGTCCATCAAACCGGATCAGCTGGATAATACAGCATTTCGCCCAACGCCGGATGGACGCGGCTTCACGCTTGAAATTCCGGCCAACGCCAACATCGCCGCGGACATGGTTACCCGTCATGCGGCAGGTGCCAAGGCCAACAAGACCGCCGTCATTTTTGAAACTGCCGATGGCACTCTTGAGCGGTACAGCTTTACCGACCTTGAAAATCAGGCAACCTGCGTTGCCGCCGCGCTGCAGCGCCTGGGTATCCGACGAGGTGACAGGGTAGCGATCCACAGCGCACAGCGCCCTGAAATTATTGTTGCTCACCTGGCCACCTACAAGCTTGGTGCAATTGCAACCACCATCTCCCAGTTGACCGGCCCGGATGCCATGGCACACATTTTGAGCGACAGCGGCGCTCGTGTGATCTTTACCCATGATCTGATCTGGGAGCCATTCAGAACTGAACGTGACGGCTACCAACAGCTGGAACAGGTGATTACGATCGGGCAGTCCGGTGATGGCGAACTGGCATTCATGGATTGTGCAACGGCTGATCCGGCCGACTTCAAGTCAGCCGCGACGGGGCCTGAGGATCCGGCTTTACTGATTTACACCTCTGGGTCGACGGGAATGCCGAAGGGTATCCTGCATGGCCATCGTATCCTGCACGCGCTCAATGCGTCGCTGGAGCTTTTCTACAACCTGGAACTTCGCGAGGACGATCTGGTGTTCTGGACCGGCGCCGACTGGGCCTGGGTTGGCGGTCTCAATGACGTGGTGTTTCCGTCATTGGCGTTCGGTCACACCCTGATTGTCTGCGACCATCGTTTCGATGCCGACTGGTCACTGCAGTTCATGGCCCGGCACAAGGTCACCCATATTCTGCTAACGCCGACCGCACTCAAACGTGTTGCCCTGGTTGAAAACGCCCGTGAACGCTACGGACTTTCATTGCGCACCATTTTCACCGGCGGCGAGTCCCTGCCTGGCGAGACCCACCGCGCGTTGGCAAGGGAGCTGGGCGCGGTCTGCAACGAGGGTTACGGCATGACCGAAGTCAATCAGATGATCGGAAATTGCCAGAAGCTGCGCCCCATCAAACCGGGATCGATGGGCTGGGAGTTTCCCGGCCGGTGCGTTGCCCTGCTGGATGACAACGGGCAGGAGGTGGGGCCGGATGAAATCGGTGAAATTGCCGTTTCCGTGACGGACCCCACATTATTCCTTGAATACTGGCGGCAACCCGAGCGGACCCAGGCGGTCCGATTGAACGACGACTGGATCAGAACCAATGACCTCGCCCGTAAGGATGAGGACGGTTACTTCTGGTATCAGGGCCGCAATGACGACCTGATCAAGAGTGCCGGTTATCGTATCGGCCCGGCGGAAGTTGAAGACTGCCTGGCCCGGCATCCATCGATCGCCGAAGCGGCAGTGATCGGCAGCCCTGATGCCGACCGCGGCGCCATCGTGAAAGCCTTTGTGCGCCTGGTGGCGGGTGTCGAAGGTTCACCGGCGTTGACCAAGGAACTGCAGGCACATGTCAAAAGCCGCCTTGCGGCCTACAAATACCCCAGAGAAATTGAGTATGTCGCCGATATGGAAACGACCACCAGCGGCAAGCTCAATCGAAAACTGCTTCGTGAGCTTGAGAAAAACCGCAAGGGTAAGGTCTAGAAGCGCTTCTGTGTTATTGAGACAAAGACGATAGGATCAAGTGACTTCAGCCGAAGAGGATGAACCGGGTATCAGCCATCCCTTGTAATGAGCAAACAAGCCCAACACGGGAAGCGTGAGTTCAACGTCGAAACAGAAACGTCCCTGCTCATCTTCATATTCACGGGTGCGCGACCGGGGCGCCAGGGAGCGAGGCAGTGGCAGCATACCCAGTTTCCACCCGGTGACCGGCATCACCAGGCTTTCGCCATCAGCCGCAAGACCAAGCCGGAACGAGATCGGACCGAAGGTTTCCCAGAACGTTCCGTCCTCATGGTGACGCAATACGGAAGAGAAACGCTGGCCGGAAAAATTCCTGATCCAGGTTTCACTGTTGTTGCCGTCCTCACTCACTCCGCGGTTCACAGTAACGGTGACCGGAATTTCGCTGCCACTGGCAGGAAATCCGAACAGTTTTGCCACGAGTCGCGGCAGGAACCAGTTGGCCGCGGTTACCTCCGAGCGGCCCGACCATACCGGCACACCGGTGTGACCGTGCAGGGATCGCAACGCCACCGGCATCATGCCATATGTTTCACACCCCAGGTTCTCCTCGAAAATACCTTTGCCAGTTGAAACGTGTTCGGTATCGGCTTCAATTGAATAAGGTGCCATCTCGGCTTCGATATCCGCCAGCGACAAGACCCGCTCTGCAAGCCGTGCGCCCGGTTCAGCGCGTCCGCGCAGGAGAGCCTTGACCGCAGCAGCTGCCGGAAGAACCGGCACGTTCGGACCATGACCCTGCTTGGCGACCAGGGAATAAACAGCCTTTGCAAGCTTGCCCTGCACATCCAGCCCCGTGACTGTCACGTTCATGCCGCCACGATTGGATGTGATCAGGCGGGTCAGGTTTCGCGCGCCCAGCAGAAGTGGTATGAGGCGCGCCGGACGCCGCAGCAGACCCCACCTGGCCAGCCGGGCGATGAGCTGCATTCCCCATTGTTCAAGCCGTGACTCCAGACCGGCGGCGAACCGGACATGCGAGGTAACCTTGTGGCGCGGGCCGAGCAACTCGGCATCGATTGTTTCGACCGGCGCGACACGACGCTTGCCGAGGACCGGCATGGTGACAGTGCGCGAACCCAGCCAGCCGTGGGCCTGTGCCAACCGGCCTTCCCGCCAGACCGGGATTTCGCGGCCGGCATAACTCATGATGGCGGAGATCACTGCCCTGCCCACTTCGCTTTTGCCACCCGGTGTTATGCAGATATCGATGCCGTCGATCCGTTGCCAGTCCCTGCACAAGGCGCGCGCAGCCGACGCAGACAGCGCCGGGGTAGAGCTTGCGCCGGCAAGTCCAACCGCGGCGTGGCGTTTTGCAGTCTCATCAAGAGCGTCGGCATAGTCTTTCAGATAATCACGCGCATCTGCCAGATCGATGATGTGGGCACCGGCCTGCAGCACAGTCCTGGCAACCGAATAGTCAACGCTCTGAAACGGGCCCGAGCAGTCAACGACGATGAACGGCTTTACTTCGTCCAGCCGGGATTTGAGATTATGCCGGTGATCCAACTGGATTGCCGAGACGAAGGCAAACGGGTAGGCCTGCACAAGCCTGGCCGCCAGTTGTTTGGCTTTCAGCTCATTCCTCGACGTGACGATGAGGTCGATACCACTCACGGGGCACAGATGCTGCGCCAGGCGCTCGCCGAAAACGCCGGTTCCCCCGATAAGCAAGACGCGCCGGTTCATGACAAGTCCTAGAGTACGAAACGGTGCCGGAGGCCGGCATCAGGCACCAGACATTCAGACTTGCGGCCAAACAGCCGATAACGATTGCGGGCAATCCGGTCATAGGCGAAATCCCGCAGGAATTTCGGCACGAAGCGCAGCAACGGAATCAGGCCGGCCGGACCATCGAGATGGCGCGCAAGTGCGATTACTCCATCTGACCTGGGCAAGGCTTTGCCGTTCTCAATGAACAGAAAACTCTGCGGATCATCCGGATCGAGTCCATGATGTAGTGCCAACTGCCGTCCTTCCACTGACTGGATCGAAACGAACCGGATGAGCGGCTGTTTTTCGTGTTTCAGCGTGTATTGGACAGCACCGTTGCACAGCACGCAGACCCCGTCAAAAAGCCAAACCGGAGGAATTTCATTGTTTTTTGTTTCTGTATTTTCTGTCATAACAGAAATATAATGAAATCGGGACCGTTTACAAGCGGCTCAGGTCAACTTCATCGCACAGCAGAATTTTCCGATGGCCTCTCGCATAAATCGTACGAGACATCAGCGATCCAGGATTGACCTGATTTCAACCAGGTTTGCCCGCACCCGCAGGATATAGAATCCGATGGTCGTGAGGTGGGTGGGCATGATGAAACCGTCTTCCTTGCCGTTTGAAACCACCAGCGGATCCAGCTCGATGGCGCTGCGCAGCTGTTCGTCCATGCGCTTCCAGATATCATCGAGGCGACGTGACTTTACCACACCGGCGAAGTCTGCCCGGGTTGCCCGCAGGATACCGTAATAGGCATAGAGCTGGCCTTTCGAATACCAGAAAATGTCATCGGCACGAGTGTCGAACCAGCCGGAATTGTACTGTTCGGAGCGGTCCTTGATCGAGGCTGACGTGGAGCCGATATCCTTGGCTATGCGGTCGAGAAACTGGATCAGGTTGTCAGCTCTTGCGTCATAGGTGGCGCTGCAATTGGCGAGGCGCTCATTGTATCGCTGCAGTGACTTCTGCGCGTTGCGGTAGTAGGTCGGCGTCCGTGTGGTGGGACCAAACGGCTGGGTGTCGAACACATTGAAATACCAGGTAAACTGATCGAACTGAATGTTGCCCTTGGCGATCTGGAGGTCCTTGTCGATTTCCGAAGTGCCCCTCGTTCGCCCCAGCGAATCCGCAAGTTCAATTGCAGTACGGCTTGCCGCCTGGTGAACGCCACGCTGGAAAGCTGCCTTGTTATCGAAAAACCACGTCTGGTCCCAGGTCAGAGCCCAGAAAATACCGGCCTTGAACAGCGGATGACTGGAAATCCAGTCATTGCGATTGACATTGAAATCAATCAGGTCGGACGTCACCGTGACGACATTGGACCGGCCGCAGGTCTTGGTGCTGCTCTGGCCGCCCTCCACAGCAACCTGTTCATCGGCAATACCCGTCAGATCGGTTATTCTGAGGTTGTCGGCGTAATCAAGGTTGTAGTCGCGAATCCACAATGTCTGCCAGGCAAAGTGCAGATATCCGAAAGCGAACGGCAAGATCGCCAGCAGGAAGACACCGCGAATGATCCATCCCGATCTTTGAAAAAACCTGTAGAGCGCCCTGAACGGGGCCGTAATCGTGCGGCCCAGCGCTGCGAGCCAGGCCTTGAACATGCCGAACATGCGGGACATCCACTCCAGGATTGGATCAAGCATCGCTTAGCCTCCATTCTTCAAAAAAGGCACTCCACAATTCCTGTTTGTCAGGAAAGTAAACTGCCGTTATCAGCCGTACCGCATACTCGCGGTGTGCGTCACTGAATGTTTCATAGTCCCGGTAAAAAGCCTGCTTGTTGACGATGAACCGGGTCAGAAAATCATAAGACACAAATTCGCTCAGGAACCGGTTTACCAGCAGCCAGTCATCATGGTCCGGATTGGCCCGCACCGACATCAGCATCATTTCTGAGTCAAAGCTTGCAGTGTCAGGCTGTTTGCCGTTGAGCACGCCACGGCGCAGTTCATGTAACTGCCGGAACGCTTTCGACTTCTTCAACCGGCTCAGATTCTTGTGCACCCAGTTGTCGATCTCGACATCCGTGATGGAGCACGGATCCAGTTTTGCGTCCTGCAGGCCCATTTGCAGCCGGCAGAAAATCCCGAACCTGATATCCATGATACCGGACTGGCCGAACCACTCCAGGTTCAAAGGCTCAATCCGACCCGTCCCGGTCAGATAATCGAGAACGGCCTGATGGTCGCCCATGGCAATAAAGCGGTCCTGCGGGCGATGTGCTCCTTCGGTCTGCATCTGTTTCGGGTCACCAATCACCACGACACGATCGTCTTCATCGTGGAATACATAGATACCGTCGAAATGCCGGGTCCAGAAAGACCTGGCGTCGAAATGCATGTGTTGTGGTGCGATCTGGTTGTAGCGTATGTCACCGCATTCCCGTGCCAGATCGACAATGTCGCCCAGCAACTGATCGTCCTGCCAGGCATCACTCCCAGCCTCAAACGCCTCAATCAGCCCGGTGAGCCGCGTTGACTTTTCGAGCAACCCGTTATGGGTGTGCAGCTTGAATTTGACCCGCTTGATAGACAGCACATCATCAAGATTGTCGACCCGGTAGGAGGCATCTTCGATCTCGCCATACACCACATCTTTCAGGGTCAGGTTCCGGATCGCCTCGCTGTTTTCCATATAAAAGGCCCGCATCAGATCCGGCGTGGACGAAAAGCTGATATTGACCACCGGCATTTCTGCCTGGTCGGGCGAGACGATAATGAAGCGGCGGTTGATCCCGAGAGGATCAAGGTATTCATCATTCTTCAGGTCTTGCGCTATCTCAGGGGAAAACCCCATGGCATCAACCGAGAATGCATTGCGTTTGGTTTCCGCCAGACCGAAAGCGCTGAGCGCCTGATTATAACGTTCCACCAGGTGCGGCTGGTCGATCTGCACCATGGAGCCATACATCAAGGCGTTTTCGATCAGCCGTTCCATTGCCCTGCGTCCTTGAGCTCATCGATTTCGCGTACCGCACGTTCGCGCACACGCTGTTCACGGACCAAGCGCTCAACCGCCGTATCATCGGACTTGTCGGTATAACGGAACTCCGAGTCAGCATATTTGTGCACTTCCTGCACCACCGTCTGCATGGTGATCGGGCTGCGCAACTCGCTGATCATGGCGAGCTTTGTGTCATAGTCCTTATGCAGGAACAGGTCCGGTTTCTCGAACCAGTCATCGGGCAGTTCAACATCCATGGCCCGCATCTTGACTGCATCGGTGATGTTCTTGATGGCCCGACCGGTAAAGCGTGGCTCGGCCTGCTTGATTGCATGCAGATAGGCACCAACGTCGGCCAGCGTCTTGAGCTTGCCGCCGTTCTTCTTGAACTGCTCGCTCACCTTCATCAGGCCGGCTTCCTTTGGATCATTGTGGTCTTCGTAGGCGGCAGAAACGGCTTTCCTGATCTCCTGGGCGGCGTACAGGTCATGCTTGCCGAGACTGATCTTGTGATCCTTGCCGATGAGCAGGGCAAAGATGTCGATATAGTCTTCCACGGTCTGCGGCCCGTCGACCAGCCAGCGGGCACCGGCGCGCTGGCGAAGCGCGTCGTCGACGTTTTCCGGATAGTTGGAAAACATGCCGATGGAGCAGTTGCCGCGCACCACTGTTCCGGCACCCGACAGGCTTTCCATCAGGACAGCCGTGATTTCCTGCTGGCCGGAAGAGGCCCGGTCATCGCTGCGTTTTGCCGCCACCTGGTCAATATCGTCGACCGTACCGAATCCGATCACCCTGGGGTCCATGACATTGTCGATGAACTGGCGGCAGTTCTGTCCGGACTTGCCCTGATACGAACTGATCTGGTCAACGCCGAAATTTTCATAGTGAAATGTATAGCCGGCAACCTCGCAATAGCTGTTGATCAGGCCGGCGATCATCTGGATCAGGGTCGTCTTGCCGGTCCCGGGATTGCCGTCACCGATGAAGGTAAACAGGAAACCACCCAGTTCGACAAACGGATTGAGCTGACGGTCAAAATCGTAGGCCACCAGCATCTTTGCCAGCTTCATGGCCTGGTACTTGGCGATATGATTGCCGACAACCTCGTTGGGCATTTTAAACGTCATGACAAGTGGTTTGCGCTTGCCGCCACGCGAGGCGTCGAGCCCGTTCAGTTCAAAATTATCAGCATCGAGGCGGATGTGCATGGCCTCAAATGCCGCCAGTTCAGCAAACCGGCGCTGGCGCGACAGCAGTGCATCACTTGTCAGGCGGGCAAACTCCCGGGCCCTGGCCAGCAACTGGGCATCGTCCGGAGACCCGGCAATCGATTTGTCCAGGCCGTGCAGAAACGCCTTGTAGGCTTCGTGTACAGTGTCCAGATCAGGGTTCGGTTCTGCAGCAGCTGTGGTGCTGTTGTCCTGGGCATCGAGGGTCTGGTTCAGATAATTGGCGACACAGAACAGCGACACAAAGGCCGACGCGGCCATCAACTTGTGAAACTGCGTGGCGCGATCACCGGACAATGGTGAGGAACGATTGTCGGCGGCAAGTGTTTCAAGCTCGGTATGTTTGGCGAACACATCGCCGACCGCCAACCCTACGGCCATGGCCCGGCGCAGCCGATAGGCCAGCGAATGCTGGGCCGGCGACAGCATGGTATCGTCCGGCGTGATACCGGAAATGGTTTCCATAATCCGCACTTCCGCAGTCTTGCGACGGTCGCCGCCCGACACCGTGGACACAAACCGGCGGCGCGTCCCGGCCAATTCGGTTGCTGACTTGTCATCCGCATCGCTCACAATCACCGCGGTGCGGTCCAGCATTGCCTGCACCGTGGGGATGTGTTTGGCGATGTCTTTTTCGAGCAGGGTTGTCAGTCCGATGTCCATGTTTTGTCCGTCTAAAAGTGGTTCAGCTAAACGTGCTTCAGAATGTGGTCACCGCTGGCAATATAGCAGCGATGGCCATTGAAAATCTCATTGGTCAGGTTCTTGGCATACATCGACTGATAGGCCGTGTGCGGGATCATCGCATAGCGCTCCAGCGCACTGACGCCCTGCGCAACACAATCCAGATCGTCTGTGTTGACATGATAGATTTCCCGGGCCGGGCTCGACCCCCAGATGCCGCTTTTCGAGCGCACCTCATGTTTGGAATGAAGCTCCTGCATGGTCCAGGTGAACAGCCAGTTGTCGGACGGCGCGCTGACGCTGTCGAGCACCGACTGCACCTTTTTATTGTGATCGGTCAGACCACCGGCATAAAACGGCCCCAGTACAAACCGGCGCAACTGTTTCGGGTGCAGGGTCTCGAATGTTTCATCGATAGCCTTGGCGATTGTCGTCAGGCTGAGACTGTAGGCAGAATGGCCAGCAACGAAATCCTTGAACTCGCTGCGCAGCGAGAAGTTGGGCAGGCCGTTCATGGCCATTTCGTCAATCCAGCCCTTGGGAAATCCGTGCGGGGTGTTCCTGCGTGGCCGCGGCGCATCTTCCGACGAATCCTCGATGACCGCAACGTACACCAGCGGCAGGTTTTCCGCGCCGTCATAGGCCGACCAGGTGACCACGTAGTAGGTGCGCTCGGAACGCGGATTGACCGACACCCGTAATGTCGTGGGCTTGGTGAAGGTGGCAAAGGCCGGCGCCGCGTCCAGGGCTTCGTAGTACAGCCGCCTGGCCATAACTTTCTGCAGGTCGCCGGGGTGCTGCCTGAATTTCAGCATCAATTCGAGCATTTCAACCCGGGTCTGCTCAGTTGTGGGCAGATCGAGCAGATGCTCCTTGACGCGGTTCATGTCGGCTTCAAGTTCCAGCACGTTCTTGAACAGCGGAAAACCACTTTCACTGCGATCAATACTGAACTGGTCGGCAAACCGGCATTTCAGTTTCCAACAGGCAAAGGAATGGCGCAGGCGCGTGATCGGCGCCTCGATGGCCTGGTAGAGAAAATTGTGGCGCCGGCGCTCGTCTCCCTCGGTCTCGGCAATGGCTTCAAGACCATTGAAAGCGCTCTCGAAGGCATCGAAATAGTTCGAGATTTCTGGGGAAAGTCCCGTCATGACTGGCCGTGTTCCCTGACTGGCACCTACTGGGACACGTACCTGGATGCTTCATGTTGTTCCAGAACCGTCCCGAAGCGCCGGGCAAAGGCATCATCAGCCAGTTTCTTGCGGCGCTGGATTTCCTGCGACGACACCATGTTCTTTTCATGCAGTTCCAGCAGATCGGCAATGTGCGACTGGGCCGCCGCCCCGATACCGGCCATGGTTTGCTCTGCTGCGGTATCCACCTTGGACCCCAGCGTATTGATCTTGTGGGCAACCTCCTGCTGGGAGGCTGTCTTGAGCGAGTCTTCCAGCGATTTGTACAGTACCACGCGCTGTTCGGTGTCGATGTTCAGCTTGTTGATCAAGGTGGATTGGGCCGCCATCTGGTTGTTCAGACTGTCGACAAAAGTCTGGAACATGGAGGTGTAGCGTTCCAGGGTCTGTGAACCGGCCAGCAGTTCCTGCTCGCGCGCCTGCGCCTGGTTGTATTCAGTGGCGAGTTTCGAGCGTTCACCTTCAAGCTTGGTGCGCGCGGCCTGATCCGTGGAGGCGGCGATCTTGTTTTCCAGATCCATCAGCGCCGGGTTCAGGCTCTCGATCAGTTTCTGGGTGGCCTGAAGGTCATCGGTCACGGTCTTGCGGCGATCGATCACCTTGCGCAGGCTTGCCTCTGACGTGGTGTAGCGGTCTTCAAGAACGGTCTTCTGCTCCTTGAGGATGCTGACGATAATGTTGGACTTGGCCAGAAGGTCCTGCAGATTACCGGCCAGTGAGGTGGTGCGAACCCGTTCATTGCGCACTGACTGGGCCTTGTTCTTGGAAAAGAACCCGATCAGTTTTTCACCGACAGTGTACTCCTGCATGTTCCTGAATTCGTCGCCGAACGAGTTGGTGATGTCCTCCAGCCCGATGATCATGTCGGCGATATTCGTCTCCATGGTCTTTTGCTGCTGCAACACATCCTGGATACGGGCGTTCTCGATATCGAAATCGACATCTCCAAGCGTGTCGGCCTCTGCGATCTGTTCGATCGCTTCACTGCTGACATCCATCTTGGAGCGCATGTCCTTGATGATGGTCTGCGTTTTCTCGATTTCGGTATCCAGTGTTTTCGTATCAATCATGTTTCGCACCCCAGCTTCGTCGTTTCCGTGATCTGAATATAGGCACAACACGGGCAGATTACATCTTCGTAAGGAAAATTACCCGATCTTGGTAAAGGTAGTGTTGCAACAAAACGCAGCTGATACAGGATCGCGGGCAACCGGCCTGAGACTCTCCGTGTGTCATTGCGCCCGCCCGATCAAAGCCCTCATATGCAATCTGCATTCAGCACCACCTGGAACTGGAGGCGAACCCGGACCATGTTGTCCAGACCGACAATGTCTCCGGAGGGTAAGGATTGCACATCGCCCGCCAGCAGAGATGTGACCTTGTGCACAGACCGGACCCTGATACTCAGCAAACGGACGGGCTGCGAAAGTCATAGCGACCTGTACATCCACAGGCTGGGTATGGCCACACCGAAACCGGCTTTTTCATAGGCCCTGCGGGCGGGTGCATGACTCAAATCGCCGCCCGTCCCGACACTTGCCACCTTCATCCCCTCCGCCTTCATGGTGGCAATTGCAAACCGGTAAAGCTGAGTTCCGATGCCCTGGTTCGAAAAATCCGGGTGCACCGCGTTGAGGCCGATTTCACCAACCCTGGTGTTGTCATCAAGCGACAGGCCCGCAAATCCAGCAATCTGCCCGTCAAGCTCAGCGACGAACACCCGCTCTGATGAGCCAGCTGCACACATACCGGCAAGCAGCTGGGCCTGTTCTGCCTCGGCAGAGGCCAGCGCAACCGCTGCTATGTCCCGGCCGACAATGGCGCGGAATGATCTGAACACGGGGGCGAATGCCAACTCACGGATTTGCTGAAGTTCATCAAGATCTGACGATCTGAACGGCCTGATATCTACGGACATGTCATTTATGCTCATTGTTACTGGGTGGCGTGAAAACGCAATCACATTTGCTGGATGGTAACGGACTTTACCCGGGCTCAACACCAACGGGCGGTTGCCCGACCTGAAGAAATCAAATCCATGTCGTTTCGATAAAGAATTGTTCAGCACTCGGATGTACCTTCTTCAAACACGTTTGGCTGAAGCGGGACAGTTCACATGGAGAAACGAGAGCGGGACCTTTCCGCTGCCGAGAAGCAACCTCACTTCCCCGGGATTACTGGTCCGAACATTTTGCCGTTCGAAAATGGTCGGCCTGCAATTTCGTGGTTGTTGAACGCCATCACATTAATGATGCCATCATGGTCCGTGAATGGGATTACGGCACGCCGGCCTATTTCGTACTGAGCAACGATAACAGGGTGTTTTTCAGCAATCGCGGCAGTCACATTTACGACGATGGCTGGGAGGCCGATCCCGTCTCAGTGAACAAACCTGATCGTGTTCGCCGGATTTACCAGTGCATCGTGAACCCAAACACATCATGCGAACTGGATGAGGCTTTTTCAGGCGAGGCGATAGCGCTGGACAAATGCTACACGACCGATTTGCGCTGGGACAGGAGTGATCCAAATCCGCAGGTCAATTGGGATGAAATTGTCGAAACGTTCAAACTCCAACCTGTCGAGGCTGTCACCGGCAACGTGTGACCCGTTGCGCTTTGAGACTGCTGCTTGGTTTACCTGCGATCCGGATAAAGTTCGAATTGCACCGTCAATTGCCTTTACGACGTCCGGGCAGCTTAATTTCCTCATGGGAGTCGGCTGGGCGCCGCGCGCGACGTTTTTTCATGACCGGCCACGCACGATCCAGCAGCCGCACACAATACAAGGCAACGGCAGCAGCGGCCAGGACAGCCAGGATTACAAACATCTGTTCCATGAGCCGGCATTTTATACGAATGACGTGCGGAGTGCATAACAGCTTGATTTCAAAGTTAATAATCCAGTTTCGTCTCAGTTCAAACTGACGGGGCATTGAAACCGGTTACTTTTCGACACCATGAAAACAAAAGTTGGTCCACACTGGGTGATGAAAGGTGAATGAAAGACACACCCGCACCCAGATCAATCTCACGCAAAGCTAGAAATCTGCTAGGCAAGAACGGAAGCAGTGTCTTCAGCCAGGCTCAAATCACCCAGCCGGTTTTCTTTTGATATTCAGCTTAGCTCATGCTCCGGCACCGACGTGCTTGTCCCCGGTCTCCGTAACAATCTTTATTGATTCATCCTCATCGATATGAACACTCGTCGCCAGGTATTCATCCTGCGCCGATTTGTGAATCGCTTCATCAAGTCTTGCGACTCTCACCGAAAATTGCATCCCGCCTCCAACCAGTTCGCAACATTTATTACGTCACGACAGCCGAGGGCAGACAGATGTATCTGCAAGTTCCGTCACGCGGAAAGCCATGCTGGCTTCTGACACTGTAATTCTCAAAAGTGCACTATTGGCTCGTAAGCGAGAAGAATGGTGGACCATACACTTGAAAGTCCAGGGTAGTAGGATTTGCGCCCGGCCAGGCTTCAACAGTTGGGAAGCGATCAAAGTCCGCCGGTCTCGAAACCATTCGTTAGCCGAATAAACAGATTTCAATTCCTTCAGACCACGAGCGACCTTTATATTGTTAACATGAATAACAGACGAAATTCCCACCCGCGCTACGAGGTCGGCCGTCCCGTCAGCCTGCTGATAGGCAATAACGGGTGCCGTGTGTTTTGTGAATTGAAAGACATGAGCTTGACGGGCGCGCGCCTGTCTTCAGTGCCGCTCAGATACATGCCCCAAACGTTTAAGATACTGATCACAGGTGAGAATGTTGCCCTGCCCTGCAAGCTGCGCTGGATTCACGGTACAGAAGTAGGCGTTCAATTTACTGGCAACCCGGACTACAGCCACAACATCTACGATCAGTACCAGACCACAATATCGGCAGATACCAGTACGCAGCTTTGAACTGTCTGGAAACACCGGCAGTGCGTTGGTCTTTTGTTGTGACCCCTGCTCGCAACGGCCAAAGCTTGAACCGATTCGGATACATTTCTGTATGAGAACAGCCGCATTGTTCGGCTCACGCAAGACCGGTGTCATCGGCAGCAGTCGGTCCAGCGGGATGGCGAGAAGAATTTATCGCCATTACATAATTCGAGACCTTTCGGTCCGTTCAGCACAAAAACTGTTGCCGCCGGCTGCAAGGTCTGACATGTTCCCCGACGTAAGCGCACAATTGTGTTGCGCTTGTTGTTAGTTCGCGTATCAGAAGGACGCATTTGGAAGACATTTCACTGGGGGGCAACCTGATGTTGATCCCGTCATTGAAAAGATCACCAATGCCAAATTCCAAGATTACCCCACTCCCCAAGCACTGTGTCCTGCTGCTGGCGGGCCTTCTTTTAGGTGTGCCCACAACTGTGAGCGCGGCACCTGCACCGGCACAAGATCGGGCGGACAGTGTTGATGCAAGTTCCCGCACCATGACGGTAAACGCTGATGGTACTGAAAGCAGCTCCACCCCGTACCTGCAGCTGGCCAAAATACTCGTACTCAAGAATGAGCCAGACGGGGAATCCGGCATCGGTGGCCTATCGCGCCAGCAAGTCGCGCCAAGGCTTCAATCGAGGATCAGGAAAAACGCGGAATTTGCCGCGTTTATGAAGCTGGTCCAGGCGACCTCAAAAAGACCATTCTCTGAAAAAGAGATATTCAAGCTTTATCTCAGCTACAAGGAATGGTCGCAGAAGACCGGCGCACAGAGCCAGTAGCACCAGTGCGGTGAACCAATTCTCACCTGTATCTCCTTGCAAGAAACAGGGTCTGCTCCGCTGCCGGAACAGACCCTTTGAATTGATGGAATGCTTACTGGTAACTCATCAACTTGTAGTTGCCGGTCGTCACACTGCCGGCTCCGTTGTTACCCTGGTGCTGGAACTGCACAAACATGGTGGTTCCTGATGTCTGCATGTTGATCTTCGTTGTGACATTGTTGTCAACGAAGGTGGCGCGCAGGCTGTTTGGGCCGGTCTTGTACATGCTCAACCAACCCGTATTGACAACACCGGACATCCGTACCGACATGTTCTGGCCGCACTGGCGACCATTGATTGTGCTCGCAAGACTGTTGCCACTTGTCTTGCTCCAGACTGAGTTGACACACGCTGCATTTGCAGGCGCTGCAACTGCGGACAGCGCAGCGACTGTTGTGAGAGTTGCCAAAGCTGTTTTGATAAAGGTTGGCTTGTTCATTTTCATGTTTCCTTTTCATTGAGGCGGCGCCTTTGGAAGCGCGCTTGTTTATGTGTTGTCCCGATGAATACAATCGTTCGTTTGTACGACTCCTGAATGCCTCGTTCATTTTGCGTTCACTTCCCTTCAGTCATCTTTTTCGCAAACCCACTGATGCATGGAGACGAAAATGAACAAGAACACGCTCCTGTCGGCATTGTTCCTCGCCTCAATGGCAGCACCTGCTGCGGCGAATTGTTATGAGGTCATCGGTTGCACCGACAGCCAGTCTTTTGAACGCGAACAACTGGAACAGCTAAGCTGTCAGGCCCTTTGGGAAGTTCGCAATCAGATTTTTCATGAGAACGGGTACTGCTTTCAAACCGAGCGCGGCACGGCGACATTCTCGAATGACCAATGCACAACCGACGATGCTGCAGATGTCAGTTTGAACGACCATGAGCGGAGCAACATCACAATCATCAAGTCTGTGGAGAGATCCAATGGCTGTTGATTTCCAGAGTATTGTTCCAGTGCCGAACCTGCCCCGAATTGCCGCAGTGATAGCGGTGGGTCTTGCCGTGCTGCACGCTTCCCCGGTTCCAGCTCATGCCTACTCTGACTGCCCCCGTTTTTCGGAGCCAGTCTGCGGAAAGGTGCCTGGTCAGCGGGCCATCACCTATCTTAATTCATGCTTTGCTCACGAGGCTCATGCGCGAATAGTGTATGGAGGCAGTTGCAGAACACGGCGCGCTTGCTCTCGCATCAACAGGCCGGTTTGCGGTAAGGTGCGCGGTCAACGTGAAATTACCTACGTCAACAGGTGCATTGCGCGATCCAATGGAGCGAAGGTCCTGTATCGTGGCAGGTGCGAGCCCTGGAAGCGCTGTTCAAAGCGCCGCCGCCTTGTCTGCGGTATGGTGCCGGGCAGCAGAGCAATAACCTATCTCAATGCCTGCCTGGCGCGGACACAGGGGGCAAGGGTGCTGCATAAAGGCAGATGTACCAACTAGAGCCCTTAAGTCGGGCTGGCAGTCTGGCATGATCACCTACTGTGCTGGTTGAACCTGTTCCGCCAGTTTGGAAAGCCAGCGCTCAATACGGACCTTGTTTGCGCCCAGGTCACTTTCACCAAGTTGGGATCGCGAATAGATCGCCAGCGTGGACCGACTGTCCGGGCGATCAAAGAATTGCACCACGACCGTATCGGGAAACCCGAGCCATCCGGTGCGCTGTATATAGCGATCTGTCAGCGTGGCCGCGTCGGCGTCTACCGTTTTTACCCGGGGTTCGGAGGCAATCACTTTCGCAAACGCGTCCCTGAGCTCCCGGGCGGTCACCGGGTATGACATGGCCTCGATATCCGCCGGCGCCTTGCAAACATCCGCAGGGCAGGCAAGTGCATCATTCGGCGACGCGCGCCGCTCCAACTGCTCAAAGGACACCGGCCCGAGATCCGGCTCGCCGAACAGACGCCAGACGCGCTCAGGTCCCAGCAGCACAAACGCCAGCACTACGACGGTCGCCAGGAGCATTAAGCCGATGCAGATGGTGGTGAGAATTTTCATGCTGGATGTTCGAGGTGGCATTGGTGATGGGTTTGTTCATGAGACGTTGAACTACCACAACCTCCGCGAGACGAAAACGGATGAAAGGCCGAAAACCATCTGCTCATGTTTGACGAAGCACTTTTGCTTCTTGCGAAACGGTGTTCGGACCTCCAATTTCCAGGATGACTGCTTATGGGAACGTCACTCAAAGGGTGATCGAACGTCTGCTATGGAAAGTGTGCCAAGACGGCCCTTGGAAGGCATCCGTCGCCAGCAACCGTGTCGCAGCGCGGCTTCCCCCCATTTAAGGTATTTGCCGTTCTCCTTACGCTCGACATAGTTTGCCGTTCTCCTTACGCCCGACATGGGTTGAAAGTTTGTTGGCATTTCGCTGCCGGAGTGTCTTAAATAATGGCTTCACATCATTTCCCTGAAAATGGCACCAAGAGTTTCCTTGACCAACTCAGAGACAATGCCCACGGGCATCAAGTCTTTTTCGAAGGCGAGAACACCAGCCTCGCTTATGGTGACCTCTTCCGCATTATTGATGTTGTTTGTACCCTTTTCGAGCAGCGCGGTTTCAGCGCAGGTGATCGTGTCGCCATTGCTTTGGATGATGACCAGCATGCAATCGTAGCTTATGTGGCGAGCATGTGGTTCGGCCTCGAACTGTCAATGATTGACCCCGGCCTTACCCCGGATGAAAGCCGGAAAATCCTTGAGCTCCTCGAACCCGACCATCTGGTCATCGGCCCAGGCTGCTTTACGAGTTGGGCGTTCTTGAATGACGAACCGTATCAACACATAACAAAGGTCATCATTGACAGCAACCAATACGGACGCTTTACGCACCAGGCGGGAAAAACTGAGCGGTATCAACCCGCCAACCGATCTTTTGATGATCCTCATTTGATCGTTCTAACCTCAGGAACGACCGGACACCCGAAGGGCGCTGTGCTTTCGTATAAAGCTATCCTCACGCAAAGC
>CALHUA010000179.1 GCA_938039915.1 uncultured Anderseniella sp.
CAACCGGATCAGTCCAACAAGGTGAACCGCCAGGCCCGCCGCTATCTGCGCAACGACAAGAACGTGCGCAGGATGAACGACGATCAGTTACAGACCCGCATTCGCAATGGCCGCAACCTGTTGCAGAATGACGGTTTGCGCGGCAACCTCAAACGTCGGGTAAGTGAACAGGTTCAACTGGCTCGCGCAGAGCGGACCCGTCGCGCAGACGCCGCGACACAACCGCAACCGGATCAGGCCGGCGATGTGAACCGCCAGGCTCGACGTTACCTGCGCAACGACAAGAACGTGCGTCGCATGAATGATGGCGAATTGCGGACCCGCATTCGCAATGGGCGCAACCTGTTGCAGCGCGATGGTCTGCGCAACCGGCTTGAACGCCAGGTGCGCGAGCAGGTGCGAGCTGCGCGATCGGAGGTTGAACGCCGGTCGCAGGTGACCCAACAACCGGCTTCCGATGTCAATCGCAGAGCCCGCAACTTGCTGGACGACAATCGTTCATCCGCCTCATTGCGTGATCCGCAATTGCGCCGCAGGCTCGAAAGGGCCCGCAATATCATGGCTGATCGTGACCTTAATCGCCGTCTGTTCAGGCAGGTGCGTCGGCTGGCGCGCAATGATCGTGACGAATTACGTAATCGTGTTGCCCGTCGCGACCAGAATCAGAGCGAACGGCGCGAAGACAGGCTGGACGCCCGTGCACTGTTGCGTGACAGGCGTGATGTGCGCGACCTGAACGACAGGCAGTTGCAGAGGCGTATCAAGTCTGCCCGTGATCTGCTGGCGTCTGACACATTGCGCGCCGGCCAGAAAGAACGCCTGCGCGATCTGTTGCGCGAAGCCCGTCGGGAAAAGCGCCGCAGGTTGATTGCAGGGCGTGCCGACCGCAGGGAAAGACTGCGCCGCAATCGCGACAACAACCAGATCGTCATCCAGATTCCGCCTGTTCGCATCGGTCCCGACCGGGATGACATTGCTGCAGCTGAAGCCGATGATGAACTGCTGGAACAGCAACTGGTTGCGCCACCGCGCCGCCGCATTCAACGTAAGTTCTCGCGACAGGAGTTCCGCAGTGGACGGCCGTCATCGCGCGATTCCATGCCGGCCATCGAAGTTGATACAATCCGCTTCGGGTTCAACGAGTCGTTTGTGCGCGAAGAGGAAATCCCTCAACTCGAGCGTATTGGCGAGATCATCGAGCGCATTGTTGCCGCAAACCCCAATGAGGTGTTTCTTATCGAGGGTCACACCGATGCGGTGGGCTCCGCCGCCTACAATCAGGGATTGTCATTCAAGCGTGCCAATGCAGTACGTGATGCCATGCTGCAGTTCTTCAACATCGAGCGTACCAACATCGAGACAGTTGGGTATGGCGAAGAGTTCCTCAAGATTCAGACCGAGGAAGAAGAGGCAGAAAACCGCCGTGTCACCATCCGGCGTATCACGCCGCTTCTGGCAAGCCGGTAGCACTACATCCAGGAGCAGGGGTGCCGCGTCAAAGCGGCACCCTTTGCTGTTTCTAAGGCCGCTTGAAGTCTGGCGGCTGCGCGGCTATAAGCGCGCCAACTGAACAATCCTCAAAACCACTTTTTATGAAAGAACGACCCATGGCCGTCCAGCGCACATTCTCCATCATCAAGCCAGATGCCACCCGCCGCAATCTGACCGGCAAGATCAATTCCATGATCGAGGCAGCCGGCCTGCGCATCATCGCGCAAAAGCGTGTGAAGTGGTCCCAAGACCAGGCCAAGGAGTTTTATGCAGTTCACAAGGAACGTCCGTTCTACATGGACCTGGTCAACTTCATGACCTCGGGCCCCGTTGTCGTGCAGGTTCTTGAAGGTGAAGACGCTGTTGCCGCTTATCGCACAGTCATGGGCGCAACCAATCCGGCTGACGCAGATGCCGGTACAATTCGCAAGGAATGTGCAGAATCCATCGAGGCAAATTCCGTGCACGGGTCCGACAGTGTCGACAACGCCGCCATCGAAATAGCCCAGAACTTTTCCGATGCCGAAATCGTCGGCTGACATGAACTGAAAACCGGGTAAGCGATCATGCTTACCCGCACAGCATTCACACCGGGAACGGCAAACCACACATGACATCAGTTGGCATGAAGATACATCAGTACATCATCGCCGTTACGGCAATGGCTGTCATCATCGCGGGGTCGAACTATCTCGTGCAGTTTCCGGTGCATGCAACGGTCGGCGCACTGAATCTGGCTGATCTGCTGACCTTTGCCGCGTTCACGTTTCCGGTGGCATTTCTGGTAACCGACCTGACCAACCGGCTGTTCGGTGCAGCCGCTGCCCGCAAGGTGGTGTTTGCCGGGTTCGCCATTGCCGTGCTGATCTCAATCATCCTGGCCAGCCCGCGCATTGCCATAGCATCGGGGTCAGCATTCCTGATTTCCCAGATGATGGACGTATCGATATTCGACAAGCTGCGGTCCGGCCAATGGTGGCAGGCGCCGCTGGTCTCGTCCATGGTCGGTGCGGTGGTCGACACGTTCATCTTCTTTTCATTTGCATTTGCTGCAAGTTTTTCCTTCCTGGGCGCAGGCCTGGACTTTGCAGTGCAACCGGCACCACTGCTTGGCGTGCTGGCAATGGAAGCGCCGCGCTGGCTATCCTGGGCACTGGGCGATCTGGTGGTCAAGGTGGTGATGGCGCTGGTGCTGCTGGCACCTTACAGCCTGTTATGGCGGCGTCTTGACCGGGCACTCGGCAGACCGTCTGCAGCGTAGGGCGCTGCCCTTTATAACGGCGACTGTTTCGCTGGCTGTTAATCATTCATTAACCATAAGAGCGCAGGCTTTGTCATCAGACTGACAGGGACCGGCCTAGCAAATTCTATTGCATCTCGCGTGTGGCGGATAAACTGCTGCAAAGGGTGCAGGAAGGAGACGGTAATGTCTTTAAGAGTCTACGCCTTGATCACTGCTGCACTCGTTCTTTTCGCCTGGGCCACTGCGCCTTCGCGGGCCAATGCGGGAGTGCGGTATTGCGCCGAACACGACATGATTACCGACAAGCTGACGGCAAAATACGATGAACAGCGCTCAGGCATGGGCCTCGTCGGTTCTTCCGGGATGGTTGAGCTGTTCACATCCGATACGGGCACATGGACAATTGTGGTAACCCAGGTGGACGGAACGTCCTGTATTGTTGCTGCCGGTAACTCATGGGCTGAGTACAACCGCAGACCGAAATTGTCGGGACTTTAATTCAGTTAATACAGCGACTTGTGGTCGTATTTTAATCTAGAATGTCAGACTATAGCCAGGCTGACAATGAACGACAGACCGGCAAGCATGCCGAGTAACAGGATTACTTTGAGGTCGTAAGTCATGGCGCTTCTCCTTTGTCGGAGTTGTTGTTATTGGCGCCACTGTTCCACATGATCACAGAACCGTGAGTGAATGTCCCGTTCACCCACGGTTCATGTTCGACTGTCGGGTTTGATTATTCCGTCACCAGTATTGATCTGTAATAATCGGCTTGTTCCTTAGACATGTGTTTGAGCAGTGCCCGGATAGTGCGACCACCCACGATTTTCCCATCTGCCCGTATATACATCCAGTCTGATATGATCTGAGGGTCAATCTCGACCCTCTGGCCTTCTTTTATATGCGTCACCGAAACCGGCGTGTTGGCGACCGTTGCCAGAATCTTGCCATTTCGCCTCTCCGGTTTGTTGCACCATATATGCTCCACATTGCCATTCTCACTGAATTCGACCTTGAGGGCGAAGCCTGTTGAACGGGCTGGCGGAGTCTCCACAGCTTGCCAGAACTCAGCGAGGGATTTCCTTGCCGAATCCATGGCCAGGTTCATATCCCGATCATCTTCTGCAACTTGGGAAACATTGTCAGACTGGGCGATCGCAGTCGCAACGGGGTGACTGAATTGCAATGCCACGGCCCAAATGAGGCAAATCAATAGGGAATATACTTGCTTCATGGTGGCTAAGCCTTCAAGCGTACGTTCTCCGGATCCCAGGCGGGTTGCTCGATGATACGGGCAGGCTGCATTTCATCGAACATCATGATCTCGAAATCCTTGCCCATGTCAGCCTTCTTGGGATCAAGGTAGGCAAATGTCAGTGATTTTTTCACTGCATGCCCATAGGCACCACCGGTAGTAAGGCCGACAATCTCGCCGCCCTGGTAAATCGGCTCATTGCCGGCGCAGTCTGCATCGGTCGTTTCCACTTCCATGTAAACCAGTTGAATGCGTGGACCTTGTTGCTTGGAGGCCTGCGTGGCCGCCTTGCCTATGAACTCCTTGTCGAACCGGCAGAAGCGTTCCATGTCGCCTTCAATCATGGTGATTTCCTGGGTCAGTTCGGTGCCCCATCCACGATAGGCTTTCTCCATGCGCAGTGAGTTCATGGCGTAGGCGCCGAACAGTCTCAAGCCCATTGGCTCACCGGTCGCCATCAGTGCATCAAAAATAGCCGGCAGGCCGGCCATCGGTGCGTGAATTTCCCAACCCAGTTCGCCCACATAATTGACCCGCATCAAACGGACATCCTTGACACCGGCAACTTCGGTGATGGTGCCGCGCAACCAGCGCAATCCCTCATTGGACAGATTCTGTGGCGTATGGGGTTGCAGGATGTCGCGAGACAGTGGCCCGGCCAGTGCCAGCACACCGAAATCATCTGTTACGTCTTCAATGGTAACAACTTCATCCTTGTTGCGGCGCCAGCGAAGTGCATCCATGTCGTGCAACTGTGCAACAGCGGCGGACAGCACGTAGAAATGGTCCTCGCCAAGACGGGTGACTGTAATCTCGCTTTCGATGCGGCCGCCTTCCTTGACCAGGTGGCCGAGCATGATGCCGCCAACTTTTTTCGGAATGCGATTGGCGCAAATGCGTTCCAGGAAGCTTTCGGCGTCCTTGCCCTTCACATCGAACTTGGCAAATGTCGTCAGGTCCATGAGGCCGGCGGTTTCGCGCACCGCCTTGCATTCTTCCGCCACCACATCAAACCAGTTGGACCGGCGGAAGGAATAATCCTCGCTGCTGCCGTCGGTTGAGAACCAGCGGGCGCGCTCCCAGCCGAACACGGCCTGTAACTGGGCACCGCGGTCCTTCAACCGGTCGTACAGTGAAGACGTGCGCAAGGGCCGCTTGTCCATGTGCTGTTCGCCGTGGCGGTAGCAGTAATACATGTGCTGATAGTCGACGATTGACAGAGCCGTCACATAGTCCTTGTCGGCCCAGTCACCGAACCGGCGCGGATCGAACTCGGCCATGTTGATGTCGGTTGCGCCATGCACCATCCATTGCGCCAGGTACTTGCCTGCGCCTGCGCCCTGGCAGATGCCGATGGAAGCACCGGTAGCCATCCAGTAGTTCGCAGGTCCCGGAGCCGGGCCCAGCAGGAAGTTGGCGTCCGGGGTATGGGTAATCGCACCGGAGATTACCGACTTGATGCCGGCATTGGCAAAGATCGGCATGCGCTCGGTTGCTTTTTCCAGCCACGGCATCAACCGGTCGAGCTCAGGCGTGATCAGTTCGTTTTCGAAATCCCAGGTCGGCGCGTTGCCGTCCCAGCACACATGGGCGCCTTCGGTTTCATATGGGCCGACCAGGACGCCGTTGGTTTCTTCGCGCAGATAGGAGTGGGAGTAGGGGTCGCGGACCACCGGCAGCTCATCTTTCAGGTCGATGAGTTCCTGCACCGGTTCGGTGATCAGATAGTGATGCAGCATGTTGCAGATCGGCACATTGTGCCCTGTCCATGCGCCCACCACGTCGGCATAGGAACCTGCAGCATTGACCACGTGTTCACACACGATATTGCCCTTGTCGGTGACGACTTTCCACTCACCTGTCGGTAGCAGTTCGATGTTCTCGACCATTGTGCGGCGATAAATTTCAGCGCCGCCCTGGCGTGCGCCCGCTGCCATCGAATTGGTCACATCCGCCGGCGCCACGTGACCGTCGGTAACGGTCACATACGCCATCTTGACCCCGAAGGTTTCCAGATAGGGGTGATATTTCTTGATTTCGTCAGGCCCGATCAGGGCGGCTTCGTAGCCGATCAGCTTGGAAACGCCATAGACCTGCTTGAACCACTCGACTTCGGCGTCGGTGATGGCGAGGCGCAAGCCGCCACAACCATGCCATGACACCGCTTCCCCGGTTTCTGCTTCCAGTCTGGGATACACCAGTGTACCTTCATGATGGATTTTGGCCAGATTCAGTGAGCCGGTGAAATGCGGACACTGACCGGCTGCGTGCCAGGTAGAGCCTGATGTCAGTTCGCCCTTTTCCACCAGAACCACATCGCTCCAGCCTTCCTTTACTAGAGAATACAACAGGCCGACGCCCATTACACCGCCGCCAACAATGACAACCCGCGCACTCGATTTCATGCTTCATGTCCTTCAAGGGAAAAAATACTGCCCCCATTAGACACATTATTTAAGTGTATCGGCAAGCGGCGACACATCGTGGTTCTGACAAATATTCCTCTCTGGTCGGAGCAAGGTGAAGGCGCTTCACCATCAGATGAAGCGCCTTCACGCGTGCAACGTGTTATTTCACGGTTACAGTGATTTTTTCGGACATGACCGGCGGGTTGTGAGGAATATGGCTCCAGTCGCCGAGCACCAGTTGCAGGGTATGTGTGCCTGCCGGCAGTTCCAGTGTCTTCTCTGTCTGGCCGCCACCAAAGTGGATATGCTGGTCATCGGCAGGAATGGGTTCGTTCAACTCTTCGCCTTCAATAGCCTCGTTGATGATCAGATGATGATGGCCGGTATGTTCCTTTTCAGTTCCCGCCGGCGCAACGCCCATGCCTTTCAGGCCAAACCGGATCGTTACCGGGTTGGTCAGCGTGTCTCCATCCTTGACGTTGATGAAGTAAACGCCGGCGCCTTCGGGAGCAGGGGTTTCGCCTGCGATAACCGTACCGGAAACGGCTATAGTGGCGGCGAGGCTTGCGATTGAGATGAGTTTGTTCATAGTTTCTCTCCTTTGGTAATGTCAGTACGACGTTGCGGTACTGTCGGATAAACACCGCAAGGCAACGGATTATTCGATCGGCAAACAAAAATTTGGGGTCTGAACATTTGCGCGATGAACTGGAACAGCACCTGTCTGCCTTGTGGAGGTTCGCTCTTGTGCTCACCCGCGAGCCGGAGCGTGCCCGCGACCTCGTGCAGGCGACCTGTGTTCGCGCGCTGGAAAAAGCCGCGATGTACCATCCCGATACCAGGCTTGACCGCTGGTTGATGACCATGATGATGAATGTCTGGCGCAATGAGCTCAGGGCAGCACGGGTGCGCACGGGCAGTGGCACGGTTGATGCGGAAAACGTGTTGAGTTTCGACGGATCTGCTCATGTGGAAACGAATATTTTTGCCTCCCAGGTGTTAACTGCAGTAGCAGCGCTTCCTCAGGCACAGCGCGAGACGGTTTTGCTGGTCTATCTCGAAGGCTGGACATATGCCGAAGCAGCCAACGCACTGGACGTACCGATCGGAACGGTAATGAGCAGGCTAGCCGCAGCCCGGGCAAAATTGGCTGGTATGAACCCGCAAAACGATGCGGTCAGGAAGTCGAAATGAAGATCACTCCGGAAATACTGACAGCCTACCTTGACAATGAGCTGGACGAACAACAGGCGCGGGAAGTGCGTGGGCGCAGCCTCGCCGATGCACAACTGGCCTCCGCGCTGGCGGCTTTGCAGATAGATCGTGAGCAGTTGAAGCAGGACTATCGCGCACTGGATAGTGACGCGCCGATTGGAGATCTGCGGTCTGTACTGGCCACTGGCATGAAACAGGGGGGTGATGAAAAAACAGGTGGCGGAAACAGGAAACTGCTGGTGGCCGCAGCGTGCGTGGCTTGCCTCGTGGCAGGCGTGCTGGTGGGTTCGGGTGTCAGCAACCGGGCCGATGCCGACAAGTCCTGGCGCGAAGCGGTGGCTGAGTATCAGGCGCTTTACTCCGCGGAGACACTGAAGTGGAACGCCATTGTTCCATCCGAAGTTGACATTACGCTGAAGCATCTGTCCGATCGCATCGGCGTGACGCTCAACCGCCAGGCGCTGAAGCTTCCGATTGCCGATTTCAGGCGCGGCCAGATGCTCACTTTCGGTGCGCGTCCATTGGTGCAACTGGCCTATCTGCATGAAGGTGTTACGCCGGTTGCCTTTTGCATCACGCCGAACGGGGCACCCAATTCAGACCTGGCAGCGGAGACCCGTGAAGGTCTTCCGATTGTACACTGGGCAAAGAACGGGACGAGTTACATGGTTATCGGTGACATTCCCAAAGAACAGCTCGTCGGCATGGCTGAAATCCTGCGCAGCAGACTGTAACAATTGATCCTGCTAACCCATTTGCTGCAGCAGGAAGTACAGAAAGCCGGCCAGCACCGCGGTTGCCGGCACCGTGATGATCCATGCGGCGACAATCGTCATGAAGTGGGACCTGCGTACCAGTTTGCGGTAAACGATTTCATCTTCGCTGCGCTCTTCAGCCTGCGCTTTCGCAATCCCGGCATTGCCGGCCTTGCGGGCCAGATAGGTGCGCCGCCGTTTTGAGTGCGTTGTGTAGTATTCGCGCAGGAATCCGACACCAAAGACCCCGCCAACCGCTATGTGAGTGGAACTGACCGGCAGACCGAGGCCGGAAGCAATCAACACCGTGATGGCGGCGGAAAGGGCCACGCAGAACGCCCGCATCGGATTCATCTTGGTGATCTGCTCGCCGACCATCTTGATCAGTTTTGGTCCATACAGAAACAGTCCAAGGCTGATACCGAAGGCGCCTATCATCATCACCCACAACGGAATGCCAACCTTTGCGTCAACCGATCCGGACTGGATTGTATGAAGGATGGCTGCAAGCGGGCCAACCGCGTTGGCAACATCATTGGCACCGTGGGCGAACGACAACAGCATGGCCGAAAAGATCAACGGGATATGAAACAGCTTCCGCAGTGACTGATTGCGGTTTTCCATACCTTGCGATTGCGCCCTGATAATCGGCCGCAGAACCAGTATCGACGTGCCGAACACAGCAATGCCGAGCATTGCGATAGTAGCCAGGTCCGGCTTCCATACTTTTTTGAGGCCTTTCATGACCAGGTAGCAGGTGAAGGCGGCAAGCATGATGGAGACCAGCACCGGCACCCATTTCCGCGCTGCGGCAATCTTGTCTTCCTGATAAATGATGTTGGACTTGATGAACCACAAGAACAACGCGGCAATGCCGCCACCCAGCACGGGCGAAATGACCCAGCTGGCCGCAATCGCACCCATCACGCCCCAGTTCACCACGCTGAAACCTGCCGCCGCAATGCCGGCCCCCATCACACCGCCAACCACTGAATGGGTTGTGGACACCGGCGCGCCAAGCCAAGTCGCCAGGTTGACCCACATGGCACATGACAGCAGAGCCGCCATCATGGCCCACACGAAGGTATTGGCATCGGCTACCTGTTTGGGATCGACAATGCCCTTGGAGATGGTTGAGACCACGTCGCCACCTGCGATGATCGCACCTGCGGTTTCAAAAACCGCAGCGATGACCAGGGCCGCCATCAGTGACATGGCCTTCGAACCCACAGCCGGGCCTACATTGTTGGCGACATCATTGGCGCCGATGTTCAGTGCCATGTAACCGCCGATGATGGCGGCAGCGACAATCAACGCACTGTTTGGATTTTCACCGGAATATGACGCAGCCAGCAATCCGGCACAGGCCAGAAACACGATTGCCAATCCCGGTGCCAGCAATTGCATGGACAGCGCCCTGGTCGCAGTTTCCATGCTGGAAAGTTTTGACAGGTCCTTGTCGAGCGAAGTCTTGCGCAATTGAGGCGCAGCAGGTTGGGTGTCTTCACTCATATTTGGGGTCGATTCGCTGGTTTATGACAGTTTGGTGACTATCAAATGTGGCCTGTAGACTCCATCGCTGTGCGAAAGTTATGCCCGCCAATTATCAGGCCGCTTTATGCGGGCAAGCCGTCGGTTTGAAGCCTGAGCAGGACACTTTTCAGTCCGGGCTCATCCACTCGCTCTGCCGCCCTGCCTATGGTCAGCCACTTGATCTTGCGCTGCCCCAGTTCAGGAAATTTTTTTGCCTGCTTGGGGTCTATCAGCAGGTAAACATCAATGCGCACCGGAATTCCAATTCCCGGTTCAAGTTCTTTTGTCGCTGGATAGGATGCATACAGGTCCGGACTTACCGTACCGGTCAAACCTGCCTCTTCCCAGGCTTCCTGTGCCGCCACCTCGATATGGGTGAGATCTGTTTCCGGCCATCCCTTTGGAACTATCCACCTGCCGCCGCCGCGAGTCGTGATCAGGCAAACCTCCAGTGATCCGTTTTTTGTGCGACATGGCAGGGCGCTGATCTGCAAGGCTGAGTTACGGGCAGAAAACATCTGCGCCGCGCCGGTAAGCCAGTCCCTGATCGACTTATATTCCACTGGTCACTATCGCCCTTCGTGTCCAACGTATGTAGCTGAAGCATATAGGATCATGATGATTCGTGCTTTTCGCACCCCTCGCTGGTGGCCGAGCGGTATTCACATTGCAAGTATGATCTCAAAGACCGTTGGCGTAACACTATCATGAAGTTAGATCAGGATGATGGCCGTTTGTCGCAACCGACCATCATGAACCTGATCGCTGCTTAAGTGTTAGAGCAACTTTATGGGTTCAAGTGAACCCACGTTGCTCTAATGTGTATATTATGAACCTGCGCCCGAACATAAAGACAGCACACTCCGTGTGCCCGCATGACTGTCCGTCCACCTGTGCTCTCGAAGTCGAACTTCTGGATGCCGACACTATTGGACGAGTGCGTGGTGCGAAGGACAATCCCTATACCGCCGGGGTGATCTGCGAGAAAGTCGGCCGGTATGCGGAACGTATCCACAACCCGGACCGGCTGCTGCACCCGATGAAGCGGAAAGGCGCACGCGGGTCTGGAGAATGGCGGCAGTTATCTTGGGACGATGCGCTCGATGAGGTTGCGGCAGCGATGTTGGCTGCCGAGGAAAAGCACGGGCCGGAGGCCGTGTGGCCATATTATTTCGCCGGCACCATGGGGCTGATCATGCGCGATGGCATGCATCGCCTGCGCCATGTGAAAAAATACTCCGGCATGTACGACACCATCTGCACATCGTTGCCGATCGCCGGTTATACGGCAGGCACCGGCAGCCTTTCCGGTACCAGTTCCAGCGAGATAGCCAAGTCCGATCTGGTGGTCTTGTGGGGCACCAATCCTGTCAATACACAGATCAATGTCATGACCCATGCTGCCGCGGCCAGAAAGTCCCGGGGCGCGAAAATCGCCGTGGTTGATGTCTATGAAACCGGCACTTTAAAGCAGGCCGATATGGGACTGGTAATCCGTCCCGGCACCGACGGCGCGTTGGCCTGTGCCGTCATGCATATCGCGTTTCGAGATGGCCATGCTGACCGGGCCTACATGGACAAATATACCGACGATCCGGCAGGGTTCGAAGCGCACCTGAAGGCAAAGACTCCGGAATGGGCAGCATCGATCACCGGGTTGAGTGTTGAGGAGATCGAGAATTTTGCCGGGCTGGTGGGCGGCACCAGAGCAACTTATTTCCGCCTCGGCTACGGCTTCGCCAGATCGCGCAACGGGTCTGCAAACATGCACGCGGTGACAAGCATCGCCGCTGTGATGGGCCATTGGCAATATGAAGGCGGTGGCGCACTGCATTCCAACTCCGGCATCTACAAGTGGAACAAAATGATGATCGAGGGGTTGGATGCCTTTGATCCAACGGTTCGCATGCTGGACCAGTGCCGCATAGGCGCGGTTCTCAACAACGACCCATATGATCTGCAGGGTGGACCGCCGGTCACTGTCTTGTTCACCCAGAATACCAACCCGATCACGGTCGCGCCGGACCAGAATGCTGTGAAGCAGGGATTTGCCCGCGATGACCTGTTCATCTGTGTGCATGAGCAGTTCATGACCGAAACGGCTGAACTGGCAGATATTGTGCTTCCGGCCACCATGTTCCTGGAACATGACGACGTTTATCAGGGCAGCGGACATCAGTTCATCCAGGTGGGACCAAAGCTGATCAATGCGCCGGGTGAATGCCGCAGCAACCATCAGGTGATCTGTGAACTGGCCGGCAGGGTGGGTGCCGAGCATCCCGGTTTCCAGATGAGTGAGCGGGAACTGATTGACTGGACGCTTGAAAACTCCGGCCGGTTGCGCATCGGCGATCTCGAAGCCGCCAGATGGAGCGATGTGCAACCGGACTTTGAAACCGCGCATTTCCTGAACGGTTTCGGCCATCCGGATGGCAGGTTCCGCTTCAACCCGGACTGGAAATCCGTCCGCCACAAGTCCCACGTCACCTCGAAGGGCCCGGTTGGCCAGATGCCGGGATTTCCCGACCATTGGAATGTCATCCAGGCTGCAGATGAGGCCCATCCGTTCCGGTTGGCCACCAGCCCGGCACGGACATTTTTGAACACCACATTCAACGAGACACCGGGATCGGTGAAGCGCGAAGGCCGGCCGGAAGTGCTCATGCATCCTGCCGACATGGACGCCAGCGGATTTTCCGACGGCCAGAAGGTCCAGATCGGCAATGAACTGGGCGTCGTGACGCTGCATGTGCGCCAGCACGACAAGGTCAGGCGCGGAGTTGTGGTGTCTGAGGGCATCTGGCCGAACCGCAGTTTTGAAGGCGGTTGCGGAATCAATACGCTTGTTGGCGCAGACCAGCCGGCTCCGGTCGGCGGTGGTGCATTTCATGACAATCATGTCTGGATCAGAGCCGCCTGACATCCATGAGTTCAGAAATTACGTCATCTGCAAACGGCAAGTCGTTGAAAAGAATCATTTCCTGATTTCAAGAATCACGGCATCTTCTGCGCATGATTTTTGTACGTACACGTTCTCCCCTGTTGGAACTGGTTTGCATCGCAGGCCTGATCGCCGTTGCAACGCTGGCCCCGCTGGCAGTTCTGGCCTCGGCACTGACCTGACATCCCCGCCATTGTACGTCGCCTTGTGCAGGCAAGCGCTCGCGAAATCCTATGTCAGATCCGGATAAAACTCCGCCATCATGCGCTGATTATAGTCCACCAGGTTTTTGTGTGAGCGCGCATGCGCCAGGACTTCGCTGTCAAATACAGGACACAAACTGCCGGCCACAAAGGGGAACACCGATGCGTCGGCCCCGCACGCATGAGAGCCCATCAGGTATTTGTTGTCGCCCATAACGGCCGACAACGCCGTCAGCATGCGGGCAGCCAGCCGGCAGATTTCGGAACGTGAATGTCTGCCTGTGCCCTGACCCCACAGGTTGCGTATCACCTGTTTGCGGATCATTCGCACCAATATGCCACGCACCGGTGCCGGGATACTGTCGAAGAACATTCGCGGGCCGCGGTCAAAATTCCCGTCTATCGCCCAGCGTTCATGCATGACGGCGAAATACAGGCTTTCCTCCAGCATTTTTTCGACCGACCAGGCAATTCCGCGCTCTCGTGCGGAAAGACCCTTGTCAAAATCTATGCCGTGATTGTCTTCCAGGTGAAACCGGATGAAAGTCGTATCCGGTATTGCCGTGTCGCCATCAACAAGCACCGGCATCTTGCCCTTCGGCGCCTTGCGCACATCACCGATTTCGGTTGTGTAATCGAGACCTGCCAGTTTGAGCAGCATTTCACCCTTCATCGCAAACGGGCTGGGATCCGGTAATCCAAATGCTGGGCCAAACATCTGTAATCTAAGCATAATACACTCCAGGCAGGTGATGAGAAGTCAAGTTGTTCTTCTTATGTTCCTGCATTTGAGTTGCTGTTTCAAGGTGTTTCTGATGCCGGTAACGTCATCGTGTAAAATGACGTCTCAAGGTTTAGAGCGAGGTGAGGTTAACCGGTTGCCAGCAGGGACAGGCCGGCGGCAGCGTCGTCGGAAAATACGGCCCGCCCGTCTTCCAGCCGAATACGTCCTTCGGCCAGCGCATTCAGCACTGCCGGATATATCCGGTGTTCAACCGGCAGTACCCGGGCTGCCAGCGTATCGGCATCATCACCGGGCATGATCTTGACCACACCTTGCGCGATAATCGCACCTGCATCCAACTCGGCGGATATGAAATGCACCGAGCAACCATGTACCCGCACACCGGCCTGCAGAGCACGTTCATGGGTATTCACACCTTTGAACAGGGGCAACAGGGACGGGTGGACGTTGATCATCCTGCCGTCCCATTTTGCAATGAAATCGCTGGTCATGATGCGCATGAACCCTGCACAAGCGACCAGTTCAGCGTTATGAGCCAGCAAGGCTTCATGCACCGCAGCGTCCAGCGCTTCGCGTGTGCCCAAAGCCGTGTGATCCAGAGCAACAGCGGCGATGCCGGCACTTTCTGCAACCTGCAAGCCTTTTGCGTCGGGGCGGTTCGAGATCACGCATGCAATCTCGTAAGCGCAGGTTTCGGCTCTGGCTGCCTCAACCAGCGACGCCATGTTGGACCCGCGTCCTGAAATCAGTATGCCAACCCGTTTGCGGCTCATGTCAGCTTTTGTCCCCAAACGACAGCGAGCCGGTGAACTTCACTCTGGCCTGCCGGTCGGTGCGGGTGACAATCTCTCCCAGTCGCACAACCTGTTCACCGGCGTCCGCCAGCGTCAGCATCACATCATCGGCCCTGGCTTCGCTAACCACCACAATCATGCCGATACCGCAGTTGAACGTGCGCAGCATCTCTTTCTGCGTTATGCCGCCATTGTCGGCCAGCCATCCGAACACCGGCGGTGCACTGACACTTGCCAGACTGATATGAGCCGCACATTCATCCGGCAACACGCGTGGGATGTTTTCTGTAAAACCGCCACCGGTAATGTGCGCCAGTGCCTTAATCGCACTATGTGCCTTCAACGCCGTCAAAATGGGTTTCACATAGATACGGGTAGGGGCCAGTAATGCCTCTCCCAGGGTCTTCGACGTGTCAAACGGTGCCTTGTTCTTGTACTTCGCACCACTTATGTCGACGATCTTGCGGATCAGGGAGTAGCCGTTTGAGTGCGGTCCCGACGATGCCAGCCCAAGAATGACATCTCCGGCGCCCACGCTCTTCTTGGGCAGGATCTTGCGCCGCTCGACCGCGCCGACGGCGAATCCCGCCAGGTCATAGTCGTCACCATGATACATGCCCGGCATCTCTGCGGTCTCGCCGCCAATGAGTGCGCAGCCTGCCTGTCTGCAGCCCTCGGCAATGCCGGCAACCACATCGCGGGCAATGGCAACATCCAGTTTCCCGGTTGCGTAGTAATCGAGGAAGAACAGCGGCTCGGCCCCTTGAACAATGAGATCGTTGACCGACATGGCCACCAGATCGATCCCGACACCGGAGTGAATACCGCTGTCTATGGCAACGCGCAGTTTCGTGCCGACGCCGTCGTTGGCGGCAACCAGGACAGGGTCTTTAAACCCGCACGCCTTGAGGTCGAACAGGCCGCCAAAGCCGCCCAGCGCCGGATTGGAGCCTTTGCGCCTCGTGGAGGCTGCCAGCGGCTTGATGGCATCCACCAGTGAATTGCCCGCCTCGATGCTGACGCCCGCATCGCTATAGGTCAGTCCGTTGTGCTCATTTGTCATGTTTGTGCCTGCACACTACGCTTGAATTTTCTGTCCGCCGCTGCCATTGACTGTCGTGTTGGTTGACACTGGCAAGAAGGCCACCCTTATTGGGTGATTGAATGGGATGGTTGCAAGGAAAATCGCCGGGTAATGAAATCATTTATCCACGACACACCGAACCTGCGCGAAAGCTCGATTTCCGGGGTTGTTACCCACGGGCCTGCCAGGGTGGCTGACTGCGTGAAACAGGTTTGTCAGCAAACAGCCGCAGCCTGGTGGCTGGCGATTGCCTGTGTGGCACTGACCGGGTTGATCAGCCTTGTTGCTGTTCCGTCTGCGTTTGCCAGGGAAAATCCGTTGTACACGATTACCGGTGTTGAGGTGGACGTGCGGGCGGAAACCGCTGCCCAGGCCAAAAAACTGGCCATCACCGAAGCAAATGTGAAGGCATTTGCGCTGTTTGCCCGGCGCGTCGGCGGTGATGCGCTTGCCGGTAAACTGTCAGGCATTCCGGCCAAACAGATCAATGCGATGCTGGACAGTTTGTCGATCGAGGAAGAGCGGACCGGGCCGCAACGCTATATCGGCAAGCTCACGGTGCGGTTCCTGCCTGGCCCGATGCGCAAGATGATGGCCGATCTGGGTGTCAGTTACAGCGAGAAGCTGGCCCGCAAGACCGTCATCGTGCCGGTGTGGCGTACCCCAGATGGTGTGGTGGTGTGGGAAGACAATCCATGGCGCACCGCATGGCTGTCACTGAGGGCCGAAAATTCTCCTGTACCGTTGATCGTACCGCTGGGTGACCTGGCAGACACTGATACTCTGACTGCAGAACTGGCTGCCAGCCGCGATGAAGCGTCACTCGAGGCGATCAGATTGCGCTACGAAGCAGATACCGTGCTGGTCGCGGAGGCGTCTCCTGTCGGTGAGGATACGGTTCAGGCGACCATGATCGGAGCCAGCGCGGTTGGCAGGCTGGAGTTCGACAAGGCCTATGTGGCGGAAAACGGCGGCGGTGTTGCGGAAGCTGCAAAAATTGCCGCGCTGCGTTTCCACCAGGTCATGCTATTGCGCTGGAAGAAGAAGAATGAAACCGGCCCTGTGACCCAGAGCCTTCCCGTTGCGACACTTCCAGTTGCCGTTGCATTTTATTCAACTGAGGAATGGTCGGCGCTGCGCGCCCGGATATTGTCAACGCCGGGTATTGCGGGGGTCGATATTTCGACGATTTCACAAGGCGGTGCCATCGTGCAATTGTCTTATGTGACGGGGTTTGAACAATTGCGCCAGTCGCTCTGGTCGGCTGGCCTGGCATTGCAAAACGTAGGTGGGACATGGGTGCTGCAGGCAAGTTGATGCCGAGGAACGGCTTGCCGGGGCATCGGCAATGACACTCCCCAATTTCATCACCATTGGCAGATTGTTTCTGGTGCCGGTTATCGTGTGGCTGCTCTATCAGTCGCTTTATCCGGCGGCTTTTTTTGTTTTCGTGCTGGCCGGCATCTCAGACGCCGTGGACGGATTTCTGGCCAAGCAGTTTGATCTGGCTTCTGAACTTGGCGCCTATCTCGACCCGATTGCCGACAAGGCGCTTCTGGTCACCATCTACGTGGTGCTTGGTATCTTTGGACACCTGCCGACCTGGATCGTGATTATCGTCGTCAGTCGTGACGTGGCCATTGTCGGCGCCGTGATCCTGTCCTGGCTGATGGACCGGCCGGTCAAGATGGAACCGAACATGGTGTCAAAAGCCAATACGGTCATGCAGATATTACTGGTGATAGCCTTGCTCGCCGCGCTTGCCTTCTCGTCGGTGAACGCGACCATGGTCCTGGTCGGCGCGTCGACCACGGCCGCCCTGACCCTGGCCTCCCTTGCGGTCTATCTGCGGGACTGGCTACAACATATGGCGAATGGGGGCGCCATTGCCCCGTCGGTCGGTTCTGCTGATGAAGGGGAAAAGCAATGACTGTCCAGCGTCAGGTCTCGGTATGGCTGATTGTGCTCGCCGCGATGATTGCATTCATGTGGTTGTTTGCAGAAATAATGCTGCCGTTCATTGCGGGCATTGTGCTGGCGTATTTTCTGGATCCGGTCGCAGATGCGCTGGAACGTCTGAAGCTGCCCCGGTTGGCGGCAACCCTGGTGATCGTGCTGACCAGCGTGTTCTTGCTGGTGCTTGTCCTGCTGCTGGTTGTGCCGCTCATCGGAGATCAGATCGGCAGGTTTGCCGAGCGCCTGCCGTCCAATGTGTCGACCCTGGTGACGTTGTTCAACGACCTTGCACCGGTCTGGATGAAGGATGCACTGGCCAAGACAAGCGCCACCCTGCCTGCGTCAGGTTCCGATATCGCAGCCAAGGCTGCGGTGTGGATAGGTGGCCTGTTGCAGTCGATCCTGTCGGGTGGACTGGCATTGTTCAACCTTATGTCGCTTCTGATCATCACGCCGCTGGTCACTTTCTATATGCTGAACGACTGGGATCGGATGGTCGAACGGGTCGACAGCTGGATACCGCGTGATCACGTTGCGACGGTTCGTGGTGTTGCACGCGATATCAACTCGGCGATGGCAGGCTTCATCCGGGGGCAGGGCACCGTGTGCATGTTGCTCGGCCTGTTTTATGCCGTGGCGCTGATTGCCGCCGGATTGAATTTCGGCCTGCTCATTGGCCTGACCGCGGGCCTGTTGTCCTTCATACCGTTTGTCGGCGCTGCCATCGGCGGTGTCCTTGCCATCGCAACGGCCCTTGTCCAGTTCTGGCCGGATTGGATACAGATACTCATCATTGCCGGCATCTTCGCTATTGGTCAGTTCATCGAAGGCAATTTTCTGTCGCCGAAACTGGTCGGCCAGTCGATCGGCGTCCATCCCGTCTGGCTGATGTTCGCCCTGTTGGCATTCGGCTATCTGTTTGGCTTTGCCGGCATATTGCTGGCAGTGCCGCTGGCAGCGGCCATTGGCGTGTTGTCGAAGTTTTTCCTGAACAAGTACCTTGGATCGAAACTGTATCTGGGGGTCAGGAAGCGACGCCAGCCAACGCCGCCGACGGGTGGTTGAGTATCGTGCCTGCAAAACCTGCACACCAGCTAACGCTGGATTTGCCGCATCGGGTGGCGACGGGGCGTGATGATTTTCTGGTCTCCGGGGCCAACGAGGCGGCCGTGGCAGCAGTCGATGCGTGGCCGGACTGGCCGTCTCCCGTTCTCATTCTGGTCGGCGCGGCAGGATCCGGCAAGAGCCATTTGTGCGATGTGTGGTGCACCCGTGCCGAAGCCAGAATGATTCCCGCCGGTTCGCTGGAAACCTCTGCAGTGGCAGATCTGATGCGCACCGGTGTAGTGGCGGTGGAAGATGCTCCGGGTGACGGGTTCGACGAAGTGGCTCTGTTTCATCTCATCAACCTGGCACGGGAGACGTCAGGCAGCGTATTGATCACCTCCAGCGAGTATCCGTCACGCTGGAACGTCGCATTGCCTGATCTTGTCTCGCGTCTGAAGGCGGCACAGGTCGCAAACCTGGGTGATCCCGATGACGACCTGCTGCGTGGACTGCTGGTAAAACAATTTGCTGACCGGCAACTGCAAGTCGATGAAGCCACCATCAGCTACATGGTCTTGCGCATGGAACGCTCGTTCGAGGCCGCCCGCTCGCTGGTTGCAAAAATCGATGTCCGCGCATTGGCTGATCGCGCTGAAATCACCCGGAACCTGGTTGCCCGGGTGATGCAGGACGATGCCGAGAAAAGCTTGCCGGAAGATGACTGAGGAAGATTAACGCTCTTTGTGCTGTGTCACTGGGGTGGTTGTCATTGATGTGTTATATATCTCTATCAGACAGATGACCGACTGCAGTATTGGCGGCTCCTTTCAGCGCGCGGAACCAGGAAGCATGAATCTCGAAAGCAAGGAATCCCAACAATTGGCGGACGCCAAACCGGCAGCCGGCACCGCGCACGATCATCAGGATCTGATCAAATCCCCCAAACGCTTTTTCAACCGGGAACTGTCCTGGCTGGGCTTCAACTACCGAGTGCTCATGGAAGCGCGCAATACCGCTCATCCTCTGTTCGAACGTCTCCGCTTTCTGTCCATTTCCGGCAACAACCTGGATGAGTTCTACATGGTCCGCGTGGCGGGACTTGCCGCCCAGATACGCGAGCAGGTCACCGACTTGTCGCAGGATGGCCTGACACCGGCCGATCAGTTGTCCAGCGTACGCGCAGAGGCTAGCGAACTGATGGGCGAGCAGGACAAGCGCTGGCATGCCTTGCGCGAAGAACTGCATGAAAACCGCGTTGAGCTCATCAATACCGATCAGCTTACCAGCCAGGACCGGACGTGGCTGGATGAGCGTTTTCACGAGCAGGTGCTGCTGGTGCTCACGCCCATCGCCATTGATCCGGCTCATCCGTTTCCGTTTCTGCCCAACCGTGGCCTGATGATTGCGCTTGAGCTTGTGCGCAAGTCTGACGGTGAGCAGATGAAAGCGCTGGTGCAGGTGCCGCAGCAGCTTGAACGTTTCACCCGTTTGCCGGGCAACAAGACCCATGAAGACCAGCCGGTCGCACGCTTCATCATGATCGAAGACATGATCGCGCATTTCACCCCGCGGCTGTTTCCCGGATATCAATTGCAGGGCAGGGGCATATTCCGGATCCTGCGTGACAGTGATATCGAGGTTGAGGAAGAAGCCGAGGACCTTGTGCGCTATTTTGAACGCGCCCTGAAGCGTCGCCGCCGCGGCAGTGTGGTGCGTCTTGAAGTTGATGGCGGATGTCCGGAAACCCTTCGTACCTTCATCGCCCGTGAACTCAACGCAGATGCCGAAGCAATTGTCATGTGTGATGGTGTTGTCGGGTACGCGGACACGTCTCAGCTCATTATCGATGATATGCCGGAACACAAGTTTCCACCTTACAACCCGCGCTTTCCGGAACGTATCCGTGATCATGGCGGCGACTGTTTTGCAGCCATTCGGCAAAAGGACATCATCGTCCATCACCCGTATGAATCATTTGACGCCGTGGTGCAGTTTGTCCGTCAGGCGGCTCGCGATCCGGATGTGGTTGCAATCAAGCAGACCTTGTATCGCACGTCCAACCAGAGCCCGATCGTTGAGGCACTGGTCATGGCGGCAGAGGCGGGAAAGTCCGTCATGGCGGTTGTTGAACTGAAAGCCCGGTTCGATGAAGAAAAGAACATCCAGTGGGCGCGAAATCTGGAGCGTGCCGGCGTGCAGGTGGTGTTCGGTTTTGTTGAACTGAAAACCCATGCCAAGACGTCGATGGTCGTCCGGCGTGAGGGCGGCCACCTGAGAACTTATGTCCATTACGGCACCGGCAATTATCATCCGATCACCGCGCGCATCTATACCGACATGTCGTTCTTCACCTGTGATCCGGCTCTGTGCCGTGACGCGGCACGCCTGTTCAACTATGTATCAAGTTACGCCGAGCCGACCGAGCTTGAACGCATTGCCTTGTCACCGCTGACGCTGAGCAAGCGCCTGATCTCGCACATTGAAGAAGAGATTGTTCATGCCAAGGCCGGCAGGCCGGCAGCCATCTGGGCGAAAATGAATTCTCTGGTTGATCCGGAAATCATCGATGCGCTGTATCGGGCAAGCAATGCCGGGGTTCAGATTGAACTGGTCATCCGCGGTATTTGCTGTCTGCGGCCCGGCGTGGCCGGATTGTCCGACAATATTCGCGTGAAATCGATTATCGGCCGTTTTCTGGAGCATTCACGCATTGTCTGTTTCGGCAATGGCGATGGCCTGCCAAGCGACAAGGCGCGCATTTACATCTCGTCGGCAGACTGGATGCCCCGCAACCTGCATCGCCGCGTCGAAACGCTGGTGCCGGTGGACACACCGACCGTCCATCAGCAGGTCCTGGATCAGATCATGGTCGCCAACCTGAAGGACAACCAGCAAAGCTGGCAATTGATGCCCGACGGCAGCTCCCAGCGCATCGCACCTGGCCCTGATGAGGAGCCGTTTAACGCTCATGACTACTTTATGAACAACCCATCGCTGTCCGGACGCGGAAGTTCTTTGAAAGATAGCCTGCCACCTGCTATTGCCGGTCATTAAAGGCAATGAGCGGTCAGGAGGTGATTCTGATCGGCACTTCAGCAGCGGGACAGGTCTGAGTGAACCCGGCCAAGAGACTCGACAGGATTGACGGTGCGCCACCGGTTGCAGTGGTGGACATCGGTTCAAACTCCGTGCGCATGGTCGTATATGACGGCCTGAGGCGCGCGCCATCGCCAATGTTCAATGAAAAGGTGTTATGCGCGCTCGGACGCGGTGTGGCTGAAACCGGTGCGCTGGACGATGAGGCGTCAGAGCGGGCCCTGAACGCAATCCGGCGGTTTCGCGCGCTGTGCAACCAGATGAATGTCAGCGAGATCTTTTCCGTGGCGACCGCTGCTGTCCGTGATGCTTCCAACGGCAGCGAGTTCATAACAAGAGCCAAGAAACTGCTTGGCGCTGATATCGGTGTCCTGACGGGACGTCAGGAAGCGGCTTTCGCAGCCAAGGGCGTGCTGTCCGGCATTCCCGATGCCGAAGGTATTGTCGGCGACCTTGGCGGTGGCAGCCTGGAACTTGTCGATGTCTCGATGGGCAAGTTGCGCGATGGCATAACACTGCCGCTGGGGCCGCTGCGCATTCTGGGTGAAACCGGCCCGGACATTGAAGCCGCCACCAGGTACATCGATGCCCAGCTTGACCGGGCAAAGTTGTTGCAGAACCTGGACGGGCGCACCTTTTACGGTGTTGGCGGGGCCTGGCGTAACCTTGCCCGGCTGCACATGGCTCAGATCCATTATCCGCTGATCATTGTTCAGGGCTACACGATGGACAGGTCAACGGCCCAGTCACTGGCTGACTTTGTTTCGAGACTGTCACCGGACACGCTCAAGGGCATTGAAGCGGTGTCCAAGAGCCGGTCTGAAACACTGCCGCTGGCGGCGTTGGTGCTTGAACGGTTGCTGGCCCGTACCCAGCCCAAGGACATGGTGACGTCGATTTATGGCGTACGTGAAGGCTTGCTGTTCGGCAAACTCAAAAAACGGGTGCGCGATTCCGACCCGTTGCTGAATGCCAGTTGGGATTTTGCAAAGCGCTATGCGCGATCGCCGAACCATGAACTGGAATTGTGCCAGTGGACCAATGCGTTGTTCACCAACGACAAGCACGCTGAAACCGAAGAAGAACGCCGCCTGCGCCATGCCGCCTGCATGATGGCCGACATCTCCTGGCGGGCAAATCCGGACTACAGGTCCGGCCGCGCGCTGACCATCATCTCGCAGGCCTCGATTGTCGGGGTCGATCACCCGGGGCGGTTGTTCCTGGCTCTGGCGGTCTTCTTCCGCTACCAGGGCATCAACGCGAAACACGCACCGCGCGAATTCGTCGACCTGATTCCGGAGGACTGGCTGGAGCGTGCCCGCATACTGGCCGGCGCCATGCGCCTTGCCTATGTGCTGACCGGTGCCATGACCGGACTTCTGCCCAAGATCAAATTGTTCATAGACGGCAAGAAACTGGTTCTGGACATGCCAAAGAAGCTGTCCGATCTTTATGGCGAGTCTGTCGCAAAGAAGCTGACTCAGCTGGCTGGAGCCATGGGTCTCGAAGCGGAAATACGTCGCGGCTGACAGTTTTCGTGTCTTGCGGCGATTTGGCCCTGCGACAGTATCTGCCTACTCCCGGGATGGTCGCAGGCCTATCTTGCAGTTGAAGCTGCTCCAATCGAAACAGGAACATGATAATGCTTGATGGCGTCTCCGCTGAATTGCTTGCGCGCTTTCAATTTGCGTTCACGGTTTCATTTCACATTGTGTTTCCGGCCTTTTCCATCGGCCTGGCGAACTACCTGGCGGTGCTGAACGCCCTGTGGTTGAAAACCGGCGACCAGACCTATCTGACATTGTTCGAATACTGGAAAAAGATTTTTGCCGTGGCGTTCGGCATGGGGGTCGTGTCCGGCATCGTCATGTCGTACCAGTTCGGCACCAACTGGAGCGTGTTTTCCGACAAGACCGGGCCCATTCTCGGCCCGCTGATGGCTTATGAAGTTCTGAGTGCGTTCTTCCTGGAAGCGGGTTTTCTGGGCATCATGCTGTTTGGGCGCAAACGCGTTGGTGACAAGCTTCACATGTTCGCAACGGCCGTGGTTGCCGTTGGAACCCTGATGTCGGCCACCTGGATTTTATCGGTCAATTCGTGGATGCAGACGCCCGCCGGATACTCGATCAATGAAGCAGGGCAGTTTGTGCCTGAAGACTGGTGGGCGATTGTCTTCAACCCGTCCTTCCCGTATCGGCTGGTCCATATGGTGCTGGCAGCGTTTCTCACCACCGCTCTGGTTGTCGGCGCGGTTGGCGCCTGGCATCTGCTCAGGGACCGGTCGCACAAGCCGGCCCGCGTGATGTTCTCCATGGCCATGTGGATGGCGGCGCTGGTGACGCCTGTCCAGATATTCGCCGGCGACCTGCACGGGCTCAACACGCTTGAACACCAGCCGGTCAAGGTCATGGCAATGGAAGGCCATTTCGACAGCTATCCCGAGGGTGCACCGCTGATCCTGTTCGGGATACCAAACGAGGCTGAAAAACGCATCGACTTCGCCATCGAAATCCCGAAACTGTCGAGCCTGATCCTCAAGCATGATCTGAATGCGCCGTTGGCGGGCCTCGATACGGTTGACGACAGGGACGAACCCCCGGTTGCCATCGTGTTCTGGAGCTTCCGTATCATGATTGCGCTGGGGTTCGCCATGCTGGGGCTTGGCATTTGGAGCCTCTGGGCGCGCTGGCGCAACGTATTGTATCGTGACAGCTGGTTGCACATGGCAGCCGTTGCAATGGGCCCGACCGGATTTGTTGCCGTACTTGCAGGCTGGGTGACGACTGAAGTCGGCCGCCAGCCGTTTACCGTGTATGGTCTGCTGAGAACCAGCGAATCCCTTGCGCCAATTGCAGCACCGGCCGTTGCCACCTCCCTGATCGCCTTCATCATTGTGTATTTCTTCGTCTTCGGGGCAGGTGTGTTTTACATCCTGCGCATGATGAGCAAACCACCCGGTGGCGGCGGCAAGGAACTCAGCAAGGGGCCGTTGCGCAGCGCCGGCACGACACCCGCAGCGCAGATTGCCGAACAGGAGGGCGTTGGCCATGGAGCTTGATCTTCCCCATATCTGGGCGGCTATCATTGCCTTTGCTGTCTTGATGTACGTCATACTGGACGGATTTGACCTGGGCGTTGGCATGTTGTTCGTCGTTGAGCCCGAAAAGCATGATCGCGACCTGATGATGAATTCCGTCGCGCCGGTCTGGGATGGCAATGAAACCTGGCTTGTTATGGGCGGCGGCGGGCTGTTCGCTGTGTTTCCGCTAGCCTATGCAACCGTGCTGCCCGCACTCTACATGCCGCTGACGATCATGCTGCTGGCGCTGGTGTTCCGCGGGGTTGCATTTGAGTATCGCTGGCGCACCAAGCGCGGCCAGTTTTTGTGGAACTGGGGATTTGGGGGCGGCTCATTTGTTGCAGCCTTTACCCAGGGTATCGCGCTCGGGGCGCTGGTGCAGGGGATTTCGATTACCGAGCGCGCTTACTCCGGCGGATGGTGGGACTGGCTGACCCCGTTTTCGATTTTGACCGGTGTCGCGGTGGTGTTCGGGTACACCCTGCTGGGCGCCACCTGGCTTATTTATAAAACCGAAGGTCCGTTGCAGGAAAGAATGCAGTCTCGAGCCCGCATTCTGGCGGTGATCACACTCGGCTTTATCGGGATCGTCAGCGCTGTCACGCCGTTTCTTGATCCGGTCTATGCACAACGCTGGTTTGCCTGGCCCACAGCAGCTTTTTCGGCGATTGTACCGGTGTTGCTCGCAGCTGCGGCGTGGAAGCTTTACACCGGTCTTCGCGACAAACACGACGTTACACCGTTTCTCGCATCACTGGCGCTTTTCATTCTGAGTTTCATCGGTATCGGCATCAGCTTTTATCCGCACATCGTACCGCCGAGCCTGACCATTGCCGAAGCCGCAGCCCCGCATTCAAGTCTTGTCTTTACATTGGTCGGGGCAGTTGTTCTTGTGCCGCTGATCCTGGCCTACACGGCTTATTCGTACTGGGTGTTTCGCGGCAAGATGGACCCGGATGAAGGCTACCACTGATGTCGTCTTCCGCAGCCAAACTGATGTGGTTTGCCGCCTACTGGCTGGCCGGCGTCGCGGTCGTCGGCAGCGTCGCGTGGCTCATCAAGCTGGTGCTTGTTTAGGGCTCTAAGCGTTGAAAATATCCGGTTTGCCATCGCGGATGCCAATGGCCAGCTTGCCGGTTTTCAGACCTTGCGCCACTTCGCCAAACAGTTCATGGCGCCAGCCGCGCATCATCTGCAGGTGGTCTCCGCCATTGCCGGCAAATTCCTCGATGTCGGCAGCATTGGCGATCAGGCGCGGGGCGATGTTTTCACGCTCGCACACCACCTTGAGCCCCAGTTTCAGGACATCGGCGATAGCCGATGCGCCTTCCGGCTGAGGGCCTTTCGACGGGGCAAGTGGCGGCAGCTTGTCTTTCGGCGTGGCCAGGCCGGTCTTGATGGCCCGCAGTATCTCATCACCCAGCCCGCCATCGGCCAGTCCGCGCGGCAGGGCGCGCAGTTTTGACAGGCCGGCCTTGTCTCGCGGGGCCTGGGTCGCCAGTTCGGAAATGGCATCATCCTTGATAATCCGGTTTCTCGGCATGTTCTTGGACTGCGCACGTTCTTCACGCCACTTTGCCAGGGCAACGGCAATGCCCATCTGCTTGGTGTTGCGCGGACGGAACTTCAGGCGTTTCCAGGCATCGTCCGGGTTGGAAATGTAGGTATCGGCAGAAGCGATAACCGCCATTTCCTCAGCCAGCCACGGGGTGCGGCCGTTTTCGCCCAGCATGTCGCGCAGCTTTTCATAGACCACGCGCAGGTGGGTGACATCAGACAGGGCATAGGCGAGTTGCTTGTCGGTAAGGGGGCGCCGGGCCCAGTCGGTGAACCGGGACGACTTGTCGACCTGTTGACCGGCCAGTTTGCGGACCAGGGCTTCATAGCCGACCTGATCGCCAAAGCCGCACACCATGGCGGCAATCTGGGTATCGAAAATCGGTGTCGGCGTGGCGCCGGTTGCCTCAACGAAAATCTCCACGTCCTGCCGCGCGGCGTGAAACACCTTCAACACAGCCTCATTGGCCATCAATTGATGGAATGGCGCCAGGTCAATGCCGTCGGCCATCGGGTCGATAATGGCCTCTTCGCCGGTGCCGGCGATCTGGATCAGGCACAGGATCGGCCAGAAGGTATGCTCGCGCATGAACTCGGTATCCACGGTCACATACGTGTCCGTGGACAGGGTTTTGCACAGGCGGGCGAGGTCGTCGGTGGTGGTAATTATTTGCATGGGCAGGGACAAAGCCAGAATGTTGGGCGCAAATCAAGCGCATCGCTGCAATCTGTGGTTGAAAACACGGTCAATCGGGCTTGCGCGCCCCTTTGCTCGCAGCCTTGTGAGCCAGCCGGTACATCACCGGCGAGGTTCTCAGCAGCGTTGCGTAGCGCTTCTTCGCCTTCATGTCGGGTGTCCGGCGTACCGTCATTCTCCACAATGTCACGACAACGAGGCTCAGATGCACGATGCTGGTGTAGGTGAAGAAGAAGTCGGGACCGAAGACCGACAATACCTGGGCTGCCACGAACGGCCCGATCATGGCACCGAGCGAAAAGAAGAAGCTCAGCCCGGCTGCCACGATGACATATTGCCCTCGCTTGGCCCGGTCATTGGCGTGCGCCGCCGACAACGAGTAAAGCGGCAGCGCAAACGCCCCGAACATGAAGATACCGGTCAATGCCATCGAATGTGACGTTCCGGCTGCATAGGACAATAGGAAACCTGACGCAGCCGCACCCAACGTGGCGATGATCAGAACCCAGCGCCGGTCAAGCCGGTCAGACAGCCAGCCCAGCGGCAATTGCAACACCGCTCCGCCAATAATGCCGGCGCTCATGAAAGTCGCAACGCCGGTCGTGTCAAAACCGATGTCCGATGCATAGATCGGCCCCATCAGCCGGAATGTCGAGTTGGTCATGCCGATGGTGATGCAGCCGAAACAGGCCAGCGGCGATATCGCCCAGATACTGGCGACGGAAAACCGAAATTCGTCAGGTGGCTTCGGTGCGGTTCTGTCCATCAGCGATATCGGCACCAGCGACAGACAGGTCATGATCGCTGCAATGGCGAAAATGGCGAACCCGTAGGCACCGAACACCGGCAGCAGGAACTGCGAGCCGGTCACGGCCGCAAGGTCCACCAACCGGTAGACGGACAAGGTGCTGGCACGGTGTGCATTGTCGACGGAGGCATTGAGCCAGCTCTCGATAACCATGAACAGGCCGGCAAAGCAGAAACCTGACACAAATCGCAACCCGACCCAGGCGACCGGATCGAGCCACAACACCATGGTCAGTGATGCCGATGCTGCAATCGCCGCCAATCCGGAGAACACGCGGATATGACCCACCGCCCGGATCAGACGGGCGGAAAACAGGCAGGACAGCATGAAGCCGGCATAGTAGCCGGTTCCCATGAGCCCGATCAGGGACGGATCGAACCCTTCATGCGCAGAACGCAGGGCAATCAGTGTGCCCTGCAGGCCGTTGCCGGCGAGCAGAATGCCTGCTGCAGCAAGAAGGGGAGATAAAGGAAGCAGGAAGTTCATGGACGTGCGCCTGCGCCGAGCAAAAAAGTGCGTACAACCGTCCTAGTCCTGTGCGCACTTGTTCTCAAGCCAAAACCTTGACAAATAAGCTGCCTCGTGCGCTTTTCCCGCGCATTCCAACGCACAAGTTCAGTGTTTGCCAAGAGGGTTACCCATGCACGCCTATCGCAGCCATTCCTGCGCTCAGCTTTCCAGGTCCAATGTAGGTGAAACCGCACGCCTTTCAGGCTGGGTTCACCGGGTGCGCGACCATGGGGGATTGCTGTTCATCGACCTGCGCGATCATTACGGCATGACCCAGGTCGTGGCAGATCCGGATTCACCCGCCTTCAAGACCGCCGAGGCGGTGCGCGGCGAATGGGTTATCCGAGTCGATGGCGACGTCAAGGCGCGTTCCGAAGAGACCGTCAACCCCAACCTGCCGACCGGCGAAGTGGAAGTGTTCGCGCGCGAAATCGAAGTGTTGTCGAAAGCAGCTGAACTGCCGTTACCGGTGTTTGGCGAGCCTGACTACCCGGAAGATATCCGTCTGAAATACCGCTTCCTGGACCTGCGCCGTGAGACACTGCACGCCAACATCATGAAACGGTCGGCCATCATTGCCAAAATGCGTGCTGAAATGACCGATGCCGGTTTCAACGAATTTTCAACGCCCATACTGACGGCATCCTCGCCTGAGGGCGCGCGCGACTTCCTTGTGCCGAGCCGTATTCACCCTGGCAAGTTCTATGCGCTGCCGCAGGCGCCGCAGCAGTACAAGCAGTTGCTGATGGTGTCGGGCTTCGACAAGTATTTCCAGATCGCGCCATGCTTCCGTGATGAAGACCCGCGTGCAGACCGTTTGCCGGGCGAGTTTTACCAGCTCGACCTGGAGATGAGTTTCGTGACCCAGGATGATGTGCTGGGCGCCGTTGAACCGGTCATGCGCAATGTGTTCGAAGCTTTTGCCGACGGCAAACCGGTGACACAGGAATTCCCGCGCATTGCCTATGCGGATGCCATTCGCAAGTATGGTTCCGACAAGCCCGACCTGCGCAACCCGATTGAAATGCAAAGCGTTACCGAACACTTTGCCGGTTCCGGGTTCAAGGTGTTTGCCGGCATGATTGCGTCTGATCCCAAGGTGGAAATCTGGGCCGTTCCGGCAAAGACCGGCGGGTCGCGCGCGTTCTGCGATCGCATGAACTCCTGGGCGCAGGGTGAGGGACAGCCCGGTCTGGGTTACATCTTCTGGCGCGGCGAAGGCGACAGCCTGGAAGGGGCAGGACCCCTGGCCAAGAACATCGGTCCAGAGCGGACCGAAGCCATTCGCACCCAGATGGGGCTGGCGGACGGCGATGCCTGTTTCTTTGTTGCCGGTCTGCCGGAAAAGTTCGCCTCATTTGCAGGCGCTGCCCGTGACCGGGCAGGGGCTGAACTGAAGCTCATCGATGAAGATCGCTTTGAACTGGCCTGGATCGTCGACTTTCCGTTTTATGAATACAATGAGGAAGAAAAGAAGGTCGATTTCTCGCACAACCCGTTTTCCATGCCGCAGGGCGAAATGGAGGCGCTGGAAAATCAGGACCCGCTCACCATCAAGGCCTACCAGTACGATCTGGTCTGCAACGGTTTCGAGATCGCATCGGGCGGGATCCGCAATCACAAGCCGGAAACCATGGTCAAGGCATTTGAGATCGCCGGTTTGCCGAAAGACGTAGTCGAGGAACGCTTTGGCGGCATGTATCGGGCGTTCCAGTACGGCGCACCGCCTCATGGCGGCATGGCGGCTGGTGTCGACCGGGTTGTGATGCTGCTGTGTGGCACCCGAAACCTGCGTGAAATCACCCTGTTCCCGATGAACCAGCAGGCAGCCGATCTGCTCATGGGCGCGCCTTCTGACGCAGAACCGCGCCAGTTGCGCGAACTGCATGTGCGGTTGTCCTTGCCGAAAGAGTAAGTCTCAACCCGGCCCATGGGGGGTGATTCTGTCCTGTTCGACGCAAGACAGGGCGCGGGAATCTATACTGTGGAATGTCGTCTTACGCTGCTATAGGCTTGGCACCATAACAAGATCCGCCAGGACATGAATAACCGGAAGATACGCCCCCATGCCACGTATTGTAACTGACGAGCTGCGTGAAAACGCGCTGCATTACCATCGCAACCCCAAACCGGGAAAACTGGAGATCAAGGCTACCAAGCCCTTGTCCAACCAGCGCGACCTGGCGCTTGCCTATTCTCCCGGTGTGGCGGCTGCGTGCATGGAGATCCACGACAAGCCCGAAGAAGCCCATACGCTGACCGCACGCGGCAATATGGTTGCGGTCATCACCAACGGCACCGCGGTGCTGGGCCTGGGCGATATCGGCCCGCTGGCGTCCAAGCCGGTGATGGAAGGCAAGGCGGTCCTGTTCAAGAAGTTCGCTGACATCGATGTCTTTGACCTTGAGCTTGATGCCAAGGATTCAGATATCTTCGTCAACACGGTCGCGGCACTGGAACCGACTTTCGGTGGCATCAACCTGGAAGATATCAAGGCGCCGGAATGCTTCATCATCGAGGATGAGCTGAAACAGCGCATGAACATTCCGGTGTTTCATGATGACCAGCACGGCACCGCAATCATCGTGGCGGCGGCGATCGTCAACGGCCTCGAGATTGCCGGCAAGAAACTGGAAGACTGCAAGATCGTGACGTCCGGAGCAGGTGCTGCGGCGCTTGCCTGTCTCAACCTTGTTGTCGGTATGGGGGCTAAACCGGAAAACATCTGGATTTCCGACATTGACGGTGTGGCCTATGAGGGCCGTGACGGCATCAACCAGTGGATGGCGCCGTACGCCAAGAAAACCGAAGCGCGCACGCTGGGTGATATTATCGAGGGCGCTGATGTGTTCCTCGGTCTGTCCGCCGGCGGTGTGCTGAAACCGGAAATGGTCGAAAAAATGGGCGACAAGCCGCTCATCATGGCGCTTGCCAACCCCAACCCTGAAATTCATCCCGATGAGGCGCGCAAGGTCAAACCCGATGCGATGATCTGCACTGGTCGATCGGATTTCCCGAATCAGGTCAACAACGTCCTGTGCTTTCCATACATCTTTCGCGGCGCACTGGATGTCGGCGCGACGGCTATCAATGAGGAAATGAAGATTGCGGCCACGCACGCCATCGCAGCGCTGGCCCATGAAGCGGTTTCCGAACTGGCTGCACGTGCCTATGAGGGCGGCGTCTCGTCGTTTGGCGCGGATAGTCTGATCCCCAACCCGTTTGACCAGCGCCTGATCCTGCGCATCGCACCTGCCGTTGCCAGGGCGGCCATGGACTCAGGCGTGGCCACCAGACCGATTGATGACTTCGATGCCTATGTCGAACGCCTGACCCGGTTCGTGTTCCGTTCCGGCATGATCATGCGTCCGGTTTTTGCGGCGGCCAAACAGAACCCCAAACGCATCATCTACGCTGAGGGCGAGGACGAGCGTGCCATGCGTGCGGCATCGCTGGCCAAGGCAGATGGCTGGGCTATTCCCATCCTGATTGGCCGGCCTGACGTGATTGAACGCCGCGCTGCCTCTTTCGGCCTCCATCTCAAGGCCGGCGCCGATGTGGAGGTCATCAACCCGGAATCCGATCCGCGCTATCTGGATTATGTGAACACGCTGGTGGAGATCGCCGGCCGCAAGGGCGTCCCGCTGAACGCGGCCAGAACGCTGGTGCGCACAAACTCAACCGTCATCGCGGCACTGGCCATCAAGCGCGGTGATGCGGACGCAATGATCTGCGGTCTTGAGGGCAGGTTTTACAGCCATCTCGATCATATCCGCCGGATCATCGGCATGGGACCGCGCACCAGTGATTTTGCGGCCATATCGGGCTGCATTCTTGACCGTGGCGTGTACTTCTTTGCCGACACCTATGGCAACGTGGATCGCTCGCCCGCCGAAATGGCGCAACTGACCCGGCGGGTGTCTGGCATCATCAAACGTTTTGGTGTTGAACCGAAAGTGGCGCTGTTGGCCAACTCAAGCTTCGGCTCAGCCGAATCGCCTGAGATACAACTAATGCGCGACACTGCCGACCTGCTGCACGAACAAGGCACCGACTTTGAGTTTGACGGCGAGATGCACGGCAATACGGCCCTGAACGAAGACCTGCGCCAGAGGCTGTTTCCGGGATCCACCCTGAAAGGCGAGGCCAACGTGTTCATGTTTCCCAATTCGGATGCGGCCAACCTGGCCTATCAGCTGGTGCTGGAACTGGGTGCCGGGACACCCATCGGCCCCATCCTCGTGGGCGCAGCGGCAACGGCTCATGTACTGGTGCCGGCCGCCACCACCCGTTCGGTGGTCAATGTCTCCGCAGTTGCCGCCGTGGAAGTACAGGCGCGCATCGACTACGCCAATTCCATCACAAAGGCTTAGGGTCAATCTTCGGAGGCGGGCGCCGGCTGAGCTTGGCAAACTGCATCTGCTGGCGGATGAAGGCGGCAATGAACAGGCCGGTCATGACCAGCACAATGGTCGGGGCGGGAGCAGAATCCAGGTGGAAGCTGGCAAACACGCCGGCGAGGCTGGAGCCGACCGCGACGGCGACAGCCACGGCCAGCATGGCTTCAAAGCGTCGCGTTACCAGGAATGCAATGGCGCCCGGCGCGATCAGCAATGCAATCGCCAGTATGATGCCGGATGCCTTCAGCGCACCGACAATGGCCAGCGAGATTGCAGCCAGGAGACCGTAGTGCAACCACCCGACTTTCAATCCGATGGCGCGGGCATGCTGGGCATCGAATGCATGCAGCAGCAGGTCCTTGCGCCAGACCGCAAGCCCCAGGATGCAGGTGATCGAGATAATGGCTGTTTCAATAACATCGCCCCAGGCCAGCCCGAGAATGTTGCCGAACAATATATGGTCGAGATGCACCTCGGTTTGTATGGCGACATACATCACCAGGCCCAGTCCGAACATGCCTGAAAACACCACGCCCATGACAGTGTCCTGCTTGATCCTGGAATTTCGGTCCAGGAACCCGGTTGCCAGCGCGCATGCCATGCCGGCGGTGAACGCACCGGCAGCCAGGGGAGCGCCGATGATATAGGCAAGCACGATACCGGGCAGTACGGCGTGCGAGATGGCGTCACCCATCAACGACCAGCCTTTCAGCACCAGGAAGCACGACAGAACCGCCATCGGCACTGACAGCAGGATAGTGATGATGAAGGCCTTTTGCATGAACTCGAACGCAAACGGTTGCATGATCCATTCCATGATCGCTGTCATGGTCGCGCCTCCAGGGCCGCACGTGCCTTGGTGCGTGCTGCCAGCATGCCGTGTTTGGGAGCCAGGAAGAATGCGGCCAGGAACACTGCCGTCATCAGGATCACGATGATCCCGCCGGTGGCCCCGTTGAGGAAGTAGCTGAGATAAGCGCCCAGGAAGCTGGTAACGGCTCCGATTGAGACTGACAGGATGATCAGCCGGGAAAACCGGTCAGTCAGCAGGTAGGCGGTGGCACCCGGGGTCACCACCATGGCAATCACCAGGAACGCCCCTACGGTCTGTAGTGCGGCCACCGTGCAGGCCGCAAGCAGAGTGAAGAACACCAGTCTCAGAGCTGTCGTATTCAGGCCGACCGAGCGGGCGTGGTTCTCGTCGAAAAACGTGACCATCAGGTCTTTCCATTTGAGACACAGCACCGTCATTGAGACAGCGCAGATAATCACCAGTTGCACCAGGTCTTCCGGTGTGATCGCCAGGATGTTGCCGAGCACGATGGTCTGGATGTTGACCGATGTCGGTGACAGCGACACCATGAACAGCCCCAGCGCAAAGAACGATGTGAAGATCAATCCAATGATGGCGTCTTCGCGCAGCTTGGTCCTCTGGTTCAGAAACAGCATGGCCAGCGCCGCCAGGCCGCCGGAGAAAAACGCCCCGATCGAAAACGGCAGGCCCAGCATGTAGGCGCCTGCAACGCCGGGAACGATGGCGTGGGACAGGGCATCGCCGATCAGCGACCAGCCCTTCAACATCAGGTAGGCCGACAGGAAACCGCACACCGCACCCACCAGAGCACACGCCCACATGGCATTGACCATGTAGTTGTAGGTGAACGGTTCCAGCAGCAGGTTCATTTCTTTTTCCGCTCCGGTTCGTCTTCGCCGTCGCCATAAATGACGAACGGACGCTCGTCATCGGTGAGGACCGTAACTGTACGGGCGTCATCGTCGTCATGCAGATCTTCACCACCCAGTGTGAACTGGCGCAGCACGCCGCCAAAGGCATGTTCGAGATTGGCCTGCGTGAACACCTGCGCGGTCGGCCCCTCGGCAAGTACGGTGCCCTTGATCAGAATGGCGCGGTCGCAGAACTGCGGCACCGAGCCCAGATTGTGGGTCGAGACCAGCATGATGTGCCCGTCGTCGCGCAGACCCTGCAGCAGCTTGACGATGGCGTCCTCGGTTTTCACGTCCACACCGGTGAACGGTTCGTCGAGGAGGATGATCTTGCCTTCCTGTGCCAGTGCCCGGGCCAGAAAGACCCGTTTTTTCTGTCCGCCCGAGAGTTCTCCGATCTGGCGCTTGCGGAACTCGCTCATGCCGACCCGTTCCAGCGCACTGGCAACCATTTCATGATCACGGGCCTTCGGTATGCGCAGCCAGTTCATGTGGCCATAGCGGCCCATCATCACCACATCCTCGACCAGGACAGGGAAGTTCCAGTCGACCTCTTCGGACTGCGGCACGTAAGCCACCAGGTTGCGGTCCAGCGCCTGTTCCTCACTCATGCCGAGCATTCTCACATCGCCCTTGGCCAGCGGCACAAATCCCATTATGGCTTTGAACAAGGTTGATTTGCCCGACCCGTTGACACCGACCAGTGCGGTGATGGTGCCAACCGGCAGCGAGAAACTGGCATCATAAAGTGCAGTGTGACCGTTACGATATGTAACGGTCACATCCCTGACTTCGAGACCATCGTCGCTGTGGTGATCTGCATGTTGTTCTGCTCGGACCGGGTTCAGCATCACTTTAGCCCCGCCGCAATTGTTTCAGTTGTCACGCTCAGCAGATCGAGGTAGGTCGGCACCGGGCCATCCGGGCCGGACAGCGAGTCCACGTACAAGACGCCTGCATAGCGCGCATCGGTTTCGCGTGCCACCTGCTTGGCGGCTGCGGGCGAGATGGTGCTTTCACTGAATACCGCCTTTATGTTGTTGGCGCGCACCTGATCGATCACCTTGCGCACCTGCTGTGGCGTTCCCTGCTGGTCAGCATTGATTGGCCACAGGAACAGTTCCTTCAGATTGAAGTCGCGCGCCAGGTAGGAAAACGCACCTTCGCTGGTGACCAGCCAGCGTTCGTTGTCCGGAATGGCTGCAAGGGACTGGCGGATGGGGGCGACACGGGCCTCGATCTCGGCTTTGTATTTTTCCGCATTGGCTTTGTAGGTATCGGCATTGTCGGGGTCCTGTTCGGCCATGGCGCGGGCGATGTTGTCGACATAGACCTGCGCATCGGTCGGGCTCATCCAGGCATGCGGGTTGGGTTTGCCGGAGTAGGGACCTGCCACAATGCTCATCGGCTGGACGCCTTCGCTGATGACGGCCGAGGGCACATCGGACAGGTTGGCGAGAAATTTCTCAAACCACTGTTCCAGGTTGAGACCGTTCCACAGTATCAGGCCGGCGCCCTGCGCACGGACAATATCCTTCGGCGTCGGCTGGTAGTTGTGTATCTCCGCGCCTGGCTTGGTGATGGAGACCACCTCGGCGGTGTCACCGGCGACGTTGGAGGCCATGTCGGCGATGATGGTGAAGGTGGTGACGACTTTCAGTTTTGCCTGCGCGCCTTGCGCCATACCAAACATGGCGACTGTCAGCGCCGCCAGGATTGCGAACCAATTCAGTTTTTGAGGCACGTATCTGTACTCCGGTAACGCGGTTGATCACCGACACTTTATGTAAATGCAAATTATTTGCAATAAGGAAATTCATGAGTGTATTTTGTTATTGCAAATGATTATCAACTTGCTAGGTTGCCGGCATGCCAACGCCCCTCGACAGTGATGATCTTTTGAATGCGCTGCGTGACGCCGGTGCGCGCATCACCAAGCCGCGCAGGATCATCATCCAGATACTTGCCGACAAGGGTGACGAGCATCCCGATGCCATGGATATCTTCAGACGCGCCGTGCGGCAGGACAGCCGCATCTCGCTGCCGACGGTCTATCGCACCCTGAAAATGCTGGAGGAGCACGGCGCCATCCAGCGCCATGCCTTCGTCGATGGCAGGTCGCGCTATGAACCGGCTGACGGGCCGCATCATGATCACCTTATAGACATGGACACCGGGGCGGTCATCGAGTTCCAGTCAGAGAAGATCGAACGCCTGCAGGAAGAGATCGCCCGTGAACTGGGGTATGAGATTGTCCATCACAGGCTCGAATTGTACGGTCGTAAGACTAAAGTATAAGGTTTTTGCCGACCGTGGCATTTATGCAACACTTTTCAAAATAATGCATTCACGCTTCGACTCACCCTTGAACATCCGGCTTGGCCGCCTCTATGGTCTGGTCATCGAGAAGCTGATTGCTTCAAGGGATTCGCGAGCAGGAGGTTCCATGCGGCGCACACTACTAACACTTTCCGCGATTGTTTTCGCAGCTGCTGTGGCGATGCCAACAGCCAGCGCGGAATCGCGAAACGGCAAACAATGCAGTAACTTCATTGAATGTATTTTTGGTGGAATAGGCAACAACAACGGCGACAGGAGCCGCCCCATTTTTGGGGGTGGTGGTGGAAACTACGGACCCAGCACGCGGAAACTGATCAATTTTCCGCAAGGGGCCAAGCACAAGACGGGGACGATCATTGTCGATACGTCCGAACGCAACCTCTACCTCATACAACCCCGCGGAAAAGCCTATAAATACCGCGTCGGCGTAGGTCGGCAGGGCTTCCAGTGGTCAGGAAGCGCCAGGATTTCCCGCAAGGCTGAATGGCCAAGCTGGACTCCGCCAAAGAGAATGATCGCGCGCGAAAAGAAAAAAGGCATTATTCTGCCGGCGCGCATGGAAGGCGGACCCAACAACCCGCTTGGCGCACGCTCGCTGTATATCGGCAGCTCACTATACCGCATTCACGGCACCAACAATCCGGCATCAATCGGCGGCGCGGTATCTTCAGGCTGCATTCGCCTGACCAACACAGACATTATTGACCTGCACAAGCGCGCTCGCGTCGGTGCAAGGGTCATCGTGCGCCGCTAGCAGGCAGCGCCCACACATAACTGGTTTTGCAGGGGAGCCTTGGGGGGTTACCCTGACCCCGGAACGCACGAGGGGGCTCAAGCGTTCCGGGGT
>CALHUA010000180.1 GCA_938039915.1 uncultured Anderseniella sp.
GAGATGGCGGCTTTTGCCCAGTTCGGTTCTGACCTTGATGCCTCGACCCAGCGTCTGCTGAACCGTGGTGCGCGGTTGACCGAACTGCTCAAGCAGCCCCAGTTCTCACCGCTCAAGACGGAAGAACAGGTTGTTGTGATCTATGCCGGTGTGAACGGTTACCTCGATGATATCGCGGTCAACCAGGTTGGTGAGTTCGAGGAAGGCCTGTTGCGCCTGGTACGCGACAGCCATGCCGACCTGCTGGAATCGCTGCGCACGAAGAAGGAAGTTACCGACGAGATCGGCGACAAGCTGAAATCTGTCGTTGACGACTATGCCAAGGCATTCGCGGCCTGACCGGCGCTGTTCGTAGAGATCAACTGAGGGAAAATCAGGGACTATGGCCAGCCTCAAGGACCTAAGAAACCGGATCGCAACGGTTAAGTCGACGCAGAAGATCACCAAGGCTATGCAGATGGTGGCGGCAGCGAAGCTGCGCAGGGCGCAGGAAGCCGCTGAGGCAGCGCGGCCTTACGCATCGCGCATGGGTGGCGTGCTGGCGAACCTGTCAGCCGCCATGGAAGGCCGTGAAGGCGGATCCGCCCTGATGGCCGGCACCGGCCGGCAGGACACGCATCTGCTGATCGTGTGCACGGCCGAACGTGGCCTGTGCGGCGGCTTCAATTCGAACATTGCCAAGCTTGCCCGTGAGCACACCGACAGGCTGATAAGTGAGGGCAAGGCCGTCAAAATCATCTGCGTTGGCAAGAAGGGCTATGATGTCCTGCGCCGTAAATACGATCATCTGATCGTTGATCGGGTCGACCTGCGTGAAGTCAAACGGATTGCCTTCGGTAATGCGCATGACATTGCCGGCAAGGTATTGTCGATGTTCGATGACGGCGAGTTTGATGTTGCCACGCTGTTTTATTCCGAATTCCGCTCGGTGATCTCGCAGATCCCGACTGCTCTGCAGATCATCCCGGCAAATGTTGTGTCTTCAGAAGGCGAAGCAGCTGATCTGGGCGGGGCGATTTACGATTACGAGCCGGAAGAAAGCGAAATTCTGGAAGAATTGCTGCCGCGTAATATCGGCGTGCAGATTTTCCGGGCCCTGCTGGAAAATGCAGCGTCCGAACAAGGTGCGCGCATGTCCGCGATGGATAACGCCACCCGCAATGCAGGTGAGATGATCGACAAGCTGACGATGAGCTACAACCGTCAGCGTCAGGCTCAGATCACCAAGGAACTGATTGAAATCATCTCGGGCGCGGAAGCGGTCTAGATTGTCGAGTTAGAAGGCTCAAGGGAAGGACCCGAAACATGGCCAAAGCACCAGCCAAGAAAGCGCCAGCCAAGAAGGCGGCCACCAAATCTGCTGCCAAAAAGGCGCCTGCCAAGACAGCATCGGCTATTGGCGGAAAAACCGGCAAGGTCGTTCAGGTTATGGGCGCCGTTGTCGACGTGCAGTTCGACGGGCACCTGCCTGAAATTCTCAACTCGCTGGAAACCGATAATGGCGGCAACCGCCTGGTTCTGGAAGTTGCCCAGCATCTTGGTGAAGGCACCGTACGTACCATCGCCATGGATTCGTCTGAAGGTTTGATGCGCGGCCAGCCGGTCACCGATACCGGTGGTTCGATCGAAGTGCCGGTCGGTGAAGAAACACTGGGACGCATCATGAACGTGATCGGTGAGCCGGTTGATGAAGCAGGCCCGATCAAGACCAAGATAAAGCGCGGCATTCACCAGGACGCACCGGCGTTTGTGGAGCAGTCCACGGAAGCCGAAATCCTCGTGACCGGGATCAAGGTCGTTGACCTGCTGGCACCTTATGCCAAGGGCGGCAAGATCGGCCTGTTCGGCGGTGCCGGCGTGGGCAAGACCGTGCTGATCATGGAACTGATCAACAACATCGCCAAAGCCCATGGTGGTTACTCGGTGTTTGCCGGGGTGGGTGAGCGCACCCGCGAAGGCAATGACCTGTATTGGGAAATGATCGACTCCAAGGTGAACGAGGAAGGCGGCGGCGGCACGTCGAAAGCCGCCCTGGTGTATGGCCAGATGAACGAGCCTCCCGGAGCCCGTGCCCGTGTGGCGCTGTCGGGTCTGACCGTTGCTGAGCATTTCCGCGACGAAGGCCAGGATGTTCTGTTCTTCGTGGACAATATTTTCCGCTTCACCCAGGCCGGCTCGGAAGTGTCGGCGCTGCTCGGTCGTATCCCGTCTGCTGTGGGCTATCAGCCGACGCTTGGTACCGATATGGGCACCATGCAGGAACGCATCACCACAACCACCAAGGGATCGATTACCTCGGTGCAGGCTGTGTACGTGCCTGCCGATGACCTGACTGACCCGGCACCAGCGTCTACCTTTGCCCACCTTGATGCAACGACCGTGTTGTCGCGTTCAATTGCTGAAAAAGGTATTTACCCGGCTGTGGATCCGCTTGATTCCACGTCACGCATGCTGGACCCGCAGGTTGTCGGTGATGAACACTATGCCATTGCGCGTCAGGTGCAGGAAGTGCTGCAGCGCTACAAGGCCCTGCAGGACATCATCGCCATTCTCGGCATGGACGAACTGTCGGAGGAAGACAAGGTTGCCGTGGCCCGTGCCCGCAAGATCGAACGCTTCCTGTCACAGCCGTTCTTCGTGGCTGAAGTGTTTACCGGGTCTCCGGGCAAGCTGGTTTCGCTGGAAGATACCATCAAGGGCTTCAAGGGCCTGGTGTCCGGGGAATATGACCATCTGCCGGAAGCTGCGTTCTACATGGTTGGTTCCATTGATGAAGCAGTTGAAAAAGCTGAGCGTCTGGCTGCAGAAGCTGCCTGATCCTGTCGGACTGATTAACGGAGAGCCTTATGGCCGATCTCTTGAAGTTTGAGCTGGTATCGCCTGAACGGCTGTTGTCGTCCGGCGACGTGCAGCAGGTGGTTGTGCCGGGCACCGAGGGTGAGTTTACCGTTCTGGTCAACCACGCCCCGGTGTTGTCGACGCTTAAACCTGGTGTTGTCACCGTCACGGATGAAAGCGGAAATGCGGAACGCATTTTCGTGCGTGGCGGGTTTGCGGAAGTGAACCCGGCAGGCCTGACCATTCTGGCTGAGGAAGCTGTCGCGGTGAGTGAACTTTCGGCGGACGATCTGGCGCAGAAAATCCAGAACGCACGTGAAGATGTGACCGACGCCAAGGATCCGGAAAAGAAACGCCGCGCGCAGGAAACGCTCGATCATCTGACGCAGCTGCAGTCAGCGCTTTAACAGAGTTTCCAGATACTGACTTCAAGCCGGGCGGTCAAAAGCCCGGCTTTTTTTTTGAAACAGGACCCAATCGCGATGAAGCAGACCGCACCGGCAGCAGACCGCAACATGGACATTGTGCGTGACAGGTTGCTGAAGATCGTGCCTGAAACCGCACGTAACCTGCTGGAAGTGTCATCCGGTACCGGCCAGCACGGGGCACACTGTGCGCCTGCCATGCCGCATCTGGCTTGGTGGCCGACGGAGTTCGATCCTGACAGACTGGCAAGCATCGCTGCTTATGCCAGCGATATGCCATCTGGCAATCTGATGCCGCCTCAGCTGCTTGATGTAACGGCAAGTGACTGGGCAGATGCCGTACAACCTGAGCGTACTGACGTCATCGTCAACATCAACATGATCCACATTACACCGTGGAACGCCTGCACGGGGCTGCTGCGCGGGGCCGGGCGCAAGCTGAACGACGGCGGATTGCTTATTTTTTATGGGCCTTTCCGGCAACGCGATGTTGAGACGGCAGACAGCAATGAAGCATTCGAGGTGTGGTTGAAAAGCCAGGATCCGGCCTATGGTCTGAGGTTTGTGGAAGACGTTGCCGAAGAGGCGTCCCGCCACCAACTGTCATTATCGGAAGTCATGCCGGTACCGGCCAACAACCTGATTGTCGTATTCAGACGGACAGATGCCGGAACGCCTCAATGACCCGGCTGTAGACCTGGCGCTTGAACGGCACGATCAGGTCTTCAAGTTCGTTCATGTCGGCCCAACGCCATTCATCGAATTCCGGCTTGTGGCCGATACCTGAGATGTCGACTTCAGTATCTTCACCGGTAAACCGGAAGGCGACCCATTTCTGTTTCTGACCCCGGTAACGTCCTTTCCAGGCAACACCGACCAGATGATCGGGCAGGTCATAGGTGAACCAATCGTCGGTCTCGGCCAAAATGGTTGCCGAGCGCACACCGGTCTCTTCGGTCAGTTCGCGCCTGGCGGCGGAACTGACATCCTCGCCCTTATCAATGCCGCCCTGCGGCATTTGCCACCACATGCCGACGCCCTCAGCCTCGTCATCATTTTCCTGGACGATGCGATGCCCTATCCACACCCGGCCTTGCGGGTTCAGCAGCATGACGCCCACGCATGGCCGATAGGGAAGATTGGCGTACTGGTCAGTTGTCATCAGAGCGTGCCCGGACCGATTTCCTAGCTGCGGCGGGCGACAAAGGCGGCAGACACCGGCACCAACAGAATGTTACGCCCGGCCAGGCCTTGCGCCCATTGATCAATTGCCTCGATGGTAGCGGGCAATCCGGATCCGGTCGCGATGGCTATGCCGCTGTGGCGAGCCTGCGCTTCCAGCTTCTGCAAGGCAGCCAGAACGGATGCAGGCGAACCGTCACCATCGAGACTGACCACTGCGGAGCGTGCACTCAACCCGAGGATACCGGCAAGTTGCGTGGCCCGTGACAGGCCCTTGCTGCCATCGTCGACATAGATCAGCCCGCGTTTGCCGAGTTCTTTCAGGACCGGGCTTATCGCATCATTATTGCTGGCAAACTGGGCGCCCAGATAGTTGGTCACACCGGCATAGCCGGCAAACCGGCTGAGATGCCAGTGAAGGGAATCCAGGTTTTTCTGCGACGGGACAGAGGTCAGCAGCGTACGTGGCCCGGGATCGATGGACGGATATCCAAACGGTTCCATGGGCAGGTGAATGTAAAGCTCGTGACCACGGGACCTGGCATCATTGGCCTGCTGCTGCAGGTTTTCGCCATAAGGCGCAAACCCCAGTGAAACTTCCGGCGGCAGCTTGTTGATTGCCGTTCTGGTCAGGCTTTCATTCAAGCCCATGCCGCCGATCAACAATGCCACCTTTGGCAGGTTCGACAGCATCTGTTCCCGAGAAACCGGACGGGCATAGATGGTTGAGGGTCGTGATCCGTCCTTGGCGCGCCGTGGCAATGGTCCGTGCGGGCCTTTGCCGGTTATCTTGGCGACCGGTGCCGGCACCAGCGCCAGGCTGGCGCGGGATGGGATCAGCGCCTGCTGATTGCGCGACGGCGCAAGGTCGTCGATGGACAGTGCGCTGGCCGGGCTTTCCACATTGCGCGATGATGTACCGCCGTTTGCCATTTGCCGCCGGCGACGGGCGAGGTCGCTTTCCGCCCTGCTGCCAAGTTCGGAGAGGTCGATGACAGGCGTGTCGGCGCCGGTGTCCAGGGGTGTTTCTTCACTGCCGGCTTCCGCGTCCATCTGCGATTTGGCAGCGGGTTTCTTGACAGAAGAGGTGATGATCGGATCAGAGGTGTCGATGCGCATGTGGACGACCGGTTCGCCGCCGTGCGGCTCATGACTGACCACGAGCCAGCCTGCCAATCCGCCCAACAGTGTTATGCAGGCTAGCGATGTTGCCCGCAGGGCAGACGGGCGCGCTGACAACAAGCGTGCTGGTAATGAGCGCCGTTTCAACGGCTGGCGAAGGTCGTTTTCCATTTACAGCTTACCCAAACTCCCTGTGAGTTGCTGTGAACACTCGTCCTGATCGGCTGGTCAAGCGCGGAAACTATACTCGCGAAATTGCTGATTCGTACCGAAGTAAGGCACAATTTGGAATTGTTGTGATGCAGGGCGCGATTCACGCTGATTGTGGCACCACACCACTGTTCAGCATCTCAGTGCGAGCATTGCTCGCACCGTTTTTCACGCGAAAGGTTGCAGTGTCGGACCTGTTTTAGTTTGCAGATGTGCTCGACTGGGCAGCCGGTGCTTCGGCCTTCTTGGGGGTCAAACCGACCGTCTTGCCGTCGAGAACGTCGATTGCCGCCTTGAGCTGCAGGTCCTTTTCCTTGTCAGCCGGTACGTATGACGATGAACCGGTGGTTTCCTCGCCCTCGCCTTCACCTGTCAGGTGGCCCCGCAGGCCGGCTTCTGACGTGGTGCGACCTGCCTGGGCCTTCAGCTCTTCGGGCAGTTCCTGTTCGATCTTGATATCCGGCTTGATGCCCTTGGCCTGGATCGATGTGTTCGACGGCGTGTAATAACGCGCCGTTGTCAGGCGAATGGCGCCTTCCGATCCGAGCGGGATGATGGTTTGAACCGAACCCTTGCCGAACGAGCGGGTGCCGAGAATGGTGGCCCGCTTGTGATCCTGCAACGCACCTGCCACGATTTCAGATGCCGAAGCCGACCCGCCGTTTATCAGGACAACGATTTTCTTGCCATCACTCAGGTCGCCATTGGTTGCGGTTGAGCGATCTGTTTCAGATCCGTTGCGGCCCCGGGTGGAGACGATAACGCCCTTGTTCAGGAAGCTGTCGGACACCGAGATAGCCTGATTGAGCAGACCGCCGGGATTGTTGCGCAGGTCAATGACATAGCCTTTCAGCTTGTCGCCGAGCTGGGCCTTGATCTTTTCAACTGCCTTTTCAAGGTTGTCCTGGGTCTGGTCGTTAAAGGACGAGATGCGGATATAACCGATATCGTCGCGCTCAACATTGTAGCGCACCGCGCGGATCTTGATGATGGCGCGCTTGATGGTGACGTCGAACGGCGCATCCTTGCCCTTGCGTACGATTGTCAGCGTGATCGGCTCGCCGACCTTGCCGCGCATCTTGTCGACGGCTTCGTTCAGGGTGAGGCCGCGAATTTCCTTGCCGTCAATTCCGGTGATCAGGTCATTGGACAGAATACCGGCCTTCTGGGCCGGTGTATCGTCGATGGGTGCGACCACCTTGACCACTTCCTTTTCCATGGTCACTTCGATGCCGAGGCCGCCGAACTCGCCACGGGTCTGAACCTGCATGTCCTTGAAGCGTTTCGGGTTCATGTAGCTGGAATGCGGGTCAAGACCGGACAACATGCCGTTGATGGCCGTATCGATCAGCTTTTCCGAGTTGGGTTCTTCGACATAGTCCGCCCTGACACGGTCGAAAACATCACCGAACAGGTTGAGATAACGATAGGTTTCCTGATTGGAGGCATTGGCATAGTTCAGCGACTGCCAGGCACCGGTGGCCGCGATAAAGCCGACTACGAAGGCACCGGCGATCTTCAGGTTTGTTTTGTACATTGCGTGTCGGCTTTCCATCAAGGGTTGGATCAACGATCCTGATTAGCTGAGCATTCCGTGTAAAGGTTAGCGCGCTGTCGCTCTTCTCGCTAGCCTTCATTTCCGCCATTATTGCGGCGAAGTACCGCTTTTTGACCACGATCCACCCACCAGCGGGATGAATCAATGGCTTCAGCGCCTTTTCTTACTTCTACGTACAGGATCGGTCTTGGATCGTCTATGCGGTCGCCGATCAAAGTTCCGCGAGCCGTATGCTCGCCCATCGTCCCGACGGGCTCGCCAGCGGTGAGTGATTGTCCTGCAGAAACGGTGATTTTGTCCAGACCTGCAAGCAACAAATGATAGCCATCGCCAGTGTTTATGATGATCAACTTGCCATAACTGCGGAACTCACCGGCAAATTCCACATCACCATCTGCCGGTGTGGTGATTTGAGCCAGCTTACCGGTGGCGATGTGCAGACCCTCGGAGCGGCCGCCATAGCCATCCTTGTCGTTGAAGTTGCGCACCCGTTCACCCTGTGCAGGGTACGCCAGCTTGCCGATGGAAGAGGCAAATCGGACTGCGGGATTGTTGCGCCTGCGCTCCGCGGCAGCTTCCTGTTTCTTCTTCAACTCGAGGGCAGCCTGGCGGCGGGCTTTTTCTTCAGCGGCCCTGGCAACCCGTTCAGCCTCGGCTGCTTTTTCCTGGGCGGCCTTCAACTCCGCAAGTCGTTTTCGTTCGGCTTCGCGTGCTTCCTGTTCAGCAAGCTGGCGTGCTTTTTCAGCGGCCAGTTTGGCAATCCGTTCCGCTTCAGCTTTCCGTTCCTGAGTGGCTTTCAGTTCGGCAAGCCGTTTTTCTTCAGCTTCAAGCGCCTTCTGCTCCGCGAGCAGGCGCGCCTTTTCCGCTGCTGCTTTGGCAATGCGTTCAGCCTGCGCCTTTCTTTCAGCCTCGGCCTTGGCCTCGGCGATCCGCCTGGCTTCGGCTTCACGGGCCTCACGTTCGGCAATCCTGCGGGCCTCGTCTGCGGCCGCCTTGGCCTGGGCCTTGCGGCGGGCTTCCGCCAGGCTTGCCAGCAGTTGGCGAATGTCCTTGGCCCTTTGCGCCAGTTGCAGGGCGCGTGTCTGTTCGGCCTCGAGTTCACGGGCGGTTTTTGCCAGCAGCGCCTGCTTGCGGATCAGCAGGTCTTCCAGTTCGGCGCGCGCCGGCCCGAGGTTGGTTATGTGGATGTCCAACTCATCGCGCGCTGACACAATGCGCTGACGCACCGCTTCCAGCTCTGCCAGTTCACGGGTGAGGCTGGCAGCCTGGCCTTTCAGGTCGGGTACGATGGCGCCGAACAGCAGTGCACCGCGTACCGCCCGGGTGGCATCGCCGGGTTCGACGGCCAGCGGCGGTGGCGGGTTACGTTCCAGCTTCTGCAATCCGGCCAGCAGTTCAGCCAGCACACCGCGCCTGGCGCGCAATCTGGAGCGCAGTGTGTTTTCCTTCAGAGCAAGCGACAGCAGCTTCTTTTCGCTTTCCGCGATGCGGGCTTCGCGGGACTGGATGTTTCCGGCCAGGGCGACGAGCCGGTCCGACACGCTGGCCATTTCCGCGGACAGCGCCTCGCGTTCCCGGTCGAGCGCGGCGGAGCGGGATTTTGCCTGCCCGATCTGGCGTTCAATGATGCGCAGGCGGTTGGTCTCTTCATCCAGGTTGCCCTGGGCAGGTAAGTCTTGTGCATGGGCGAGACTGCCCAGCAACCACAAGCCGGTTGCAGACAGCAGAATCCATTTATGATATGCGCGTATAAAAATCGGGCTTCCAGCTTAGGTTGATCGTGCTCCAGGCACAGGTTCCGGTGTTTTGCGGCCCGGCATTCAGCCGAATCGTCAGTCCCGGTGATACGGATGATTAACCAAAATGGTGACCACCCGGTAAATCTGTTCCGCCAATAACACGCGCGCCAGCATGTGTGGCCAGGTCATGTGGCCAAATGACACCATATATCGGGCATTTTTGCGGATTTCCGGCGCATGCCCATCCGTGCCGCCGACAGCGAAAACCAGATCCTGGGTGCCGGATTCCAGCTCGGTCTTGATGATTTTGGCAAATTCGGCCGTGCTGACGGATTTGCCACGCTCATCCAGCACCACAAGTACGGCTCCCGATGGGGCGGCGTTTGCCAGCAATGCCGCTTCTTCGGCGGCTCGCGCGGATGCTGTCGGTTTACGGGATTCGGCGAAATCAACCACGTTCAGTGCGCCTATACCGGCCTGCCTGCCTGCCTGACGGGTGCGCTTTGCATAGGTGTCGACAAGCTCAGCCATCGGCCCGGCCTTCATTCGGCCTATGGCGGCTATGGTCAGTTTCAAGGCTTGTCTTCCGTCAGGACGCGGCGGTATCTGCCGGTGCGTCCGGTGACCAGAGCTTCTCGATATTGTAAAATGTGCGCACTTCCGGCCGGAAGATGTGAACGATCACATCACCTGCATCCATAACCACCCAGTCACAGTGGGGCAGTCCTTCAATCCGGACATTCTTGTAGCCTGATTCCTTAAGAGCATCGGACAGCTGATCGGTAATGGCCGAGACATGACGGTTCGATCGCCCGGATGCGACAATCATGCTGTCAGCCAGTGCTGCCTTGCCATTGAGGTCGATGGAAACGACATCTTCGGCCTTGGCATCGTTAAGGCATGACTTGATGATCTTGGAAAGGGGCGGCGTGGCCTTGCGGCGAGACGCAGGTGCTGGTTTAGCGGCTGTGCTTTGCGAGCCGCTACGCATAGATTGGCTTGTCAGGGTTCGGGTCCTCTTGATGGCTGGAAGGCATGCGGACTTGCTGCCTTGCAGTAATCTGTTTCTGACGGTTTGGCTGCACGATGTGCCTGTTAACCTTTCCCGTTGAACGAGTGGACGTTAACAAATCACAGGGTACGCCCGTTTCTGCTGCGATTCAAGCTGCTGAGTGTGACATGACGATGACTGCCACGCCATTTTGCCGTTTTGACTCTGGTTGCATGGCCTGTGTGAATGCGTCGAATGCAGGCTCTGAGCCCATGACCCGCCCGAGCTTCAAAACCACATATCGGCAACATGGCGTCGGTCGCGGGGAAGATCAGTGAAGCTGTCGAGGCCGTCGAAATGACGGATGGGGAGTTGGGCAACCGTGTCAGGGTCTTCGATCATCCGAAGGTTCACGGCCATCTTGCGGCGCCCCTGATCGTCTGTCTTCAGTACGTGGTAATGGGCGAGGCAGCCGCAGGTCGGGCAAAAATTGAAACCGATCATCGTGTCGCGGGAATAGACTGCGCTCGGGCCAGTGGTGGTCACGGTCTCACCTTCCCAACCATAGACCCAAAGCGCGCCGTAGCGGCGGCAGACCGTGCAGTTGCAGGCCGTCGCCGTGTCGGGAACACCGTTGAAACTCCAGCGGAGTGCGCCGCAGTGGCAACTTCCTTTCATGTCAGGCTCCTCGTGTTAAAGCTCGTCCAAGTCGTCCTGTTTTTTAGGATTTTGGTATGTTTGTACTGTGGCATCCCAGATCTGCTGTTTGTATCCGGGTATAGCAAAAGACGCCGCGAACGCAGATGACCGGAGATCGATCAAGCTGCCGTCCGCCAATGTCCGCCCGCAATCCAAAAGCCGGCCTTCACTCGATGTCGTATCCGTCCGCTGAGCTGACCCGTGCATTTCGAAGACTGCCGGGTTCCTGTAAGTCTAGCCGTTGCCGTAGTAGCCGCTGCCGGTATCAT
>CALHUA010000181.1 GCA_938039915.1 uncultured Anderseniella sp.
GACAAGGTGATGGCAATTTCCGATGGATCGGGATCAGCCGCCCAGTACGGCCGTCAGCAGGCGTTCACGGTGCACAAGCAGTTGAAGGAAAAGGGCCCGGTCAGGGTGCCGCGCGAGTTTGTTTTCATGGACCGGGCGGCAATCGGACTTGGGTCCGTGTTCATCCATCTGCGGGCTGAAATGAATTTCCACCAATTGTTTGAAAATGCCCTGCAGTCCCATCCGCTGGAGACCGTGGGTGAGCGGCAGGCCGAAGCATTGCGGGTCGCTGATGTTGCGCCTGCAATTGAAGCCATCTAGTTTTCCACTGGGCTGCAAAATCCATCTCTGCAGCTGACTGACCACGGGTCAAAGGTGCGGCGTTTCAGCCAGTGGAAATGCGGCTGGTGCTATTGCAAGTTGATTTTTCGGGATGCCTGCCCGTATTGTGGCGGTTCGTTCTTCCCAATTGTTCAATTTCAGCTTTTCAGGGGCTTTTCATAAATGTCTGAACACGACCGTTTCACTGCGGATACTCTCGACCCTTCCGGTACAACTGATCATGCGGCAACCTATCAGGGGTTCGTGAAGTACTCCGTGGCGCTATGCATTGCATGTTTCATCATTCTTACGTCCTTGTGCCTGTTTGCATTCGGTCCGGTTGGATCGCTGTTTTACGGCTTTGCCGGCCTGATCATCGGGGCGATTGCGCTGATCATCGACGTCCGGATTGGCTCCGGCAACTGGTTCCTGTCCGGTGGCGTGGCGGCTTTGTTTGCGCTGTTTGCTGCAATGCTGGTTTCCTGACGGGCCTGAACAGGCGCCTGTTCGCATTTCAGATTGATTGGAGTAGCCCATGAAGATAGCTGTCCCCCTAGAAACGGCGGCAGGTGAAAGCCGTGTTGCCGTATCGCCTGATGCCGTAAAAGCCTATGTGAAAAAGGGGCTCACGGTGTGTGTCGAGCAGGGCGCCGGTGCCGGTTCCTTCATGTCTGATGATGCATTCAAAGCCGCAGGAGCAAAGATCGCCAAGGGTGCGGCTGTTCTCAAGGATGCGGATATTGTGCTGGCGGTGCGCCGGTTGCCTGACGCAAGTATCAAGTCCCTCAAGAAGGGCGCCATCGTTGCTGCCCAGCTTGATCCATATGGTGATCGCAAGAATCTCGACGCCATGGCCAAGCAGGGCGTTTCCGCGTTTTCCATGGAACTGGTGCCGCGCATTACCCGGGCCCAGTCGATGGATGTGTTGTCGTCACAGGCAAACCTGGCCGGCTACAAGGCTGTTATCGATGCGGCGGAACACTTCAGCCGCGCCTTTCCAATGATGATGACGGCGGCGGGCACGGTTCCTGCGGCTCGTGTCTTTGTGATGGGGGCCGGTGTGGCCGGCCTGCAGGCAATTGCAACGGCGCGGCGTCTTGGCGCCGTGGTGTCGGCCACGGACGTGCGCGCAGCTGCAGGGGAGCAGGTTGCATCCCTTGGCGCAAAATTCGTGTTCGTTGAAGGCATGGCTGACGCAGCAACGGAAGGCGGTTACGCCAAGGAGCTTTCTGCCGAGGACAAGAAGAAACAGGCCGAACTGGTGGCTAACCACATCAAGGGCCAGGACATTGTCATTACAACGGCGCTCATCCCCGGGCGTCCCGCGCCGGTGCTGGTGACCAAGGAAATGGTGGAAAGCATGAAAGCCGGGTCGATTATCGTCGACATGGCGGTAGAGCGCGGCGGCAACTGTCCGCTGTCGAAACCCGGCAAGGTCATTGATCATAAGGGCGTTGCGATCATGGGGCATGAAAATCTGCCCGGGAAACTGGCCGGCAACGCCTCGACCCTCTACGCGAAGAACCTGCAAAACTTTGTCGACCTGATCGTGTCGCCTGAAGGTGAAATGAAACTCGACTGGGAAGATGAAATCATCACCGGCTGCGGGTTGATGCGCGATGGTGAAATTGTGCATTCGATTCTGACAGAAAAGAAGGGGAACTAGAGCAATGGCAGGAATGACCCCGGAAGAGGTGGCAGCAGCTGCAAAGGCCGCAGCCGAAGCTGCGAAAAGTGCAGCAGATTCCGCACGAACAGCGTCTGAGCAGGCGCAGGTCCTTGCTGATCAGGCGCAATTGATTGCAGAAGGCGCAGGAGCCGCAGCAGGTGCTGCAACAGGCATTGATCCGTTTGTATTTCGCCTGGCGATTTTCGTGCTGGCGATCTTCGTCGGTTACTACGTCGTGTGGCAGGTAACGCCGGCGCTGCACACGCCGCTGATGTCGGTGACCAATGCAATCTCGTCGGTGATCGTGGTTGGTGCCCTGCTGGCGGTTGGAGCCGGTGCGGTGGCGTCCGGTTCAACCGCAGCCATGGTGTTCGGCTTCATTGCCCTGATTTTCGCCAGCGTTAACATATTCGGCGGCTTCCTGGTTACCCAGCGAATGCTGGCTATGTACAAGAAGAAGGAAGCCAAGTGATGTCAGCAAATATCGCGGCTCTTCTGTACCTCGTTTCGGGCGTCCTGTTCATTCTGGCGCTGCGCGGGCTATCGCACCCTGAATCCTCAAGGCAGGGCAATCAGTTCGGCATGATCGGCATGGCGGTTGCGGTCGTGACCACGCTGTTGCTGATGGGGGTCGGGTCGGCCACCACATGGGGCCTGATCATTCTTGCCATCGCCATTGGTGGCGGCATTGGCGCCTATACAGCCAAGAACATTCCAATGACGGCAATGCCGGAACTGGTTGCGGCTTTCCACTCACTGGTTGGTCTTGCCGCGGTGTTTGTGGCAGCAGCAGCGCTTTACTCGCCTGCCGCCTTCGAAATTTCAGACGTGACCGGTCAGATTGCGGCTGCGTCTCTGCTGGAGATGGCGCTGGGCGCCGGTATCGGTGCTATTACCTTTACCGGTTCGGTCATCGCCTTCGGCAAGCTGTCGGGCCGCGTGTCGGGCGCACCGATCATGCTGCCGGCGCGGCACATGATCAATATCGGCCTGTTTGCGGCAATCGTCATTGCCTGCATCTGGTTCATGGCATCGCAGTCGGCAACCGCCTTCTGGCTGATCGTTGTGCTGGCACTGGTGTTCGGGGTGCTCATCATCATTCCTATCGGTGGTGCCGACATGCCGGTGGTGGTGTCGATGCTGAACTCGTATTCCGGCTGGGCGGCGGCCGGTATCGGCTTTACGCTGGGCAACACGGCACTGATCATTACCGGTGCGCTGGTGGGCTCGTCGGGTGCCATCCTGTCCTACATCATGTGCAAGGGCATGAACCGGTCGTTCATCTCTGTGATCCTTGGTGGCTTTGGTGGTGAAACTGCCGGGCCCGCGGCAGGTGCCGACGGAGAGGTTAAACCGGTCAAGCAGGGCTCTGCGGAAGATGCAGGCTTCATGCTGAAGAACGCGTCTTCGGTGATCATCGTGCCGGGCTATGGCATGGCTGTTGCCCAGGCCCAGCATGCTCTGCGTGAACTGGCGGATGAGCTGAAGGCCGCAGGTGTCACGGTCAAGTATGCCATTCACCCAGTTGCCGGTCGGATGCCGGGCCACATGAACGTGCTGCTGGCCGAAGCAAACGTGCCTTATGATGAAGTGTTCGAGCTGGAAGACATCAACTCGGAGTTCGCCAATACGGACATTGTCTATGTGATCGGCGCCAACGACGTCACCAATCCTGCAGCCAAGGAAGATCCGCAGTCGCCGATCTACGGCATGCCGGTTCTGGAAGTGTGGAACGCCGGCACGGTGATGTTCTCCAAGCGCTCGCTGGCATCGGGCTATGCCGGTATCGACAACTCGCTGTTCTATCGTGACAACACGCTGATGTTGCTGGGCGATGCGAAGAAAATGGTTGAGGGTATCGTCAAGGCGATGGATTGATGTGTCCTGCCAGCAGGGCTGAGTGACAATCGAAACCGGCAGTCACGCGTTGCCGGTTTCTCTTTTTGCAAATTCACACATGAAGAAAACCATGATCAGTTTCGTTTTGGTTGTTGCCGTCATCTATCTCGCACTGGCGGGGTTCATGTATGTGGCGCAGAGAAGTTTTCAGTATTTCCCGCAACAAAGCGTGAAGACGGGTTTTGAGGTTCCGGCCAAATTCGGCCTTGATGGTTTCATGGTAGCGTCAATTGGCACGAGCGATGGTGAAACGCTCGGCTCCTGGCTTGCGCCGCCGCCCACAAAAGATGCGCCACTGATCTTGTACATGCACGGCAACGCCGGCACCATCGGCGACCGGGCAGAGCGGTTCAGGCTGTTTCACGAGGAAGGGTTCGGCGTGCTTGCCCTGAGCTGGCGCGGATATGGCGGGTCGACCGGCAGTCCCACTGAAGCCGGCCTGATCGAGGACGCACGCGGAGCAATGAAGCTGCTGAAGCAGCAAGGCGTGCCTGCCTCGAGGATTATCCTGTTTGGAGAATCGCTGGGAACCGGGGTTGCGACACAATTGGCCGCCAACCCGGACACCAGTCCTTTGGCGGTCATTCTTGAAGCGCCCTTTACTTCTGCGGCGGACGTGGCGCGAAAGCGATACTGGTTCCTTCCCGTTGGTCTGCTGATGAAAGATCAATACCGGTCCATCGATGCTGCACCGAAGGTCACTGCACCGGTATTCGTGTTCCATGGCACCGCAGACAGGATTGTGCCTCACGCCCATGGCAAACGGCTCTACGACGCGTTCACGGGGCCAAAAAAGTTCCTGAGCATGGACGGGAACGGTCATATTGACCCGCTGACCGAAGTCAGTTGGGGCGCCATCAAGGACTTCCTGAGGGCAAACGGCGCCGCTCCGAAATAGACTTTCTTACGCATAATCCAGTGGCAATACCGTGGTTCGCTTGATCTCCTCCATGACAAAGCTCGACGACACGTCGTTCAGTTCAATTTTTGAGATCAGACGCTGGTACAGTGCGTCGTAGGCCTTCATGCTGGGCACCACGGCCTGCAGCAGGTAGTCCACGTCTCCGGTTGTGCGGTAAATGCCGATGATTTCGGGCAGGGAGCGCACCGCGGTGTGAAACCGTTCAAGCCAGGCACTTGTATGGTTGTTGGTGCGAACGGAGATAAATACAGTCAGGTCAAGATTGAGTTTTTCAGGATCCAGCAGAGTAACGCGGGCACGAATGATGCCCTTGTCCTCCATTTGCCTGACCCGGTTCCAGCAGGCATTGCGAGACAGGTGGACCTGCTCGGCCATGTCGTTCAGCGACAGGCTCGCGTCCTGCTGGATGAGAGTGAGAATTTTTCGGTCTGTCTGGTCCATCGTTTCGCCTGATCTTTCATCAATGGGATATCGTCCCATGACTATAGCCATTTTGGCTAATGATTGGGAACCCTTTCGATGCGGGGGCGGTTATCTTGCCGGCAGGATTTTTCAGACAAGGAAACAGCTTCATGAAACGTACTTTGGATGCCGCGCTCTTCGACCACCCTGCCAGTGTCGGCGAGAGTTACCCGGAACATTTCATGTTTGCATCAAGGTTTGGCCTGAAGCTGATTGGAGCGGGCCTGGCAGCGATGGTTCACGGTTTTCTGCCGTGTGCGTTTGAAAAAACCGCCAGCAATGTGGTGAAAGACCTGTACCCCCGCATCGCCAACCGTGGTGATCAATAATTACGTCCATTGTATAAATCGCCCCAGGATTATCATCGCGCACGAAAAAGCCCGCGCGGCACGACACCGGGCAGGCTCAATCAAATAGCTTGGAGCTTATGGCTTACTTGCCGCGGCGACCGGCGACAACGCCACCTTCGCGCAGAGCGCGCTTACGGGCCAGCTTGCGCGAGCGGCGAATGGCTTCAGCCTTCTCACGTGCCTTTTTCTCAGATGGCTTTTCGAAGTGACCACGCAGCTTCATCTCACGAAAGATACCTTCGCGCTGCATCTTCTTTTTGAGCGCCTTCAGCGCCTGGTCTACATTATTGTCGCGTACAATTACATGCACAGGCAATTACCCCGTGTTGGCGTTAAAACTGTTCAGATCAGATGCTGTCAAACATGTATAACGGCTTCAAACATCAAAAATTTCTGAAACCAGAAACAAAAAATGACAGCAGGACAAGCGAACACCTGTCCCGATTGAGAGTTGAGTACCAGAACCAGAAGCTTCTGTCGAGGGTAAAACACACGCTTTGGTCCGCAAAACGGCGCTATTTATGCAGGATCAGGCGGGTAACATGGCCCATTTTGCGCCCGTCACGGCTGCTCGCCTTGCCATAGTCATGCATCACTGCGCCGGTCAGCGCTGCGAGTTCCGGACCAGCAAAAATCTCATCTCCCAGAAGGTTTTCCATGACGCAGTCGGCATGGCGCCCGGTGTCACCGAGCGGCCACCCGGCAACAGCGCGAATATGCTGTTCGAACTGGCAGACATGGCAGGCGGCTTCGGTCCAGTGGCCTGAATTGTGAACCCGTGGCGCGATCTCGTTTACCATCAGGCTTTCTTTGCCGCCCTGGGACGACACAAACAGTTCAACCGCCATAACACCTGTGTAATTCAATGATTCCAACAATGTAGCGGCAATTTCACGGGCCTGGTCAGCGGTGCGGGGCTTGAGTTGTGCCGGTACTGTCGATGAGCGCAGGATACCATTTTCATGCAGGTTCTGCGGAATGTCGAACGCGGCAATGGTGCCGTCCTGTCCGCGCGCTGCAATGACCGAGACTTCCCGGTCGAACGGTACAAAGGCCTCCACAATGGCGGCTTGTCCGCCGATTTCCGACCAGGCGCCGGCGAGGCTCGTGTCATCCTTGATGCGGGCCTGTCCCTTGCCGTCATAGCCGAAACGCCGGGTTTTCAGGACGCATGGGCGGCCAATCTGGGCGACAGCCTCTTCAAGCTCTGGCAAAGTTCCCGCCGGATGAAAGTCCGGCACCGGGATGCCCAAGCCGGAGATAAAGGTTTTTTCCGCGATCCGATCCTGTGAAATCCGCAACACATCTGCGCCGGGGCGGACCGGACACACTGTCTCGATCAGGTCACAGACGTCGACGGGCACGTTTTCCCACTCATAGGTGATCACATCGCAGGTCTCGGCAAATGCTCTCAGCGCTGCCTCATCGCCGAACTCAGCCTGGGTATGCTGGTGGCAGACAGCGAAGGCGGGATTGTCGCCGGCGGGCGAGTAAATGTGGGTCCTGAAACCCAGGCGGGCGGCGGACATGGCCAGCATCCGTCCAAGCTGACCGCCGCCCAGTATGCCGATCATACTGCCACGTTGGAGCGAGTCGATACTCATGATCAGCTAGCCTGCAACCGGCACAGATGCCACTGCATCTGTTTGCGCAGCACGCCAGGAATCCAGATTTTCTGCTACTTTGGGGTCACTCAACGCGAGCACGGCTGCTGCAAGAAGGGCAGCGTTTACCGCGCCTGGCTTGCCGATTGCCAGTGTGCCCACGGGAATGCCTGCCGGCATTTGGACAATAGAGTGTAGCGAGTCAATACCATGTAGTGCCTTGCTTTCTATCGGCACGCCGAAAACCGGCAGCGGTGTAAGGCTGGCGGTCATGCCGGGCAGGTGGGCAGCGCCACCGGCACCAGCAATAATGACCTTGAAACCTTCGTCACGGGCGTTTCTGGCAAACTCGTACAGGCGATCCGGCGTGCGGTGTGCCGAGACAATGCGTGCCTCATGGGAGATGCCAAGCGCTGCAAGGGTATCGGCGGCGTTTGTCATGATCGGCCAGTCGGACTGGCTTCCCATGATGATGGCAACGTCATTTTTGCCCGTATTAGCCATGTCTTGATGCCTTCGCGTTGGCCCGATACCTGAGCGGCCGCGCCTGCCAGGATCCGGGAAAGCGCGCGATTATATGAATAACGCTTATCAGTGCAACGCTGATTCTGTGAATTTCAATGTATTTTACCAACAGGGGTCAGGCACCATGGCAGGGGTGAACCTGCTGTTTCAGGCAATGATATCCGGCAGGAAGCCATCCTCGATCTTCGCGATCCGGTCCTTCAGGGCGAGCTTTTCCTTTTTCAGCCTGCGCAGCTGCAACTGGTCGGCACTGCCGGTGGCTACCAGCGAATCAATTGCAACATCCAGGTCGCGATGGTGCTGCTTCAGCTTGTTCAACAAGGCCATCAGATTGTCCTTGTCTGGCGCATTGCTCATATGAAGCTGCTTTCCTTTGTCTGCGTGGCAGGGCGTATTTTTCCGGGTATTAGGCGGCTTTTGCAAGGTTTCATTGTGTAGCTTACAAACAATTCACCCAAAATGGGAACAAATCACATCGACTTGACGCTTGTTGCATGTCAGACTTTCCCAATCTGTTTCACAACATGCAGGAGGTTTAATATGTCTCTTCAGTCACATTTGTCGGAGTTGAGCGCAAAACACCAGGCGTTGGAAAACCAACTGGACAGTGCCCTGCAGCATCCTTCGATGGACAGTGTGGAAATAGCCCGAATAAAACGCCGGAAACTGCAGCTTAAAGACGAGATGCAGCGTATCGAAGGTGAGATTGGCGAGGATTAGACAGGCAAAAGCTTGCCAGATATGCCGAAATAGGCAGAAATTCATTTCATGAAGGTCGCTCGACATTGAGGTTGAGCGGCCTTTTTGATGGTCTGGAGTAGATCCACATATGAAACATGTTGGTATCATTGGAGCAGGCATTATCGGGGCCTGTATTGCGCGCGAACTGGCGCTGGCCGGGTGCAGGGTGTCCGTATTTGAAGCCCATGAACCCGCATCAGGGGCTTCGTCGCGATCGATGGGCTGGATAAATGCCAGTTTCGTGACCCGTGTCGATTATTACCAGATGCGGATTGCGGCCATCCAGGCCCATCGCAGGATCGACGAGCAGTTCAACGGGGCGCTGGAGACGCAATGGACCGGATCTTTGAATTGGGAGGCACGCGACGACAAGCTGGATGAACTGGTCGATGAGCTTGGCCAGTTCGGCCATCCGGTGAAACTGGTAGCTCGTGATGAGTTGCGCGTACTTGAACCGGAACTGGCCGATTTGCCGCCGAAGGCGCTGCTGATGGAAGGCGAAGGCACCGTAGAGGCAGCCCATGTCACTCAGGTGATGCTGCGCGCCGCCCAGGACGCCGGAGCGGTCGTCCTGGCGGGTGTGCCGGTGTCAGCTATTGAAAGGGGTGAGAAGGCCGGACATGTCGTCATCAGCCCGGCAGGACGCATCCACGTGGATGATGTGGTGATTGCAGCAGGGGTCATGACAGGTGAACTGGCTGAAAAGTGCGGCCAGACACTACCCATGAAAAACGAACCTGGAGTTTTGATCGAGACAAATGCGCTGCCATTCCGCCTGCAGCACACGATCTGGTCACCTGATGTGCATTTCAAGCAATTGCCGGACGGGCGGGCGATCTGCGGCAACCTGTTTTCAGGCGCGCTGGGCGGCGATGCAGTGGAAGATGTGGCGCTCCGCATGCTCGAGCGGATGAAACAGCGCCTGCCAAACGCCGCTGCGGGGCTGAAGATCGAAAAAGTAAGGCACGGGGTGCGCCCTATGCCTGTGGACAGCTATCCGGCTATCGGCAGGCTGGACAATGGTGCTTATGTCTGTGTGATGCACTCCGGCGTTACACTGGGCCCGCTGGTGGGTGAACTTGTGGCCAGCGAGATCGCAACTGGCGCTGACATTGATATGCTGGTGCCGTTCCGGCCCGGCCGCTTCAATGAGTAAGGGCAACCCTGGTTGTCTTGTGTCGCGTCTGGCTGGTTGTTATTTGACGATTGACGGCATGCGAACACCTGATAGGCTCACGCTTGTCATTAACAATTGAAAGGAGGTGATCCTATGTCGAGTGAGATCAGAACTGTTGTTGGGGTAATCTGGACACAGGCATCTCGCAGTGGAGCAACCTCCAAGGTCTGATGATCTGTGTTGGGAGCCGGCAATTTGCCGGTTTTCCCGGATTTGCCCTAGACGGCACGTCTCACGAAGGGCTCGCGCGAATATTCGCTGCGGGCCCTTTTTGTATACATTGGGTGAAGCATGCGACTGAGCATCCTGAGTGCGGTCAGGTTCATGC
>CALHUA010000182.1 GCA_938039915.1 uncultured Anderseniella sp.
GCCAGATGTTGGCAACGGCAATCATCGGCAGAATGGTGGGCGTGAAATACGCCATGCGCACGAACGAGCGGCCGGGCATGGCGCGGTTGACCGCCAGCGCCATGATGATGGCCAGACCGATAGAGGTCGGAATAGTGCCCAGCGCAAACCACATATTGTTGACCAGTACTTTCCAGAAAATCGGGTCCTGGGTCATGGTCTCGTAATTGTTCAGCCCGATGAATCTTGACGGGCGGATGGAATTTCCCTTGGAAAAGAAGCTGTTGATGACAGTCGCAATGGTCGGATAGTGGGTGAAAGACACCAGAAGAATGGCCGCCGGCGTCAACAGAAGCCAACCGTGCACATGTCTCATTGTGTCTCGCGACAAATACATACAACTCTTTCTGGTCCGGGGTCAGTGCGAAGGACACAGGGCGCAGGTGAACGCGTCCTGTGTCCGGTTTTTGATATCAACGGTAAGGTTTGAGCAGGCGATCGGCAGTTGCCTGGGCTTCCTTCAACGCATCTTCGGGTGACTTGCTGCCGGTCAGCGCTGCCTGAATGGCATCATCCAGCGACTTGCGCACACGGCCTGTCTCATAGGTCGACAGTTCGGCGGTTGCATAGTTCAGCTGGTCGCGGGCCACAGCCGCATAGGGAAAGCCCTTGACGTAATCCTGCAGTTCGCTGGTGTCATAGGCTGCCTGGCTGATGCCCATGTAACCGGTCTGCATGGACCAGTTGGCAGATTGCGCCGGACTGGTCATGAACTTAATCAGCTTCATGGACGCGGAGCGTTCTTCAGGCGAGGTCTTCTTGAAGATGTAGAAGTTGCCACCGCCGGTCGGTGTACCGCGGCGTTTTTTGGCCGGCAGCATGGCGACACCGAAATCGAAGCCGGCCTTCTTCTTGACCGTGGTCAGATTGCCGGTTGAATGCCACATGATTGCGGTCTTGCCTTCAAGGAAGTTCTTGCGCAGCGTTCCCCACTCAATGGTGCCTTCCGGCATCACCTTGTGCTTGGCGCCCAGGTCTTTCCAGAACTGCAGGGCTTCCACGGTCGCCGGTGCAGCAAAGTTGGTCTCGTTACCGGCTCCGTTCATCAGAACCTGGTCGTTCTGCATGGCAAGCGCACCGAACATCCAGTAGGGATAGCCGGTCGACGGGATCATCATGCCCCATTGCGAGCCGTCGGCCTTGGTGAGTTTTTTGCCGGCTGCAACCAGCTCGTCCCAGGAGGCCGGGGCCTTTTCAGGGTCGAGGCCTGCCGCCTTGAAGGCATCCTTGTTGTAATACATCACGATGGTTGAACGCTGGAACGGAATGCCCCAGGTCTTGCCGCCGGTGGTGCCGTTTTCCATAAGGGTCGGGTAGAAGGATTTCAGCCAGGCCTTTTCCTCGTCCGTCTGGACCACATCATCAAAGGCGACGATGGCATCTTGTTCGATGAGCTCATAAAGATCGATCGAGAACATCACCGAAAGCTGTGCCGGCTGGCCGCTCTTCAGCGCAGCCAGCGCCTTGATGCGGGCATCATTGTAGTTGCCGGCATAAATCGCGTTCACTTCGATATCCGGGTTCTGCTTCATGAAGTCGGCGACCATGCCGTCGACGATCTTGGTGAGTGGCCCGCCGACTGCGACGGGATAGTACATTGTCAGTTTGGTTTTGGCGTAAGCTGCGCTCGACAGGCCTGCTGCCAGTACTGACAGGCAAGCGGCAGCGACGACGCCGGCGATTGTCCTGGTGATGAATTTAAACATTAGTCACGACTCCTCTCCGTTTCTTTTTTAATCAGCGGACCAGCAGTGCTGATCCAGTTGCAGTTGCCGGCACAACATTTCCATTGTGCCGGAGGTGACACCTAAGTGTCCGGGCTTCCCCGCCTGGTTCCCGTTTCGTCAAACACATGAACTTCGTCCGCCGCCCAGGCGATCTTCAGCCGGTCGCCGGCAACCACCTGTGGACGGCCGTGGATGCGCGCCATCACGACCTGGTCGGCATGGCGCAGGCGCAACACCGTTTCGGCCCCCATATAATCGGTGGACGCCACCTCGACCGGCAATCCTTTATCGGCGATCCGGATATGCTCCGGGCGAATACCCAGCATCCAGCCCGGCGCTGCGCGCGGCACAGATCCTTTCGGCATCCCGGAGCCTGAAACCTGGTCGATGCGCAGTACATTCATCGGCGGCATGCCAAGGAAACCGGCGGCAAAAATGGTGCGCGGCATTTCATACAGGTCGCTGGGTGTGCCGGTCTGCTCGACCTGCCCGTCCTTCAGCAGCACCACCTGGTCAGCCATCGACATGGCTTCGATCTGATCATGGGTCACGTACACCATGGTCAACGCCAGCTTGCGCTGCAGGGCGCAAATCTCGTCGCGCATCTCAGCCCGCAGCTTGGCGTCAAGGTTCGACAGCGGTTCGTCCATCAGGCACACCGGCTGGTTGGCCACAATGGTGCGCGACAGGGCAACCCGCTGGCGCTGACCGCCGGACAGATTGGCCGGCTTGCGGTCCAGCAGCTCTTCCAGCCCCACCATGCCGGCAGCTTCGGCCAACCGCTTTTCCTGCTCGGCAGCCGGGACGCGACGAACCTTCAGTCCGAACAAAATGTTTTCGCGCACGCTCAAGTGCGGAAACAGGGCATATGACTGGAAAACCATCGACACGCCGCGCCTCGACGGGTCTTCATGGGTCACATCACGGCCATCGATGAGAATTTCCCCGGCGCTGGCGTCCTCGAGCCCGGCAATCATCCGCAATATGGTTGACTTGCCACATCCCGATGGACCCAGCAAAACAGTCAGGCGGCCCTGCGGCACGTCGAATGACACATCATCCACAGCCCGAACGTCATCCCACTGCTTGACCAGACTGGATATGCGGATTCCGCTCATGTCTCCGCCTCCTCACCGCACACGATCAGATCGGTACCGGAAGCGGACAGGATTTTCAGAATGTTCTCCGGCGGACGGGCATTGCAGAACACCTTGGTCGCCTCCCCGACACTGCCGCCGCGCACATGGGCAACCCGTTCGAATTTTGTATGGTCAAGCACCAGGAAGGTTTCGCGGCTGTTCTCGCGAATGAGATTGCGGGCCCGGACTTCTTCCTCGTAAAAATCGAGCAACGTGCCGTCTTCCGCAACGCCGGCAACACCATAAATGCCGACATCGACCATGTAGGACGACAGGAAGCTCTCCATGCCCTTGCCGAGAATATCACGGTCTGTATTGCGCAACCGGCCACCGGCAATATTGACCTCGAACGTCAGGTTGCTGCAGCACAGCATGGCAATGTTGAGATTGTTGGTAAACACCCGCAGACCATCGTGCTTGAGCAGCGCTTCGGCAACAACCTGCGGCGTGGTGCCGATGCTGAAGGCCAGCGATGATCCGTTGGCAATATGGCGGGCCACTTCACGCCCGATAGCCAGCTTGGCGCGGCGCGCCAATATCTGGCGGGATTCATAGGCAATGTTTTCAGATTTGACGGAACTCTCGATGCCGCCGTGGCGACGCCGCGCCAGATCGTGATCACACACGGCATTCAGGTCGCGCCTGATGGTCTGCGTGGTCAGGCCAAAATGCCCGGCCAGCTTCTCCACGGTTAAAAACCCGTGCTCGCGCACCAGTTCCGCAATCTCGACCTGCCGCTCTGACAATTGCATGTCATGCATTTGTGCGTCTCCCTCCGGTCGGATCGTGGCACACAATTTTCATGTGCGCATCAAATATTTTCAAGTGAACATTTCTTGACGGAAATTATTTTCACTTGAATGTGAGGTTTTTCAAAACGGCATGCACGATCACCCGCACTGAAAACCCTGGCATTACTTGGAAAATCCTGTCCGCCTCGTGAAGCCGTATCTGCCGGGGATTTGTTACAGTGATATGACGCGGTCTACACGGCGGTGCATTTTCATTTTCATAACCGGATCAGAATCCCTGTATCATGTGAACCCGTCATTGATGGTGAGGCGGCGCAGCTGATAAAGGCAGCGCAACGGGGCAGGATCTGAACTTTGGGCGACATACACATTGCGGCTGGAGCCGGGTTTTCAAACGACCGGCGTGAACTGGGCGAAATCGCCGCCCAGTCGCTGACACTTTTTGAAGGACACAGGTACCTGATTTTCGAATGCCTGGCCGAGCGTACGCTGGCCCTGGCGCAATCCGAAGACGGCCACCGCAGGCAGATCGACCGGGCCATCGGCTATCTTGAAGCCTGCATCAACACCTGCATTCTGAACAATATCAAGATCATCAGCAATTTTGGCGGCAGCGCGCCGAAGCAGGTCGCCGAGGCCATCGCCGGGTTCCTCAAGCAGCACAACCTGCGCCGCAGGGTCGGCTATGTGCTCGGCGACGAACTGCCGGTCAACGAAACCGAGCATAGCGGCCGCGCCATATCCCGCAATGCCTATATCGGCGCCAATGGCATTGTTGAGGCACTGGATGCCGGTGCCGACATCGTGGTTACCGGGCGGGTGGCGGATCCGTCGCTGGTGGTCGGGGCTGTGGCGTTTGAACATGAGGTAAAATGGATCGACTGGAACCGGTTGGCGCAGGCCACCCTGGCCGGCCACCTGATCGAGTGCGGCACCCAGGTCTGTGGCGGGTATTTTGCCGATACAGGCGCCAAGCAGGTGCCGGGCCTGACCCGGCTCGGCGCTCCGGTTGCAAGCATTGCGCGCGGCCATAACAGATTGAAAATGAGCAAGCCACTGGGCGGCGGCCTGCTCACCACCGCCACGGTGACAGAACAGTTGCTGTATGAAATTCACGACCCGGCCCGCTACCTCACGCCTGATGTGGTCATGGATGTCTCGGGCGTGGCCATGCAGCAGACCGCCAAGAACGAAGTGACGCTGACCGGCTGTGTCGGCCATGCCAGGCCGGACTGGCTGAAAACCCTGACCTGTGTCGACGAGGGCTGGATCGGTGAAGGCGAGATTTCCTACATGGGTGATACCTGTCTTGAGCGGGCGCAGATGGCGCGCTCGATCCTCAAGCAGCGGATTGAAAACATTGCGCCATCGGCAGATCCGCATTTCGACATCATCGGTTCGATGTACGATGAGACGGAAGGCAGCACACCTCGCCCGCGTGATGTGCGCCTCAGAATGGCTGTTGCATCGGATGACCGGCACCACGTGCAGGCGCTGCTCGACGAGGTCGATGCGCTCTATTTGAACGGCCCGGCCGGCGGCGGCGGCATCCGCCTCAATATCTCCGCGCGTACCGCAACCGTGTCAGGCGCGGTACGCCAGAACGAGGCCATCTCGCGCGGCTACCTGCTGGAGGACACACCATGACGGAAGCTCCGACATCGGCTGCGATGATACCTGTCAGACTGCTGGCGCACGGACGCGCCGGTGACAAGGGCAACCGGCTGAACATTTCAGTGATCGCGTTCGATCGTCAGCATTTCGATCACCTGAAAACCCATGTCACCGAAGAGCTGTGCGGGCAAGCTTTTGCGTTCAGCCCGCCATCCGGCATCACGCGTTATGTTCTGCCGAATATCGCCGCCATGAACTTTGTGCTGGAGGACGTGCTGGACGGCGGCGTCAATGTAAACCTGAGGCTGGACCGGCACGGCAAGACACTCAGCTACGCGCTGCTTGACATGCTGATCCCGGCACCACCGGGCTGGGGCGGCCAGGATCCGGACGGGAAGTGACTTCCACAACGATCACGGCAAGCACACCCGCCCGTCTGCTATCCCCTTCCTGCGGCTTGCCAGCT
>CALHUA010000183.1 GCA_938039915.1 uncultured Anderseniella sp.
AAAATGAAGCCTCTTGTATTGTTCAGTTCACTTGCAGTGCTTTGTGCGGGCGCCCTGGCGGCCCTCAGCTATAAGGGGTTGCAGGATGATCCGTCGGCTCTGACGTCACTGTCGTCAGGTTCGCAGACAGTCAACATCAAGCCCGCCGAGACCGCATCGACACCGGCGGCGAGCCAGCAATCTGCTGAAACAGTTGCCGCCCCAGCGGAAAAGACTGCAGAAAAAACTGAACAGGCCACCCCGGAAAAGGTGGAAGAAAAGCCCGAAGAAAAAGTCGCGGCTGTTGAACCCAAGCAAGTCGAATCAGCCCCATCTGCGGAGCCAGCCCCTGACGTAAAACTGGGTGATGACACCGCAAAACCGGATGCTGCCGAAGCAGAGCCCGAAGGCGCTTCTTTTGACATTGTCCGGGTTGAAGAAGACGGCTCGGCAGTGCTTGCGGGACGAGCTGCGGCAGGATCGACCGTACGGTTGTTGATAAATGAAAAAGTCGCCGGTGAAACACAGGCCAACGAGCGCGGTGAGTGGGTCCTGATACCGGCTGAGCCAATGGCCGCCGGCGCCCATCAGATGCAGATACAAACTGAAAATGCTGCTGGCGAAGTCAAGTTGGCCGAACAGAGTGTCGCGCTGACCGTGCCCGATCAGCCGGGTACCCAGCCGCTGATTGTGTTGAGTGAAACCGCGAAGCCGTCAAAGGTGCTGCAAAAGCCGGAACCCGCAGAAGTCAAGCAGGCTGAGGCTGCACAGGGCGCCACTTCCAGCGAGGCCGGCCAGCAGCCTGCTGCTGAATCCAAAACCGCGGCTTTGGAGCCGCCGGCTACAGCGACTGCGCCCGCGGTCACCTCAACGGGGCGCAGCTTGAATGTGGACGTGGTCGATTATGATGATGCCGGTCTGACGACATTTTCAGGCCGATCAACTCCCGGCAGCACAGTTCGCGTCTATGTTGACGACGTGCCTGCCGGTGAAGCAACCGCCCGCGGTGACGGAACATGGTCGTTTACCGCCGGCCGTGAAATCGCATCGGGTCCGCATACTTTGCGCACAGATCAGATCGGTGCGGATGGCAAGGTAAAAGAGCGCATCGAACTGCCGTTCTTCCGTGAGTCTGCGGATCGCATTGCCAGCCTGCAAGCCCAACGCAATACGACGACTGAGGTTGAGCAACCAAAACCGGAAACATCGTCAACGGCTGCGGCAGAGCCGGACGCAACTGCGAAAGTGGCTGCCGCAGATACCCAGGCCGAACCAGCCGAAGCCGAAGCGCCTGCGGCCACTGAGACCAAAGCGCCCGCGGCCACTGAGACCAAAGCGCCCGCGGCCACTGGGACCGAAGCACCGGCGGTCACTGAAACTGAGGCACAAGACAGTGTGAATACGGCCGAGCAAGCTCAGGTGGCTGAAAAACCGGAGGTCGCGGAATCCCAGCCGACGTCGGAAATCAAGGGTGATGCCGAGACCGTCAAGCCTGATGTTGCACCAGCTGCTGCCGAACCTGACGCAACTCAACAGACCGCTACGGTCGAAGCTGATGCTGAGCCAGCCAAGCCTGAAACAGCCCAGCAGCAGGTGGCTGCAGTCGAACCTGATGCCGAACCGGTCAAACCGGCAGATCTGATAGCTGGGACCGAAGATGATGAACCGGAAGAATTGGCCAGATCGGAACCGGAACCAGCGACTGCCGGAACCGTTGCTGTGACATCTGAAACCGGTCAGGCAGAATCCACCACGCCTGCAGCCGACGCGTCTGCAACCGGGAAAGTCGTTATTCAGCCGGGCAACAATCTCTGGCAGATATCGCGCGTGATCTATGGCAAGGGTCGCCAGTACACGGTGATTTATGACGCCAACAAGGAACAGATCCGCGATCCGAACCGGATTTATCCGGGGCAGATTTTTGAAACTCCCGGCTCAAACGCTCCGGAATCCATCGATCCCGACTGCCGGCGCCCATTGGCGGAATGCAACTGACACTCAGTCGGATGCATTCAAACGCGTCTATCTAAGGGTGAAGGGCTCTAGGTCAGGACGCTCTAGTGATTGTGTGTGGCCCCCGTATCACCGGCAATGGCTCCGATTTGCACATCGCCGGCGTTTTCGAATGTCAGGGTAAGCGGCACTGTTGAGCCTTTTTCCGGCATGGTTTTCACGTCAAACATCATGATGTGATACCCGCCTGATTTAAGTTCAGTCATCGAACCGGCCGGAATTTCAATGGCTTCGACAGGACGCATCCTCATGATGCCGTTGTCCATTGTGTGCGTGTGCAGTTCCACCCGCGGTGACAACGTGGAAGATGCAGCAACCAGCTTGTCGGCGCTGCCCTTGTTGTCAATGCTCAGGAATACCGCGCCAGGACGGCCTTCGAGCAGGAAGCGTGCGGTTGCATTGCCGATTGACAGTTGACCGGCCGTTGCCTGCACGGTCATGTCCTGACGTCCTTCATGCATCATGTGCATGACGGTGTATGCGCCGCCAATTGCTGCAAGTACTGCCAGAGCGGCAATCAGGTAAGCTGGTTTCATGAGTCTCACTGTCCCTTGGTCAGCTGACAACCTGCCAATTCAGAAAGACATTGGCCATGCGGCATACGGCCCTTGTAGCGGCTGGCTTCATCGTATATCGTCGATTTACGATGAATAGGCAAGCCAACAAGCATGACCCGGCACCACTGGACGCCCGGGACGATGAAGGAAGCGTCCGCATGGCGTCGGTCATGGCGGCGTTGGGCCATCCGGCGCGGGTAACTATCCTGCGCAGGCTGGCATGCTGTGACGAGTGCTGCTGCAGAGACGTGGTTGAACACCTGAATCTGGCACAGTCCACTGTGTCACAACATCTGAAAGTATTGGTCGAGGCGGGACTGGTCAGCTATGAACCCCGGCGACCGAAATCGCGTTATGTATTGAACAGGCAGGCGCTGCAATCTGTATCTTCTGCAATCAGGGACCTGGTCAATGATTGTTGTTCGCAGCAGCCATCCGCTAATTCCTTTGGTATAACTCCTAAGGCATCCAGTTTTGACAGCTAAAAAAGTTTCCGCTGACAGCGGTGCCACACTCCGTACGATCCGTAATCTGTGGCCCTACATGTGGCCGTCAGAGCGGCCGGACCTGAAGATGCGTGTGCTGTGGGCAACACTGTTTCTGGTGGTTGCCAAACTCGTGCTCGTTATCGTGCCGTACTTCTTCAAGTACGCAACCGACGCCCTGAACGGCAAGGCGGACGCCCCTGATTTTTTCCCCGCCTGGCTGCTGGCGCCGGTCATGCTGGTGCTTGCATACAATGTGGCCCGGGTGACGCAATGGGGTTTCAACCAGTTGCGCGATGCTTTGTTTGCGCGCGTTGGTCAGTATGCCGTGCGGCAGCTTGCCTTCCGCACCTTCAAGCACATGCACAAGCTGTCTTTGCGATTTCACCTGGAACGCAGGACCGGTGGCCTGTCGCGCATAATCGAGCGCGGCACCAAGGGTATCGAAATCATCGTGCGGTTCACCATCCTGAACACCGCACCAACCATTCTGGAGTTTGCGCTCACCGCCGCAATCTTTGCCTATTCCTACGGCTGGAGCTATGTGGCCGTTATCGCAGCAGTGGTGTGGTTGTATTCCTGGTTCACCGTGCGCGCCAGTGACTGGCGCATCAACATCCGCAAGGAAATGAATGAGTCCGACAACGAGGCCAACACCAAGGCTATCGACAGTCTCCTGAACTTCGAAACGGTGAAGTATTTTGGCAATGAGGAGATGGAGGCGCGTCGGTTTGACAAATCCATGGAACGGTATGAGTCCTCGGCGACCAAGACCTGGACATCGCTTGGGTGGCTCAACTTCGGACAGGGACTGATCTTCGGCACAGGCATGACCATCGTAATGGTGATGTCGGCGCTTGAAGTGCAGGCCGGCAATCAGACAATCGGTGACTTTGTGTTCATCAATGTCATGTTGATGCAATTGTCCGTCCCGCTCAACTTCATCGGGTTTGTGTATCGTGAAATCCGCCAGGGTCTGGCCGATATCGAACAGATGTTCGACCTGTTGTCTGTTGAAGAGGAGATCGTCGACGCGCCGGATGCCAGGCAACTGGAAGTCAGTGATGGCATTATCCGGTTCGCGAATGTGGATTTCTCATATGATCAGGAACGCTCGATCCTGAAGGGGCTGGATTTTGAAGTTCCAGCCGGGCAGACCTTCGCTATCGTCGGACCGTCAGGTGCAGGCAAGTCAACCATTTCGAGGCTCATCTACCGGTTCTATGACGTGACCGGCGGCAGTATTTCCATTGACGGTCAGGATGTCCGCGAAGTGACTCAGAAATCATTGCGCGCCGCCGTCGGCATGGTGCCGCAGGACACCGTGTTGTTCAACGACACGATCCGGTACAATATTCGCTATGGCCGCCCGGATGCCACTGACGAAGAAGTCGAGGCGGCTGCCAGGCTGGCGCAGATCCACGACTTCATTCTTGATCTGCCGGACGGCTATGATGCCATGGTCGGGGAACGGGGGCTGAAGCTGTCGGGTGGCGAGAAGCAGCGCGTCTCGATTGCCCGTACGATTTTGAAGGGTCCGCCTATCCTGATCCTGGATGAGGCTACTTCAGCGCTCGATACCATGACGGAACAGGACATCCAGACCGCACTGAAACTGGTGTCGAAAGATCGCACCACGCTGGTTATCGCTCACAGGTTGTCAACCGTCGTTGATGCGGACCAGATCATTGTGCTGGGAGCGGGCGCTATCGCCGAACGTGGTACTCATGCACAGCTGCTGGAGCATGACGGTGTCTATTCGTCCATGTGGAATCGCCAGCGCGAGGCTGATGAGGCGCTGCGCAAGCTGGCGGAGAACTATGAAACCCGCGGCATGACCGCCGAAGAAATGGCCCTCAGCCTGAAAGCTGACAAGTAGGCCGCAATGACTGCGTGAGCCTGGCCGTGATGCGCGATCATTGGATGTGGTGTTGATGCATCTTGCACTGTAGACCCGTGCGCTTTACCTAGTTGACGTCTGACCATTCGCCACTGCCGGAGTAGGTTGCCACCGATGTTGAATTCGATCCTGTCGATATTTGTGCCTGTTCATCGCGAAGGATATCGCTTCATCGCCATTTTCGCGGCGGTGACCCTGGTGTTGTTCTGGCTGTTGCCGGACTTCTTCGGCTGGATAGGTGTGATTGCGACCGCCTGGTGCGCCTACTTCTTTCGCGATCCCGAACGTGTCACGCCTCAGGACCCGAGCCTGGTGATCTCGCCGGCTGATGGCCGCATATCAGCCATTGAGCAGGTTGCGATACCACCGGAACTGGCTCTGGAAGGCGACAAGCTGACCCGGATTTCAGTGTTCATGAATGTGTTTGACGTGCATGTGAACCGCTCGCCTGTCAACGGTGAGGTACTGCAGATGAGTTATGTGGCGGGAAAGTTCATCAATGCGGAACTGGACAAGGCCAGCGAACACAATGAGCGCCAGGCCCTGACGCTGGAAATGCCGGACAAGCGGCGCATTGGTGTGGTACAGATTGCCGGGCTGGTGGCGCGACGCATCGTCGGTTTCACCTCACAGGGCGCACGCCTGCAGACCGGGCAGCGCTTCGGTCTGATACGGTTCGGATCGCGCGTTGATGTCTATTTGCCTGAAGGCACCGCGGTTCGGGCCTGTGTCGGACAGCTTGCGATCGCGGGCGAGACGGTGCTTGCTGACATGTCCGGCTCCGGGCCGGCACCGACCGGTCGCAAGGCCTGACGAATCTGAGCTATAGAGGGCAAACTGGAACCGATGAACAAGGACGACGAACCGGCATATACTGGCGAGCAGCGCCTGCGGCAGATACCCGTGCGGTATCTGGTGCCCAACATTGTCACATTGCTGGCGCTGTGTTCGGGTGTTACCGCGATCCGGCTTGGCATTGAAGGCAGGTTTGAACTGGCCGTGGCATGCGTCATTCTTGCAACTGTGCTGGACGCTCTGGACGGACGTATCGCGCGCGCGCTGAAGGGGTCATCGAAATTCGGTGCTGAACTGGATTCCCTGGCTGACTTCGTCAACTTCGGCGTGGCTCCGGGCCTGCTGATCTACATGTGGTCCCTGAGTGCGTTGAAGAACCTGGGCTGGATTGTTGCCCTGGCACTGGCCATGTGCTGTGCATTGCGTCTGGCGCGTTTCAATGTGGCGCTGGAGGACCCGGACCGTCCCGCCTGGAAGATCAACTACTTCACCGGTGTGAACGCCCCGGCAGGCGCCATGCTTGCCATGCTGCCGATGTACATGGGGTTTCTGGACCTGCTGCCGCCAGGCAGCGAAATAGCTCATTTTGTGCTGATCTATATCGCCCTGATTGCCTTTTCCATGGTGTCGCGCGTGCCGACCTTTTCCGGAAAAGGGGTGGGCAGGGTCAGGAGAGAACTGGTTTTGCCGATCCTGGCCGCGGTGACCATCATCGCGGCACTGCTTGTGACCTATACCTGGGAAATGGTGACCTTCGCAGCGTTCCTCTATATCGCGGCTATTCCGGTTTCCGTTGTCAGCTATATGCGCCAGAAGGGCGCCTGGGAAAAACGCGTCGCCAGCGGCGAGGAAGAAACAGTTGCCGAACCGGATCGTGCTGATCTTGACACGCATGGAACGGCAGTGGAGGAAGACAAGACATGACGGTAGTTGTCCATCACAATCCTGCGTGCGGCACATCACGCAAGACCATCGAACTTGTCCGGGCATCCGGTGAGGAACCGGTGATCATCGAGTATCTCAAGGAAGGCTGGACGCGCGCGCAACTGCTGGCCCTGTTTGCGGCAGCCGGGCTGAGCCCGCGCGACGCACTGCGCACGGGAAAGTCACCGGCAGATGAGCTTGGGCTGACCAATCCGGACGTGGATGACGAGACTATTCTGGCGGCCATGCTGGACCATCCCGTGCTGGTCAATCGTCCGATCGTGGCCAGCCCGAAGGGCGTACGCCTGTGTCGCCCGTCCGAATTGGTTCTCGATCTGCTAGATACGCCGCCCGATAGCGCCAATGAGAAATCTTGATCCAGGCCTGTACACAGACCCTGCTGTGTTTGCGCAGGAGCGCGCGCTCATCTTCCTGTCAAGCTGGCAACTGATCGGTCCTGCCTCCCGCCTGTCCGAGCCGGGTGACTACGTTGCTACCGAGATCGCAAGGTCAAAAATTGTTGCAATTCGCGGTAAGGACGGCGTGCTGCGCGCATTCCGCAATGTGTGTCGTCATCGCGGCGCCCGCCTGTTTGAAGAAGGCGAGGGCCGTTGCAACGTGATCCGGTGCCAGTATCACAACTGGGTTTATGATCTGGACGGTTCGCTCAGGCAGGCGCCGTGGTTTGGCGAGGACGCCGACTTTAACATGGAGGACTGGCCGCTTGAACCAATCAGTATCGAAACCTGGCGTGGGTTGGTGTTTGTTGCCATTGATCCGGCACTGCCCCTGGAAAAGCAACTGGGGGCAACAGTGCCGGAACTTGCTGATGAACCCATCGAGGAGTTTCGCGCGGTTGCCGAGCGCCGCATGGAGTTTGATGCCAACTGGAAAATCTACACCGACAATTTCGTAGAGGGTTACCATATCCCCGGCATTCATCCGGGCTTTTTCCAGGCCATAGAGTTTGAGCACTTTGAGACAACAGCCCATGACAATCTGGTCCGCATGACGGCGCCGCCGCGCGAAGGCCTGTTTTACAAGGGCAAATGGTTGTGGATGTGGCCCAACTGGACATTGTCGCTGTTTGACGGCGGCATGAATACCTCGCGCATCAATCCGGTGAGCGAGGGTCGAACCGAACTGATCTATCATTTTTACTTTGCTGACACGTCAGATGAGAAGCGCGCTCACCGCGAAGATACCATTGCCCGCAATCTTGCAGTGGTAGAAGAAGATTTCGGCATCTGCATTGAGACCCACAAGAATTATGCCACAGGCGGTTACCGGCCCGGTCCGCTTTCCCCGCGCCACGAGCAAGGGGTCGCGTGGTTCCAGGACAAGCTTGCGCGAGCTCTCGGCATATTATGAAAGTCATCTTGCATATCGGATCCGGCAAAACGGGTACCACGTCAATCCAGCGGTCCCTGGCCGACCGCAGCCGCCAACTTCTGCGGCACGGCATTTTATATCCGGTACTTGCAGGTGAAATTGTCCACAATTATCTGACAGTCGAATTTGCCTGCGATACTCCACGTCGGATGCTGCAACGGTTTGGCAGCAGACAAAGAGTTGCAGAGCGGTCTCATCAGCTCTGGGACTTGTTGCGCACGGCGGTGCAGCGCAATTGCCCGGATACCCTGGTCCTGTCCGCCGAAAGACTGTTCGAAGCGATTCCGGCTGAGGGTTTTTGCGAACGCCTGCATGATTTTTTTCCACAGATTTCAAAACTGGAGATTATTGCCTATCTTCGCCGTCCGTCATCCCTGTTCGCGTCGAAGATCCAGCAGGCACTGAGAGGTTCAGCCGAGTTCCCGCAGCCCAATCGGGTTGCAAACGCCAATTTGCTGCAGTGCTGGAGAAACCAGGGATCCGTGAGGGTCTTCGAATTTCACCGATCCTTGTTGCAGGATGGCGATATTGTAAGTGATTTCTGGCACAAGGCCTTTCCTGACCTGGAATTGAAACCCGCTGCCGGCAGGGTTACAGAGAATGTCAGCCTGTCCGGCGAAGGTATTGCACTGCTGCAGCGTTACCGGCAGCAGTTCTTTGATGACAAAAATGGACTTTTCCTGCCTGAAACCAATGCATTGATGCGAATGATCAGCCGTATCGAACAAGCCAACCCGGACAATATTCGTTTTACGCGCCCCAAACTGCATGGCGATATCGCCGAATTCATTGATTATGCAACGACAGACAACGCTGAACTCGCCAGGGAATTCGGTTTCAGGTTTCATGACCTCGAAATGAGCCGATCCGCACTCGCATTTAAGCCCTTGAGATCATCGCCCTACGTTGACGTGGAAGATGTGCTGGCTGTCGACCCCGACAAGTTTAGGCGCTTGCACGAATACCTGACACGCGCGCCACGAGTGCCGTTTTTGCTGCCAGCCAGGGTAGCAGGCCAGCTTTCTTCGATCGACATCCCGGCGGTCGGGGTCTCGTAACCGGCCTGGCTATTCCGCTGCTTGGGGGAACGCTTCCGGCACATCGTCGGCAGGTTTGCGCTTCTTGCCGGTCTTGGCTTCGACGCCGCCTGTTGTGTCTGTGCCGCTCTTGCGGAACCTGCCGCGCATGCGCTGCCAGCTTTCCTTCCAAACAGTCGGCGCCGCCAGCATGACCGGCGCAAACACCAGCGTCAGCACGGTTGAGAAGGCAAGGCCAAATACCATGGCAGTGGACATGTGTACCCACCATGAAGATGTCATGGACCCGATTGTCACGGTACGCTCAAGGAAGTTCACATTGAGCTGGAACATCAGCGGCAACAGGCCAAGGATGGTGGTGACGGTTGTCAGCAGGATCGGCCTGATGCGCTGGGCTGCGGCTCGCAGCGTCGCATCTTTGACAGTCATGCCGCGTTTCAGCAGGCTTTGATATGTATCGATCAGCACGATCGCGTTGTTCACCACCACACCGGCCAGCGCGACCAGCCCGGTGCCTGTCATGATGATCGAGAAATAGTGCCGCATGACGAGCATGCCGAGGATCACCCCAACCGCCGACATGATCACGGTGAGCAGGGTCAGCGCCGTGTGGTAGAATGAGTTGAACTGCACCACCAGTATCATGAACATCATGAACAGCGAGCCGAGCAGGGCCTTCTGCAGGAACGCAGCCGACTTCTGCTGATCCTCGTCCGCGCCGCGAAACTTGAAGCTGACGCCTTTTTCCCAGGTCTGTTGCTTCAGCCAGGTGTCCAGCTCACTGATCTTGTCATTGGCCAGCACGCCCGGCCCGGCATTTGCCTTCACGAACAGGGATGGCCTGGAATTGAACCGGTAGAGCGTGTTGACCTGTTGCTTGATTTCTCGGGTGACAAAGTTGGACAAAGGCTGTTGTCCGGCCGGCGTCTGCAGCTTCAGCGTATCGAGACTTGCCAGCGACCGCTGGTCTTCGGGAAGCCGAACACGAATATCCAGTTCATCGCGGCTGTCATCCGGCCGGTACGTGCCGATCAGCGCACCATTTGTTATCAGTTGCACCAGAGAACCGGCAGCGGCAACTGATGCGCCGAAACGACCGGCTTCTTCACGGTCAACCTTGAGTTGAACCTCATAACCGGGCAGGGGAAGGTCATCGTCAATGTCGATGAGCCCGGTCATGGTTTTTTCCATGTAGGCGCGCACCCGTTTCACTGCCTTGGTGGCGTCTTCACGATTTTCAGATTGCACCTGCAGACGGATGTCCTTGCCTGTCTGCGGACCTCCCGCCAGCTCACGGACTTCGATGATGGTTCCGGGAATGCCCTGCACAGCCTCGGTGAACTGTTTCTTTACGGTCACCCAGTCTTCCCGCTGGCCGACCGGTTTGAGTTCTATCTGCACCTGGCCGACAACATCTGGCGGCACGTCCTGCGATGCGCCAAGGCCGCTATTGCCGCCGGTCTCGGTGCCTGCATAGGTGGTCAGGTTGTCGATCGCGGGATGGTCTGTCAGCTTGTTGTAGGCCTTGCGGACAATGGTCAGCTTCTGCTCGTTCGACATGTTGCCGCGCGCACGCACATAGACGATGGCAACTTCCGGCTCGGTCTCGACGAAGAACTCCACACCCGTTGGCTTGGCGGCATAAGCCCCCACAATCCCGCCCATGGCGAGTAATATCACCACCAGCACCTTGGCAGGGTGTTTCATGGCACCGTTCAGGAAGCGAATGTATTTGCCGGTCACGCCAGGCATGGTCAGAAGGTCACCTTCGCCATCACCTGCCAGCCGTGTCGCATTGTCCTTGTCGGTTGAACCGGCCTTGCCGAAAATCGTGCCCACAGCCGGCAGGAAAATCATGGCGGTGATCAGTGAAGCACTCAGCACCACAATGACGGTCAGGGGCAGGTAGCCCATAAACTCTCCGGCAACACCCGGCCACAACAACATCGGCAGGAAGGCAGCCAGTGTCGTCGCCGTGGATGACACGATCGGCCAGAACATGCGCTGTGCTGCGGCTATATAGGCTTCCTGCTTGGGCAGGCCTTCCGCCATCTTCCGGTCGGCATACTCGATCATCACAATCGCGCCGTCCACCAGCATGCCGACAGTCAGGACAAGGCCGAACATCAGCATGATGTTGACCGTGTAGCCCAGGAATCCGAAGAACAAAAAGCCAATCATGAACGAGGTAGGAATGGCCAGCCCGACCATCAGACCGGAGCGCAGGCCCAAGGCCGCCACAACCAGGGTCATGACCAGCAGGATCGCCAGGAAGATCGACGACGACAGCGATCCGAGAATATCGGCGATGAGACGGGACTGGTCCAGCGTGGTCTCAACATTGACGGCAGACGGCCAGTCTGCCGTCACCTCTGCGATGACGCGTTTGACTTCATTGTTGTTGACCAGAATGTTTGAGCCGAGCCGCTTGACCACCTCAATGGCGATGGCCGGTTTGCCGTTGAATTCCGCATAGCGGTCGCGGTCCTTGAAGGTCCGTTTGATTTCCGCCACTTCGCCCAGGGTGACCGTTGTGCCGCCGGACGATCTCACGACCAGGTTGAAGATATCGGACGCATTCTCAAACAGGCCCGGTATTTTCACGTTGAATTTCCCGGCACTGGAATTGACAGCGCCGGCGGCGACCAGCCGGTTGTTCAGGCTGGCCGAGTTGAGTAGTTCCTGCTGGGAAATGCCATAGGCCTCCAGCTTCACCGGATCCACAATAATTTCGAGAATCTCTTCACGCTGGCCGGACAGCTTGGCCTCCAGCACCGTATTGATGCCTTCAATGGCGTCCTGCAACTCGCGGGCATGCTTGAACAGCGTACGCTCTGGAACAGTGCCGGACAGTGACACAATGATGGTCGGGGCAAGCGAGAAATTGATCTCGTTGATGGTCGGCTCTTCGGCATCGGTCGGAAGTTCCGATTTCGCAAGATCGACCTTCTCGCGCACATCGAGAATGGCCTGGTCGATGTCGACCTCGGTCTCAAACTGGACCAGGATTCCGCCATGGCTTTCCGACGCAATGCCGGTCATTTCCTTGACGCCGTCCAGGCCGCGCAGTTTCTCCTCGACCGGCTTGACCAGCAGGCGCTCTGAGTCTTCCGGACTGATGCCGGGCAGTGGCACAGAAATATAGACGACAGGGATCTGAATGTCCGGGTCGGCTTCCTTTGGAATTTCCACGAAGCTCCAGACGCCGGCCAGAAGCATGACAACCATCATCGAGAGGACCGCGCGCGGACGCGACAGTATGGCGGCAAGTGCAGCGTTCATCAGCTGGCCTCCGCCGCTGAAACCGCAACTTCGACAGTCTGTCCATCCACAACAAAGTCCTGCCCTTCAACAATCAGCATTGCGGTTTCGGGAAGGCCGGTCACCCAGACCCCGTCTGCTTCCTGGGACACGATCTTGACTGGTGCGAATTTCACCTTGTTCTTGTCCACCACGATGCGCACGCCAAGCTTGCCTTCATCCGACAGTGTCAGTGCTGACGCTGCAAGCTTGTGAGCCGTCACCTTCGGCAGGTTTATGTAAAGCTCGCTGGTAATGCCCTCGCGCAGTTTTTCACCGGCATTGGCGACTTCCAGTTCGACCCTGAACGTCCGAGTTTCACGATCCGATGCCATGGCAATCGATGTGATCTTGCCTTTAATGGTTTCGCCGGTGACCAGCTTGGCGCCGGCCTGCATGCCCTCCGTAACGTTCGGCAACAGCCGTTCCGGTACCTGTGCCGCGACAATCAGGGGATCCATGACATGCACCTTGGCGCACATCGCGCCTGATTGCAGATAGTTGCCGGACTGGGCCGGTTTGCCACGCAGGACACCCTCGATGGGCGCGCGTATCTGGGTCCACTTCATGTCCAGCTCAATCTGGGCAAGTTCTGCCTGCGCCAGTTCCATCGCGGCCTTGTCAGACGCCACTTTGGCCCTGGCGGCGAAATTGCTGCGGGCCAGTTTTGTTGTTGCGTCAAGATCACGGCTGGCGCTGGCCAGTGCCGCCTTGGCGCGTGCCATTTGGGCTTTGCGGGCCCCGGTGTCCAGCTGGCAGAGCAGGTCGCCGGCGCGAACCCTGTCGCCATCGTCAAACGACTGCTTTTCCACAATGCCGTTGGTGCGCGCGCGCACTTCCACAACCCGCGAGGCTTCCGTGATGCCGCGCACCGGGAAAACGTTGACGCGTTCTACAGCTTTGCTTTGCCTGACACCGACCAGGAAAAGTTTGGCCAGTTCTTCGGCTTTCGCCTGCGATTTCAGCTGCTGCTCGGTCGAGGATGTGTCGCCATCACCATTTGCTGGCAAGATATAACCCGAACCGAACCATCCAACGATCGCCAGGGCGAAAATCGCCGACCATAAATAGGATTTTGACATTGTTACCTGAACCGTTCTCAAAAATTATCTGTTACTCGGCCGCATCACTCGAAATTGGCTTCCGCGGCAGGCCAAGTGAACTGCGTGATTCTTCCATGTATTGAATGGCGGCTGACACCACAGCGTGTCCGTAGCCGTTTACGAAGGCATGACCGGAACCCGGTTCCAGTGACTGGCGGCATTCCTCAATGGTGGCCAGCTCGTCGCATAGATACTCCATCTGGCCGTTGAAAACGGCTTCCAGATGCTGGGGGTCGACCTGGTCGCGAAACAGGGCCTGAAACAGAAATTCCGACTTGAACTTGTCCTGTTGCGGCAGTTCGTGCAGCGAATTCTTAAGGGCTCTGCGACCGGCCTCGGTAATCGAATAGGCCTTTTTGAGCGGCTTGCCCTCCTGCGCCTGTTCGCGCACGCTGACCAGGCCGTCTGCCAGCATCTGCGTGAGGGCAGGGTATATCGAGCCATAGCTCGCCTCGATGAAATGCGAGAACATTCCATCTTCAACCGCTTTTTTAATTTCATAGCCGGAGGCTTCGTCAAACGCGAGGATGCCCAGACACAATGTGCGCACATTCATATGACGATATCCCATTCAATTAACGTGGCGGCGCGACGTAGTATATCAAATTGATATATAGCAATTATGAATATATCAAGACGATAGTGCTGTCTGTGTAGTTACGCCTTTCAACTGAAACCGGATTGCACTCTTTTACGATTTTAAACAGGGTTTTGGACCCTAGGTCGCATGGGGTTATGCGGCGACTGTGTGTAAAAGACGTGCTGAATTCACAGATTCCGGCGTGGAGATGCGGCACAAATGCCTCTCGATATCAAGAAAATCGTTGAAGAAAACACCGGTGCGAACAACGCGCTGTATTCGGAACACGTCAATCCGCGCTTTGCCAGGGCATTGAAAATAATCGGTTTTGACAAAAATTATGTCAGGGCATCCGGCGCATATATGTGGGACAGCAAGGACCGTAAATACCTGGACATGCTGGCCGGGTACGGGGCTTTCAACATGGGCCGGAATCACCCGGACATCCGCCAGGTCGTGAAGGACTTCATGGATGCGGACCTCTGTTCCCTCGTCCAGATGGAAACCCCGATCCTGTGCGGGCTGGTTGCGCGCGAACTCAAACAACGCTGCGGCTATGGGATGGACAAGGTGTACTTCTGTTCGACCGGTGCCGAAGGCAATGAAACTGCCATCAAGTTCGTGCGCCGGGCAACCGGCCGGGACAAGCTGGTGTTTGCAAGTTCCGCCTTTCATGGCCTGACGTCAGGCGCACTCGCCTTGAACGGCGGAGACGTGTTCCGAGAGAAGTTCGGCGAACTGCTGGGGACCGACAAGGTGCCGTTTGGGGATCTGGACGCTTTGGAGGCAGTGCTTGCAAAGGGCGATGTTGCGGCGTTTTTCGTCGAGCCAATTCAGGGCAAGGGCGTGAACATTCCACCGGCTGGCTACCTGGCCGGTGCGGGCAGGCTATGCAGGAAATACGGCACATTGTTTGTCGTCGACGAAGTTCAGACCGGCATTGGCCGCACCGGAAAGTTCCTGGCAATTCAGCACGAAGATGGCGTTGAACCTGACCTGATCATACTGTCCAAGTCCCTGTCGGGCGGCTACGTGCCTGTGTGCGCCGTGCTGATGAAAGACAGCGTCTACAACAAGGTGTTTTCATCGCTTGATCGGGCAGTTGTTCATTCTTCAACGTTCGGAAAGTCCAACTTTGCCATGGCCGCGGCTCTTGCTGCCATGAACGTGCTCGATGAAGAGGACCTGTGTGCCAACGCAACTGCCATGGGCAATCTGCTCGGCGAAAAGTTGTCTGCACTGGTTCCGAAGTACGAGTTCATGAAAGAAGTACGCTGGCGCGGACTGATGCTGGCAGTTGAATTCGGCAAACCGAAATCCCTCAAGCTGCGAACGGCCTGGGCAACGGTCAATGGTCTGAACGAGGACCTGTTTTGTCAGGCCGTTACCATCCCTCTGCTGGAAGACCACGCCATTCTGACCCAGGTGGCCGGAAACCGCATGACCACCATCAAGCTCATTCCTCCACTGACCATCAATGAGGCCGATGTTGACTGGTTTGTTTCCGGTTTCGACAAGGTCATGGCTGATCTTCACAAGTTCCCGGGCCCCGCGTGGGAGAGCCTGACCCGCATCGCCAAGAATGCGCTGGCGCGCCCGGATGAAAAGGCCAGGGCCAGCGCATGACGACGACCAAGCGTACGGCGCGCAAGTCGGCAGCCCGCAAGTCTGCTGCGCGCAAGAAACCTGCCAGGAAAGCCAGGAAGTCAGCGGCCGAAAAGGACCTCAAGACACCAGCCCCCGACCCGGTCGGCACTGAAGCCAGCGTATCTGAACCCGAAGACAATACCGCAAACCAGACCGTCCGTCCGGAAACCGGCGGTGTCGTTGCGGCCCTGAAGTCGGGTGAGGCGTTTGCACACATCGCACGCGCCTGCAGCAACCGTGCCTGGACCGTTGTCGTTGTATTCATCATGCTGGCAGCCCTTGGTGCCGGCCTGGCTGCAACCAAACTGAAAGTCGACACAGATCCCGGCCTGATGATCTCCAACAGCCTGGACTTCCGCCAGAAGTACAAGCAGTTCTCCAGGACGTTCCCCGCGGTTGAGAACAATTTCCTGTTCATTGTGGACAGCGATGACCCGGAGGAAAGCCGCAAAGGTGCCGAACGGGTTGAAAAGGCCCTGCTGGCCAGACCGGACCTGTTTCATCATGTAGTCGCGCCCGGTGTCGGTGCGTTTTTCGATGATTACGGCATCTTGTACGCCGATACACAGGACGTGAAAAAAATTGCGGACAAAATCAAGGAGTCCGCGCCAACCTTCAATGCGCTTGCAGATCAACCGAACATGGCTGGGCTGTCAGGTGTCCTGAATGAGATTACCGCCTACACCCAGGCGGGCAGGGCACCGGAAGGCGTTGAGGTATTCCTGAACGCCATTGCCAGCACGGTGGATGGGGAAACCGCCGGGCGCTCGGTCCCGCTGGACTGGTCGGGCCTGGGCGGAACCGGCGACGGACCGGCGCTGACCGAAAAACGCTGGTTCGTGCTGAGCCAGCCGATCCTGGACTTTTCCGAAATCGAGTCGGCCGCAAAACCCATGGCGGAAGCGCGCAAGCTGATGGCCGATCCTGCGATAACTGGAGACGGCAAGGTCACCGTGGAGTTGACCGGTGAAGCAGCCCTGAACGCGGAAGAGTTCGAAGCTGTGACCAAGGGCGCGGCCGTTGCCGGCATTATATCATTCACGCTGGTCACCTTGACCGTGTTCTTCGGTTTGCCGGCCATGGTGCTGATTGTTCCGGCACTCAGCCTGATCATACTGGGGTTCCTGATCAATGCCGGGTTCGCCACCTTGAGCGTCGGTTACCTGAACATGATATCGGTTGCCTTTGCGGTGCTGTTCATCGGACTTGGTATCGATTATGCGGTTCACGTTGTCTTGCGATTTGCCGAACACCGGGCAAAGGGTGAAACAGGCCCTGATGCCGCCGTAAGCGCGGTGCGCAAGACCGGTCCGGCTCTTGCCTTGTGCACAGTGACCACCGCGCTGGCTTTTCTGGCCTTCACACCCACCGATTTTGTCGGCATGGCACAACTCGGTATCATCGCCGCGGGCGGTCTGGTGATCGCGTTTGTCGCCTCCATCACGCTGATACCGGCCATTCTGACACTGCTGCCCGGCAAGCAGGAGAAATTCGCCCGCAACATGGCCCACCTCAAGTCAGTGAACGGCAAGAGGTCCTCTCGCACACCCTGGCTTCGCACGGGCGCCACACTGGTCATACTGGGCATTGCGGCGGCGTCCCTGTTCACATTTTCAGATGCGCGTTTTGACGGCGATCCGATAAATCTCAAGGACCCGGCTGCGCCAACCGTCAAGGCATTCATGAAAATCCTCGAAGACCAGCCCGGCGAAATCTACGCCGGTCAGGTTCTCGTTGAACCGGGTCAACCGGCGGGTGAGATGGTCGCAAAACTGAACGCACTGCCCGAGGTCAAGAAGGTTCATGCCATTTCCGACTTTCTGCCGGACGACCAGGCCGCCAAGCTGGCAGAACTCAATCCCTTGCGCGATGTGATGCCGCGGGTGGTGAACTCCGGTTCGGACGTCGGTGATGAAGTGCGCCAACGGATGCTTTCCAGCATCTCCAGAAACATGAAAGCGCTGTCCGGTGTAGAGGACGCGCCAGCTGAATTGAAAGCATCAGCGAAGCGTCTGGAGAATGCCATTGAAGCCTTTGACGGCAAACACAAGGATGATGACGGTGCAGCCACGGCAAAACTCGAACGGCAATTGTTTGTCCGGTTGCCGGACATGTTGGCCGACATCAATCGCCTGGCCACCACCAACACGGTAAGTGTGGAGGCCCTGCAGACAACTTTGCGCGAGCGGTTTGTAGCGCCGGATGGCAGATGGCGGCTTGAGGTGGTTCCTGCGAAAAACATGCGCGATTCGGGAAATTTGAAAGAATTCGTAACAGCCCTGCAAACCGTGGATCCTGAGGTTTCCGGCTCACCTGTCGATATTGCGGGCTCTGCCGACGCGGTGGCGCGGGCCATGATCCTGGCGACGCTTGCCGCCTTGGTGATGGTGGTGCTGTTGGCATGGCCCGCGTTCAAGCGCGTGCGTTACGTGTTGCTGGTGCTTTCGCCACTGGTGCTGGCCGCGTGCCTGATGGTGGGATACACGGTCATGTTCAGCTCACCGTTCAATTTCGCCAATGTCATCGTGCTGCCGCTGCTGCTGGGGCTGGGGGTCGATTCTTCCATCCACTATGTCATGCGCGCCCGTGAAGAGACCGTGGCAACAGATGTAACCGGCACATCCACTCCAAGAGCAGTGCTGATTTCAGCCCTCACGACAATTGGATCGTTCGGTACTTTGTGGCTGTCCGGCCATCGCGGCATGTCAAGCATGGGGGAAATGCTGACCATAGCCATCCTGGTCACGCTGATTTGTACACTGGTAGTCTTGCCTCAGCTTATGCACTGGGCATTTATGAGAAAGAACCGATCCGCCAGTGGCTAAAGAGCACACCACGACCGGAAACCCTTGACCTCGCTGTGAGGTCATAATTAAGAACATGTCTTCTGATTTACGGGGGCGTTTTCAAGTTCGAACAACAAAAGGTGGTAGACCTGTGTCGGTACCGTTAATGCAGCAAGCGCGCGTCGGCGCCTATGTGATGAAGCAGAAGCTCAAAGGTAACAAGCACTATCCGCTGGTGCTGATGCTTGAGCCGCTGTTCAAATGCAATCTGGCCTGTGCCGGTTGTGGCAAGATCGACTATCCGAAACCGATTCTCGACAAGCGCCTTTCAGTCAAGGATTGCCTGGAGGCAGTCGATGAATGCGGCGCACCGATTGTAGCCATTCCCGGCGGCGAACCGCTTATCCACAAGGAGATTGGTGAAATCGTTGAAGGCATCGTGGCGCGCAAAAAATATGTGTCGTTGTGCACCAATGCGCTGCTGCTCGAAAAGAAACTGCATTTGTTCAAGCCGTCTCCGTTTCTGTTCTTCTCCGTGCATCTTGACGGTCTCAAGGATCACCACGACAAGTCGGTTTGCCAGACCGGTGTCTACGACCGTGCGATTTCGGCGATCAAGGCTGCACAGGCGAAGGGTTTCCAGGTCAACGCCAACGCGACCATTTTTGACGGACATGAGCCGGAAGATATCGCCAAGTTCCTCGACATGACCACCGAGATGGGCGTCAATGTCTCGATCTCACCAGGCTTCATGTATGAGCGTGCGCCTGATCAGGAGAGCTTCCTGTCGCGCCGCAAGACCAAGCAATTGTTCCGTGAGGTGTTCAAGCACGGCAAGGGCAAGAAGTGGAAGCTGTCGCATTCGACCCTGTTCCTCGACTTTCTCGCCGGCAACCAGGAGTACATGTGCACGCCGTGGGGCATGCCGACCCGTAATGTATTTGGCTGGCAGAAGCCGTGCTATCTGCTTGGCGAAGGCTACGTCTCCACCTACAAGGAACTCATCGAAACAACCGACTGGGAAGCCTACGGCACCGGGCGTTATGAAAAATGCGCCAACTGCATGGCTCACTGCGGCTTTGAACCAACCGCTGCTCTTGACGCAACGGCTAACCCGCTGAAGGCGCTGGCAGTTGCCATTCGCGGTGTGAAGACAGATGGCGATTTCGCGCCGGAAATCGATCTGACCCATGCCCGCAAGGCTGATTACGACTTGCATGAAGAGCACGTCACAAAGGTCATGAAGGAAATACACGCGCCAAAAGTGGCGGCGGAGTAAATCCGGAAGCTCTATACCTCACGAATAGGGAAAAGCCCGGTGCAGCGATGTGCCGGGCTTTTTCATGACCCTAACCCGGTATGCTGAAATCCGGCAGCAGGGCCTCACACACGGCCCTGAGCCGTTTTTGCGCCTTGCCTGACTTGCCGGCAAGCCGTATCAGGCCGCCGACATCCTGTGGCCGCGAGGCCAGGCCGCGCAGCAAGCCGCGGATATTCAGGTTCCCATCAGAATGCACGGCATCCCGCGTCGCCTCGGGCAGGGTGTCCGTGCCTTCATCCAGCACGACGCGAATGGCAATGAACGGTATGTTGAACCGTGTGGCCGCGTGCGCGATACCGGCACTTTCCATGTCCACAGCGCAGGCACCGCATTGTGAATGGGTGGCCTGTTTGCCGCCTTCGGTTTCAATAATTTCTGTGGCGCAGTAGATGGCTCTTTCTGTAACGACCGGCAAGCCTGCCATCTTGCCTGCTACTGCTGATGCCCAGGCCGTATCCGTGTTGAAGCGTTCGTTTTCCTCGGTGATTATAGCGTTTGGCAGGATAATGCTGCCAGTGGAGATAACCGAATCGAGTGCGCCACAAAACCCGATCGATACCAGGCCGGACAATCGCTTTTCCTGGCGGCCCAGTTCCGCCGCCGCGAGAAACCCTGCTGCGCGGCCCAGGCCTGACTGCACGGCAATAAGCCGGTCGCGTGCAGGGGCGACCGTGCCGCTGACGACAGAGTACTCCTGTGCCAGTGCTGTTATGAGGCCGATGGGTCTGATGTGATCTGAAGTCGCCATTTGAGGCAAAGCAAGTGCAACAGTAGGGCGGGTTCGTCAACCCGCCTTTTGTGTTAGATGAAATTTCAAAAGCAAAGAGGCTGTTTTACCGGCTGATCCGGAAAACCCTACATGCCCCATTCAACCTTGCGCGTATTGCCGCGCATCAAATTGGCATAGCGTCCCAATGCCCATATCGGGAAAAACGACGAATAGCCATGATAGCGCAGGTAGAACACACGGGGGAAACCCACGGCAGTGGACCAGGGCTCGTCCCATTTTCCGTCTGTGCGCGGCGCTTCATTGATGAACTGTGCGCCGCGAGCCACGCTTGTGTGGGTGACTTCGCCGGCTGCCATCAGGCCCAACATGGCCCAGGCTGTCTGTGAAGGCGTGGATGCCTTGGCCTCGCCGCGGCGCTCCTTCCAGTAGGTCGCTCCGTCTTCGCCCCAGCCGCCATCGTCGCGCTGCTGTGCGATAAGCCAGTTGACCGCCTTGCGCACATACGGCGCGTTCATGTCCTCACCAACCGCGTTAATCGCGTTCAGCGCTGACCATGTGCCGTAGATATAGTTGGTGCCCCAGCGGCCAAACCAGGAGCCGTCTTCTTCCTGATCATCGCGCATATATGCCATGCCGCGCTGAATGCAGGGATGGTCGCGCTCATAGCCGACCTGTGCCAGGAAAGACAGGCAGCGCGCTGTCACATCCACCGTCGGCGGATCAAGCAATGCGCCATGGTCTGCGAACGGAATGGTGTTCAGGAAGTCAGCATTATTGTCGATGTCGAATGCACCCCAGCCACCATTGGTACTCTGCATTCCTTCGATCCACACAACGGCGCGGTGAATGCTTTCTGCATAGCGCTCAGGATCAACTCGGTGCAACAACATGCCGACGACGGCCGTATCGTCCACGTCGGGATAATGGTCGTTGCGATACTGAAATGCCCATCCGCCCGGTTCCAGGTCGGGTGCGTTGATGGCCCAGTCGCCCTTGACGTCCAGGATCTGCAGGTCGCGCAACCAGTCGCACATGGCGATGATTCGCTCATCGTCAGGTTCAACGCCGGCTTCCAGCAGTCCGTGAGCCGCAAGTGACGTATCCCAGATCGGAGACACGCACGGCTGTACATACCGTGGCTTGTCACCGCGAAGTTCACGGTTCTCGGTCACCATCTTGCGGCATGAACTGAGCGCAGTGATGAAATCTTCATGATCCGGGCTATAGCCAAGCGCGTCATAGGCCATCGCCGTGTTGGCCATTGCAGGGAAAATCGCGCCAAGACCGTCTTCTCCGTTCAGCCGGGGCTTGATGAAGTCGAGAGATCTTTGGATGGCCCACTTGCGGAACTTCATGCGCGGAAAGATGTGTTTCTCCGCCGGATGAAGCAGCTTGTCTATCTGCAGGAAAAATTCACCCCAGCGGCTGCCGGTATGGTTGAAGTTCCATACCTTGATGTCTTCCGGCGGCTCGCAGAAAATCTCCCGGCAAGACGCGTTCATCGGGTTGCGCGCCATCGGTTTCAGCGCAGCCAAAATGGTCAAAGGCGCGATTACCGTGCGCGACCAGTAGGCAAATTTCCAGATATTTGCCGGAAACCACTTCGGCATCAGCATAAGTTCAACCGGCATGGCGGGAACGCCGCGCCATGGAATTTGTCCGAACAGAGCCAGTGAATAGCGACAGAACACGTTGGACTTTTCGGCACCTCCATGGGCCAGAATAGCATTGCGTGCCTTGATCATGTGAGGGGCGTTGGCATCGTCGCCGAGCAACTTCAGGGCGAAATACGCCTTCACCGAAGCCGAAATATTAAAACCGCCTTCGTGAAACAACGGCCAGCCGCCATGGGTTTTCGACTGCAGCGAGCGCAGATATTCGCCTAACTCGATTTCAAGCTCCGGCTCTCGCATGTCGAGGAAGTGATTCAGGAAGATGTATTCCGCAGGGATGGTTGCGTCTGCTTCCAGCTCGAAGACGATGTGTCCGTCTTCCTGCTGCATGGCAAGCAGATGGTCACCTGCGTCACGCGCGGTGTTTGCACTATCGGAGACAAGCGTCGGTGAAGTCCCGAGTTCGGGACGCAGGACGTAAACGTTTGACTGCATGTTACCTCAACCAAATTACACCAAACAGAAGAGTCGCGCCCTCTCAACTACCGGTGCTTACCTAAAGAAAGAAAATTGCCGGCGGAGTCAACTCGCAATGCGTTGAACCAGCTGTCGTGCGGCGGTTTGCCCCGATCTGATCGATCCTTCGATGGTGGAAGGAAGCCCGTTATCTACCCAATCCCCACTAAGCACTAGATTTGGCCATTTTGTTGACGAAGATGGACGTTTTTCAAGTTGCTCCGGTGTACCCAGGAAAGTGGCGCGGCGCTCCTTGATGACGCGCGCGCGTGTCGGCATGTTGTCCGGATCCTGACCGATTTCCGAAGCGATTTCACGCCATACCGTGTCCAGAATGTCGCTCGCCTCGCGGCTGGCAGCTTCGTCACCTGCAGAAATTGTAACGGACGCCACATCATCACGCACAAACAGCCATTGCGACAGCGAGTTCAACATGCCGAGCAGCGGTTTTTTCATCAAAGGCATGCGCGGATTGGCGACCCGGAAATGAACGTTGACGATAGGCACAAACGCGTCTGGAACAGAAACATCAGCTATCAGGGATTTCGCAACCCAGGCCGGAACCGCCATGACCACAACGTCGCCGGGGTTTACCGGCTCTGTGCCTTTGCCCGTCTCGATCGCGGTGACCCGCCGGTCGTCCATTGAAATGGCTGACACCCGATCGTTGAAACGGACCTCGCAGCCGCGGTTTTCAAGCCATTTGATGGCCGGGGTCACGAATGTTGTGGACAGTCCGTGGCGCGCGATAAGCGGTCTTGAATATGCCGCACCCCTGGCGAGCGTTTCGCGTATCACCGGGGTCAACAGCCGTGCTGCAGCCTGGTCCGCGCTGGTATTGATGACGGCAATGGTGAACGGGTCCCAAAACCGCTCATACAACTGGCCCTGGCCGGCGAACAATTGCTGTACGGTTCGGTTTCCGGCGGACAGCAGTTTCAATCCACTGAGGTATTCGGAAAGCCGCGTACCGGGAACCCGGCGATCCTTGTCCAGTATCCACCATGGCATCGGGCCCCGGTCCAGCTCGATTGACCAGCGCTCTCCGGATTTCAGGTCGACAAAGGGGAATTCCGCGTGTTCGGGTCCGATCAGTTCATCGGATGCACCGATGGTGTCCAGGTACGACAGTGCCGACTTGTTGCCTGACAAAAGCAGATGGTTGCCATTGTCGATGATGCAGTCGAGCGTGTTGTCATGAAACGAGCGGCAGCGCCCACCGGCCTGACCGGATTGTTCGTGGACAATGACGCGAAACTGAGCTGTGGATAACTCGACAGCTGCAGCAAGGCCGGCGACGCCTGCGCCAATGATATGTGCGGTTGCCATGGTTCTAGAAGAAGCCGTGCCGGACGGCGATCAGCAGCTTTTCTTTCGATCCCACCAGGCGCTTTGAGACTTTCGGATCAGCCAGCGTGTCATCCGGCAGCGCCATCATGCGTTCGAGATTGCGCTGGTAGACAGCCTTCATGATGCGGGCAGGGCGCATGACGTCCTTGCGGCACAGGTTCATCGCGCCTTCGGCATCCACAAACTCACCATGTGCAATCTCGGCCAGTTCCCGCCACATGGCGACATAGCCCGGCTGCGAAGTTATTTTCAGCGGTTCTGAATAGTCCACATCGTGTTTTTCAAGCAGTTCGCGCGGCAGATAGACCCGGCCGATGCCTGCGTCCTCATCGACGT
>CALHUA010000184.1 GCA_938039915.1 uncultured Anderseniella sp.
GGAATTCCGCACAATGTTCTGAATGCGCGCTATCATGAACAGGAAGCGCAGATCATTTCGCAGGCTGGCGTCCCGGGTGCCGTTACCATTGCCACCAACATGGCCGGCCGCGGCACCGATATTCAGCTTGGCGGCAATGCGGACATGCGCATTGAGAACGAACTTGGCGATGTGCCGGAAGGCAAGAAACGCGACGCCGCCATTGAAAAGATCAATGCTGAAATTGCCGAACACAAGAAAAAGGCACTTGATGCCGGTGGATTGTTTGTCATCGCAACAGAACGCCATGAAAGCCGCCGGATCGACAACCAGCTTCGCGGCCGATCCGGCCGTCAGGGCGATCCGGGCAGGTCACGCTTCTACCTGTCGCTGGAAGACGATCTGATGCGTATTTTCGGGTCCGAGCGCATGGACTCGATGTTGCAGAAGCTCGGTCTCGAAGAAGGCGAGGCGATTGTCCATCCCTGGATCAACAAGGCACTGGCAAAGGCCCAGCAAAAGGTCGAGGCACGCAACTTCGATGCCCGCAAGAACATCCTGAAATTCGACGATGTGATGAACGATCAGCGCAAGGTGATCTTCGAACAGCGCATCGACATCATGAACGGCAACGAGATTTCCGGCACCGTGGACGATATGCGCCATGAGGTGGTGGACTCGACCGTTGTCGAATTCATTCCGCCGAGTGCCTATCCGGAACAATGGCGCTCAACTGAACTGCGCGAAAAGCTGCGCGACGTGGTGGCAATCGACTTCCCTGTCGAAGACTGGGCTGACGAAGAAGGTATCGCGGATGAGGAAATCCGTGAGCGGGTGACGGAAGCCGCCGATAAACTTTATGCCGAAAAGCGCGAGAAGTATGGCGCTGAGATCATGGAATACATCGAAAAGGAAGTGCTGCTGCGATCGCTGGATCAGTTGTGGCGCGAACACATCATTACCCTGGAGCATTTGCGCCAGGCGGTCCAGTTGCGCGGCTATGGCCAGCGCGACCCGCTCAACGAATACAAGACCGAAGGTTTCACGCTGTTCGAACAGATGATCGTTCGATTGCGTGCCGTCGTGACCGGACAGCTTCTGCGGGTTGAAGTCTCCCAGAACGGCGCTGATGAGATGTTCCCTGATGACGAGGAACTGCCTGACATGTTCATCGAGGATTTCGATGAACATGGTAATGAATTGCCGCCCGGAACAGTGCTGTCTGCCGCGGTTTCGCCTTCCCCGGACCAGCCTGAAGGGTTCAATGCGGAAGACCCCATGACCTGGGGCCCGGTCGGGCGTAATCAGGCATGTCCGTGCGGATCAGGCAAGAAGTTCAAGCACTGCCACGGGGCCTTTGTTTGAGTAGGCGATCAGGCATAAACAGGCGGCGCCTCATTTCTGGCGTCACTGCAAACGCTTGCCTGATGCTGACGGCCGCCACCGCTTTTGCCGCCGGTTCTCCGTCCCACCGCAAAAGACTGCTGGCGGCGAACCCCAGGCCGGTCCCGCCGTTTACGCCCATTAAGCCGTCCGCCACAGCTGAAACACTGCAGGTGCTGGTTTCCATCAAGCAACAATCCATGCAGGTTTTTTCAGGTCAGCGTCAGATCGGCTTCAGCCCGATTTCTTCCGGTAAGCCAGGCAAGGAAACTCCGCACGGCATTTTCTCGGTGCTGCGAAAGCACAAGTTCCGCTGGTCCAACCTGTATGTTCGCGAGCCAATGCCGTTCATGCAGCGCCTGACCTGGAGCGGCATCGCGCTGCATGCCGGCGAATTACCCGGATACCCGGCTTCGCACGGCTGCATACGCATGCCCGATGAATTCGCAAAACAGCTGTTCGATCTGGAAACCAGTGACCGGCACGTCATCATTGCCGACACGCCGGCAACCCCGGTCGGTGTGGCACATGCCGGTCTTTTGAAGACTGCGTCCATGATAGAGACACGCAAATATTCGACGCCGGCTTCAAAACCGCCCTTGCGGGTTTTGCTCACCCGCCTGACCGGCCGCGAAAAAACCCTCAATGGCCAGAAAATCCTCAACAAGCTCGGCTTTGAGGCCGGCAAGCCCGATGGCTATGTGGGCCGCAAGACCTGGCGGGCCATTCACAATTTCCAGAAATCGATCGACTTGCCGGCAAACGGTGTGCTGAACGACGCCACTTACCACGCGCTGCGCTCATCAAACGGCGCGGAAGATTACCCTGAAGGCCATCTTTATGTGCGCCAGGGCTACAAACCATTGTTTGATATCGCGATTCCACTCAAGGACGCCGAACAACCGCTGGGTGCACATCTCTTGACCTTGCCGGAAGACCACGGTGACCGGAACAAGCCGCAATGGCTGTCGGTCAGCCTCGAGCATGAAACGTCGAAGGCCGGGCTGGATGCATTTTTGCGGTTCACCATTCCCGACGATGTGCGTAACCGCATTGAACACCGCCTTGGCGCTCATTCATCCGTCGCCATTTCCGACACCGGTCTCGGGCCGGAAACCGGCAAGGGCACCGACTTCATCGTGGTCACCAAGGACTACAGTTGACGCTCAAGGTTCAATAATCATTTTCTTTAGCATTAGCAGGTTGGCAAATACGCCACACTTGTTAACTTGCTGCGCAACATGACCAACGAACAAATCATCCTCTTCGCAATTATGGGCAGCGTACTCGGACTACTGGTCTGGGGACGCATCCGCTATGATCTCGTGGCATTTTCCGCGCTTGCGCTGGCCGTGATTGTCGGTGTCGTGGACAAGGACACTGCCTTTTCCGGCTTCGGCCACCCGGCCGTTATCATCATTGCCCTGGTGCTGATTGCATCCCGGGCGCTGTCGCAATCCGGTGCGGTTGACCTTTTGACCCGCAACATCATTTCCGCCCAGCGCGGTATCAAGGCCCATATTGCCATCATGGGTGTGGTCGGTGGCGCATTGTCAGCCTTCATGAACAATGTTGCAGCGCTTGCCCTGCTGATGCCGGTGGACATGCAGGCTGCCGACAAGGCCAAAAGGCCGCGCGCATCGACATTGATGCCACTGTCGTTCGCCACCATTCTGGGCGGCATGGTCACCATGATCGGCACACCGACCAACATCGTTATCGCCCAGTTCAGGGGCGACGCCACCTACAATGGCGAACCGATTGGCACCTCATACTCCATGTTCGACTTCGCACCGGTGGGACTTGCATGTGCCGCTGTCGGCCTCATCTACATCTCGTTTGTTGGCTGGCGCCTCATCCCCCTGGACAAGGCCCGTTCGGAGTCTGCCGCCGAGCTTGAGAATCTCGAAGGCTATGTGATGGAAGTGCAGGTGCCCGAAAATTCGCCTGCAATCGGCCAGAAGGTGCGCGAACTGCTGCCGGTGGCGGATGAAAATGAAGTCTATATCCTCGGTTTGATCCGGCGCGGTGAACGCCTGCCGGGTTCTGCGCGCAGCGTGGAAATCCGAAAGGGCGACATTATGGTTCTCGAGGCCGGTCCGGAAAGCCTCGAGCAGTTTTCCAATGCGTTGAAACTCTCCTATTCATCATCATCCCGGCACAAGGGCGCCCTGACCGGTACCCTGTCGATGACCGAAGCCGTCGTTGCTTCCGGTTCCAGGCTGGAAGGACGCTCTGCCCGTGATGTCAGGCTTTTAAGCCGCCAGCAGACCATGCTGCTCGGGGTTGCGCGCGAAGGACGCCCGTTTCGTGACAGGGTCAGGCAGCTGGAATTGAAAGCCGGTGACGTGCTGTTGCTGATGGGCGACAAGGAAGCGCTGCCCGATGTCGTGCAATGGCTCGGATGCCTGCCGCTTGCCGAACGCGGGCTGCAGGTCACGCAGCGGGAGAAGGCCGGTTTCTCCATCGCAATTTTTGCCATCGCCATCATCGCTGCCAGCCTTGGCCTGGTGTATTTGCCGGTGGCACTGGCTGCCTGTGTGGCGATTTATGCCCTGCTCAAGGTGGTTACGCTGTCGCAGATTTACGAGTCCGTTGAATGGCCGGTGATCGTACTGCTGGCCTCATTGATCCCGATCGGAGCTGCCATTGAAACCTCGGGCGGCACGGTGCTGATCGCAAATGCCATCGTCGATGTGACCGGCGGATGGCCGGCATGGGCGGTACTGCTGCTGCTGATGGCGGTGACCATGACCTTGTCGGATGTCTTGAACAATGTGGCGACCGTGCTGGTGGCCGCTCCGGTGGCCATCAAAATCGCCGAGCAGTTGAACGTCAACCCGGACGCCATGCTGATGGGTGTGGCGGTTTCTGCAAGCTGTGCTTTCCTGACCCCGATCGGCCACAAGAACAACACCATCATCATGGGACCGGGCGGGTATCGTTTTGGAGATTACTGGCCCATGGGGCTGCCGCTGGAGATCATCATCCTGGCAGTTGGCCTGCCCATGATCCTGATCGTCTGGCCGCTTTAATCAGCCAATCATCCAATTTGGAGTTGGTCTTAATCGGACTCACGCCAACGCAAATTTTGTGAATTTTCTCTGTACGGTTAGACTGTGAAAAACCCGCAGGGAGGATTTCATGAAACTGACAGAAGCCGAAATCCAAGTTCTGGCATCCATCGCGGTTTTGGAAGCAGCGTCCAATCCGATATCTCGAGAAAATGTTGAGGCTCGTGGAGAAGCATATTGGATCTATAAAGAGGACTGGTCGGGAACGTTCGATACACTGGCCAGGAAAGGGCTCATTAAAACCGGCCGCACAGGACTGGAACTGACCGAAACAGGCC